>JBIKTV010000537.1:0-3929 GCA_044347905.1 Myxococcota bacterium
CTGCACTTCTTGGGCGGCGCGGTCGACTTCGTCAAACAACAGCACGCGGTACGGGCGCTTCTGCAGCGCCTGAGCCAGCAAACCCGCTTGCCCGTGGCCCACATAGCCCGGCGGCGACCCCAGCAAACGCGACACCGTGTGGGCCTCGGCGTACTCGCTCATGTCAAAGCGCACCAGGGCGTCGCCGCTGACAAAAAGCGCTTCTGCCAGGGCCCGTGCGGTCTCTGACTTGCCAACCCCCGGCGCACCGGCAAACAGGAAGGAGGCAAGCGGGCGCTCACCAGAAAATCCTGCGTAATTGCGCTGAACTCGCTTGGCCACTTTGTCAAGGGCCAGGTCGTGGCCGACAATGCGCGCCTTGAGGTCGGCGGCCAAATCGCGAATGCGTCCGCGCTCATCGGCCAATAGTCGCTCCATCGGCACGCCCGTCAGCACGTGGACGGCCCGCGCCACATCGTCGACCTGCACTTGATCGCGGCCGGCGCGGTGGGCCTGAGCCCCAGCGCGATCGATGACGGCAATCGCTTTGTCCGGCAGACAGCGGTCGGTGATAAAGCGCTTGGCGAGGTGCACCGCCGAAACCAGCGCATCGTGGTGATAAGCCACCGCGTGGTGCTTGCCATAGATCGCTGAAATTCCAGCCAGAATCAGCACAGCCTCGGCGGCGCTGGGCTCTGGCACTTCAACCACTTGGAAGCGCCGGTCCATCGCCGGGTCGGACTCAATGTGGCGCTTGTACTCGGCCCGGGTCGTCGCGCCGATCAGCGGAAACCGCCCGCGCGAAAGGGCGGACTTCAGGTCGTTCGCCGCGTCCAGCGGCCCGTCGCCCGTGCCAGCGCCCATCAGGGTGTGGATCTCGTCGATGAACACGATGGCCTGACCATCGGCCTTGGCGACCTCATCGCGCAATTTGCGCATCCGCTCGCTAAAAGCGCCGCGCAGGGCGGTACCGGCCACCAGCGCCGACACGGGGATCTCAATCACCACCGCGGCACCAAGCCTGCCATACTGCTGCATATTTCCAGCGAGCTTGAGCGCCAGACCTTCCGCGACCGCCGTCTTGCCCACGCCCGCCTCGCCGATGAGGCAGGGGTTGTTGGCATGGCGCATCAGCAGGATGTCGATCACCGCATCGATGATGCCGTCGCGGCCAATGATCGGGTCGATCTCGCCGCGCAGGGCCGCCTCCGTCAAGTTGCGCCCTACTTCACAAAGTGTGGGGTATTCGCCTGAGTCTAGACGGAAAACCGCTTGGGTCCCTGCGGCATCCGCGGCCAAAACCGCGCGCTGAGGCGGAGGTGTCGCCGCGTGCTGCGCCGGATTTTGCGGGCCGTGAGCGCCTGCCGCGGGAGCCGGCGCCGGATTTGCGTGCGGCATCGGCGCTTGGTTGGCCGGACCTGGGGTGTTGCCCTGCTGAATTGGGCCAGGATGGCCCGGCGTTGCCGGATGCGGCGCGGCGTGACCCAGGCCCGAGCCACTGAGATTCGGCAGAGGGAGCGGATTATTTCCAGGTGGTTGCGTGCGGACCGGCAGCTTGGGCCCGGGCTCCACCCGCGGCATTTGCCCCGTGGGGATTCCTTGAGGTCCCAGCCGATGATCGCCGGGGCGCGGCTCTGTCGCCCTGCCGTCCAAGGGCCGCGGTTCGCCCTGGCGCGGTTCCGGCGGCCGCACCGCAGCGCGCTGGCCCGTTAGGCCGCGGTCTTGATCCAGGGTCACCTGCCCAATGACTTTTGCCCGCAATCCCGGGACATTGACGCCGGCACGTTCCAGCACCCGGCAAGCCAAAGCGCCGCGGACGCGCAGGAGGCTCGCCAGCAGCACGGTCGAGGTCGTCTCTGTGAGGCCAACACTCTCTGCCAACCGCGCCGACTGGCGGTTGACCTCGCTCAACGCGTCGGGAGCGTCTTCTCGCTCGACCATGCGCTCAAAGGTGTCGAGCACCGCTTTGTCATCAATGCCAGTTTCAGCAAGAAGATCGCGCGCTTGGCATTCAACGACGAACATGGCAACCAGGTAGTGCACCGACCCCGTAGAGCGACCCGTGGCCCGGGCGACGATGTCGGCCTGGGTGCGGATCATCCGCACTTCGCGCGAAAGTCGCTCTCGGATGCCCCGCTCTGCCATGACCGCCACCGCCCTCAACTGGGGCCCCGCGCCGCAGTATCCTCGGAGGCCCCGGTCGCCGCAAGGGCTGCCAGCGGGCGGGCGAATCCCTTTGATTGGCCTGCGGCAGCGCGTTTTTGCCGGCCAAAAGCGGCACGCGGCGGTCACCGTGAGGTAACCGCCGCGTAGGTGGCAGCGCTAGAAGGGGAGCACCGCACTTTGACGGTCCGCGGGTCCTAAAGGCCACTCCCTAGCGATGGCCTGGACATTCCGTCAAGTGGGGCCGGTGCCCAAAGGAGCCCAGTCATTCCGAAGAACCGCTGGGCGGGGAGAGGGAAGCAGGAGGGAAGGCTTGAATCGTATAGGGATGTTGTTTGCCACCTTCCAAACGTTTAACGTTGCAAGATTCGGGCCAACTCCGACAACCCAGATGCCGTCAAGGCAGATCCGCCAAAATAGTGTGCGATTCATGGCATTTGAACTGTCCGCTGGGGACACACTCACCGCCGCACCCCTCGGTCAACGGAGGCCATTTTGAGACAACTGTCTCAACCAGCGCGAACCACTGTATCAATACGATACAGATGAGACAGTGCCTCAGCTCGGATCGCGGGCGGGGAGATCCTTCCAGACCACCATCTTGACGTGGCCGGCGACCTCAATCGACACCGCGGCACCCGGGGCAACGCTGAGCTCTTCGCCGTCGAGCACGATGAGGTCGGGCCGGTCGCCGTTGCGCCAGCTCAGGTGAGTCGCTTCGCCGTACTGAACTTGCGGGTGAGCGCTGAGCATGCCGCGGACCAGGCCAGCCAGCACCGCTTGGGTCGCCAGGGGCCCCAGATTGGCCAGGGCCATGTGCACGCCCTCGCCTTGGCTGACCGACAGAACCCCCGGAAAAGGCCGCACCAAGCCAAAGAAGCTCGGCAGCGGACTCAGCACGCCCAGGGTCACGTGCGACAAGCGCAAAGGCGTCGGCTGAAGCACCACGGGCCCGGCGATCGGCGCAAAGCGATCGGTGGGCAGGCGTTGCAGGGCAAAGCGCGCCAAGGTCTCCGCTAGGCCCACAGCGCCCTGCATGCGCGCCTTGCGGTAATCCGCGTGAATTCGGGCCACTGCGCCGATCGACGCGGTCACACCCACGGCCGGCGCCAGGCCTTCGACTTTGACCCGCAGCACCGGCATGCGCCGCACCCGCCGCACCCCGCGCGTCCAAGCGAGCAGCATCTTCTGCGCCAACTGCGCGGGCCTCCGCGATCCCACCAGCGCCGAGGCGATCGTGTTGACCCGGCCGGCCGGCAAGACCAGCAGGGGCGGGAGCTCGCCCAGCAGCCCGGCGCGGTCAAAGCGCGTGAGCAGATTGCAGGTGGTGCCATCGCCGCCCGCAACGACGATCAACTCCGCTCCGCCGCGGATAGCCGTCACAAGACCTTCAATATCTTCCGCGCGATCCGACATCAGCAGCCGCAGGCGCGGCGACGACGTAGCCAGCACGTGGGCCAGATCGACCGCAGGTTTGTGCCCTGCTCCGGGGTTGATAACTCCGACCAACATGATTTCTCCAGCTCGCCCTGGATCGCCAGGGAGCGCGGATCGTCCAAGGGAATGCGCCGCGGTGTCAACCATCGCCCGTGCGAGATGGCCGCGGGATGGCGCAGGACGCCTAGCTAGTGCACTATCACCCGCCCCAGGCGCGCAGGAATCCGATGCAGCCAGACGATTTTCTCCAAGACGATCCCGCCGACTTTCTGGACGCCAGTCCAGCAGCCGCAGCGTGGACATCGGCTTTGGAGGAAGTGCGAGGTGAGGTGCTAGATTGGGGTGCGGCG
>JBIKTV010000536.1:0-3929 GCA_044347905.1 Myxococcota bacterium
GGACGAACTCGTCGCCGTCGACACCCCAGAGGGCAAGCTGGCGGCCGATGAATTGCCGCGGCCAGAGACCACGGTTGAAGGATTGGCCAAGCTGCGCGCGGCGTTCCAAGAGGGCGGATCGGTCACGGCCGGTTCGTCGAGCCCGCTGACCGACGGCGCCGCGGCCGTGGTGATCATGAGCGAAGCCAAAGCCAAGGCCCTGGGCCTGCAGCCGCTGGGGCGCTTTGTCGGCTTTGCGGTGGCCGGGGTGGCGCCGGAGATCATGGGCATTGGCCCGGTCGCTGCGGTGCCCAAGCTCCTGGCGCGCGCTGGGCTTTCCATCAGCGACATCGACCAGTTCGAGCTCAATGAGGCCTTTGCCGCCCAGTCGCTGGCGGTGATCCGCACCCTGGGCCTCGATCAGGCCAAGGTCAACCCGCTGGGCGGCGCGATCGCCCTGGGCCACCCCCTGGGCGCGACCGGCGCCAAGCTCACCGCCACCCTTTTGCACAACCTCAAGCGCACGGGCGGCCGCTACGGCGTGGTGACCATGTGTGTCGGCGGTGGCATGGGCGCAGCCGGGCTTTTTGAGCGCCTGTAGAGGTCTGCCCAAGAACGCCTCGGACAGTTTGAGGCTGCGGAGTGGGTCGCAAGCTCACGGCGCAGGGGGCGCTTCGCCGCTCCGGGATAGGACACGGCTTTTGGTTTGCTTCAGGACGGTTCTTAGAGCCAAGACGACGGCGGTTGCAGTCGCTCCGATCCTCCGCTAGCGTGAACGGTAAGGGGGGCGGCGCCATGCCCCCAGAGGTGGCCACTTAACCGCCCATGATCCAAGAAGACCGCAGAAAACACCCGCGCTTTCCGGTGCTGATCCGCTGTACGCTGGTCACGGCCCGCGATCGGCGTGACGCGGTCTGCACCCAGATCGGCCCGGCCGCCGCCTTTCTGACCGGGCGGCTCGAGCAGTTGCAGCCGGGCGAGATTGTTCACGTTGAAATGCGCTCGGGCGGCTTGGGCACGCCGATCATCTCGCTGCTGGCGCTGATTGTGCGCATGGCCAACGCAGGTAACGGCAACCCTCCGGGGCTGGCGGTGCGGTGGCGCGCTGCGGCCTGTGATCTCGGCCCAGAGCCGTTGCTGCAGTTCCTGGCCCATGTGCTGCGCCTGCCGCGGGTGCCCCAGGTCGACTTGACCCTGGATCGCCATGCGGAATTTGACATTGAGGCGAGCCTAGCGGGCCAGGATGTGCGGGTGCTTTCGACACACCGGGGGGCCTCCCCGCGCTCGGCAGCGGACACGGCGCGGCTCAATGCCCTGCGCCACACCGGGCAGTCGCCGCGCATGGCAGCGCCGGAACCGCCTGGCGCCAGGCCTGCTTCCGCGCGAACAGAATACGGTTTGCTTGACGACCCGATGCTGCGGCCCAACGCCAGCGCCGTGGGCAATTCCTCTCTCCCTGCTGCGGCCGACGCCGGAGCCCGTCCGGAACCCCGGCGCTCCGATCATTTTGTCGCCGTGCCTCAACGGCCGCCGTCCGGGGCCCACGCGCCCGTGGCAGCCGCGCCGCTCGCCCCGATGGCCCAGCCGGCCTTGGTGCCGCCGCCGCTGTCCTATGCCCAACTGGGGCTCAGCGAAGGGCCGATCACCCAGAGCGGCCAGCCCGTGAGCACGGCGCTGCGGCCATCGCGAACCGCCATTCCTGCGGCAAGCGTTGAAGCGCCCAAGGGCCAAGTGCTCTCCGCCGGTAGCCGCTCCAGCTCCGCCATCGCCGTGGTATTGCCGCCGGTGGACCGCAGCCGCATGCCGCGCAGTGAGCGCACGCCTGCCCTGGGCTGGAAGCCCCCGGCCTTTGCCGCTCGCGGCGAGACGACCAACCCGGGCGAACGCTCGGCGATGCCCCTGGCCTTGGGCGTTGGCGAGCGCAGCGCCACCTTTGACGTCGCAGAGGGCAGCAGCCCAGCCGCCGGTCCGGCGACCGTCTCCTTTCCGGTCTACGCCTTAGCCCCGGCCGAGCGCCGCCAGGAGACGGAACCCAACCGCGACCCCGCTGGGGCTGACCAGGGCGGCTTTGAAGGCAGCGGCGAGCCCACCGTCGAGTCCCACGCCGCCAACGTGCCCGTGGGCAGCCAACCACAGGCGGCATCGAGCCCCAGCAGTGGCCAGCATCGCCGCAATAGCTCTGGCCATTTTAACCCCACGGTGATGCTGCGGGCCAACCACGCGGTGCGCTACTCGGTCGGCGCGCAGCTGCGCAGCGGTCGGGCGGTCGCCATTGGCGGGCAGGCGGTCGCCGTCGTCACCCATGAAGGCGCCCCGGAGCTCGATCAGCCGGTGATCGTGTTTCTGCCTATCGAATTGCCAGAAGGGCCGATGGTGATCGACCTGCGCGGCAAGCTGCTCCAGCTGATCACCGACACTGAAGCGGGACCGCGGTTCGTCCTGCACATCGAGCGCGTGGAAGAAGGCCACCACAAAGGCGCTTTTCACCGCTTCCTGCGCAGTTTGGCTGGATGACGCCGCGGCAGCTGGGGCTGGCAGAGGCGGCGGGCGCAACGGCGCTGGTGGCTCTGGCCCTGGCCCTGGCCGACTTGTTCGCCCTGCAAGGGCGCTTGGGCGTCGAATTGGGCGGCCTCCTGACCATGGCGGCGATGATCGGCACGCCGCTGCTGCTGGCCCGGCTGCAGGGCTGGCGCTGGGACGTGCTCGCCGTTGACCCGCCGCTGCCGCGCGCCGTGGCTCTGGGGCTGCTGGCGAGCGCCGTGGTCCTGCCGCCTTTTCTGATCGGCTACGATCAATGGCAAGTCCACGTGCTGGGCCACAGCCGCGGCGCCGGGTTGGGCCTGCCTGGCGCGGGCTGGTGGCTAGAGCAGTCCGCCCTGCAATTGGCCGCGATTGCCTTGCCAGAAGAGCTGTTTTTTCGCGGCTATGTCCAGGGTCGCTTGGCGCAAGTGCTGCCAGCGGGGCGGAGGATTCTGGGGGTCCAGCTGGGGCTCGCGGCGCTCCTGGCCAATCTGGGATTCGCCCTGGTCCACCTGGTGGCCGTGCCATCGCCCCACCGCTTGCTCGTGTTTTTTCCGGGGTTGCTCTTCGCCTGGCTGCGCGGCCGCAGCGGTTCGGCCGTGGCGGCGGCGGTGTGTCACGCCTGCTGCAACCTCGCCCTAACCGGCGCTGTGCGGAGCTACGGGTAGATTGCCCCCGCTGGAGCGCTTGTGGTCCACCCAGTGGGGGCGCGGGGCCAGGTTTTCAAGGGTCATTGCTGGACCCCTGAATTGGCACCGCGCCCGCGTGCGCCTTGCCGTCTGGGCCAGACCGGTTTAGCCTCTGGGCATGGTCGAGGGTCGCGCAGCCATGGCCAGCGCCGTCTATGCTGATCTCGTCGATCGGCTCGGTCGCGCACGCGTGCAGATCGGCGAAGAAGCCAAGAAAGTTTGCGGCCTTGACCCGGCGTCGCGCGAGGGGCCGCTGGCCGTCGTCCAGCCTTGCAGCGTTGAGCAAGTCGAGCACGTGGTCAAAGTCGGCCGCCTGCGCCACGTCGCGGTGGCCGTGCGCGGTCATTTGCCCGCCGCCCAGCCGGAAGAACTGCGCGATTTGATCGTCCTGGACACGAGCGGCCTGCAGCGCACCCCCGCAGTCGACATCGGCCGCCGCGTCGTCACCGCTGGCGTGGGCATGACCGCCGCGCAGGTGGACCGCGCCGCGCGCCAGGCCCGCTTGAGCCTGCGCTCTCTCTCCGCGCTAGACGGCGATCAGGGCATCGGCGCTCTGCTGGGCCGCGGCGATCCCGGCGAGCTGGGTCTGGCCCAGGGCAGCCTCCTAGACGATGTGGTGGGCGCCACGGTGGTGGTCGGCAGCGGCCGGGTGCTGGGCCTGGGGGCCGCGGACGCCCTGGGGATGATGCCGTGGCTGTCTCAGGGCCTGGGGCACCCCCTGGGCCAGCTGCTGGGCAGCGA
>JBIKTV010000538.1:0-3924 GCA_044347905.1 Myxococcota bacterium
CAAACCATTCGCCTGGGTTCCCGCCTTCGCGGGAATGACGGTGTGGGCGGTCCAGCGGTTCTTGCGATTGCCCTGCCGGGCCTTCGCCTCGCCATTGCATCCGCCCGCGCGGATGGGCACTATAGGTGGTTTGAGCCCGCGTTTGCCACCCTTTCCCAGCGAGATGCCCATGTCGAAGCCTGCTTACCCAAGGCCCCGGCCCGCTCCGCCCGTCGCCACGGCGCCCACTTTGCTGGCGTGTTTCTCTGTGCCGCTGTGGCGCATGGGCTTGGCCTTGGCGCTTCTGACGGCCGCCGCGTGTAGCGAAGAAGCGGTGGTTGACGGAGCAAGTGCTACTGCGGACTCGGCAAATGCCGGAGACACCGCGCCGATGGACAGCCAAGGGCAGGGCAGCGACGCGGCGCTGGCCGACGTCGTTCAGGCCGACACCGCGATCGCCGACGGTTCAACGGTCGACGCCGCAGTCGAAGACACCACGCCCGCTCCAGATTTGCCGCCGCCTGACACGGGCCCCGCGTGCAAGCCCGACCACTGCCTCATCGGCGGAGAATGCCTCGCCAACCTGGCCAAACACCCCAGCAATGTGTGCTTGCGCTGCGTCGCCGCCCTGGACCAGAACGGCTGGAGCCCATGGGACGGCGGCACAGACGGGCAGGGCAGTTGCGATGACGGCGACCCGTGTTCGGTGAACGACCAGTGCAGCGACGGCAAATGCACGGGCCCCGGCAAGGTTTGTGACGACGCCAACCCCTGCACCGATGACAAATGCGACCTTGCGGGCGGCTGCACGGCGACGGCCAACAGCGACCCGTGCGATGACGGCAGCGTGTGCACCGGGGGCGACACCTGCAAAGGCGGGCTCTGCCTGCCCGGCGCCCAGACCCTGAGCTGCGACGACGGCAACCTGTGCACGGACGACGGCTGCGACCCCAAGAAGGGCTGCACCCTCGCAGCGAATTCGACACCTTGCGACGACGGCAGCGCTTGCACCGAAGGCGACCTGTGCAAAGACGCAGCCTGCGCCCCGGGCAAGCCCGCCAATTGCGACGACGGCACGGTCTGCACGATCGACAGCTGCGACGCCAAAAAGGGCTGCGGCCACAAGTCGATCGCCGACCTGTGTGTCGACAGCAACCCCTGTACAGATGAAGCCTGCGATGCCAAGAAAGGCTGCGTGTTCCCGTTCAACACCAAGCCCTGCGACGACGTGAACAAGTGCACGCAGAACGACACCTGCAGCCAGGGCGCTTGCGTGGGCGCCGCGGTGCCGCTGGACGACGCCAACACCTGCACAGACGACAGCTGCAACCCGCAGACCGGCGTGGTGCACACCGCCAACACGTTGCCGTGCGACGACGCCAACGCCTGCACGTTAGAGGACACCTGCGGTGCAAGCAGCTGCCAACCGGGAAAGAAACCGCTGGTCTGCGACGACAACAACCTGTGCACGGATGACGGCTGCGACCCCAAGAAGGGCTGCACCCTCGCCAACAACACCACGCCCTGCAATGACGACGACGCCTGTACGGAAAAGGACACCTGCAAGGAGGCCAGCTGCCAGGGCGCCAAGGTCAATTGCGACGATGGCAACGCCTGCACCGCGGATTCCTGTGACAAAGCCAAGGGTTGCAAGAACACGCTGATCGTGTCCAACGCCTGCCGGCCGGTCATCGACATCGAATTTCCGCCGCGCGCCGCGACCATTCAGCAGGGCAGCCCGACGATCACGGTCAAGGGCAAGGTCAAATCTGGGGCCGGGCCTATCACGACTTTTGCGCTCAACGACAAGCCGGTCAGCGTGGCCGCCGACGGCAGCTTTGCCGTGCCCTACACCTCGCTGGTGGGCGGCAATACCCTGGTTTTTGACGCCGCCGACAGCTTTGGCAGCAAGAAGCGCCGTGTGCAGGCGTACTTGTGGTCCAGCAGCTATCTCAAGCCGGATCTCGCCAAGCCGGGCGTGGGCATGGTCGATCCCGGTCTGGCGTTCTGGCTGGCCCAGTCGGTGATCGACGATGGCAACCACAAAGTGCCGCCGCCGCCCAATGATCTCGCGACTTTGTTTGAGCTGGCCATCCAGAACCTCAAGCTCGCCGACCTGATCAAGAACCCGGTCTATTCGGCCAACGGCTCGACGGTGAACTTGAACAACCTCAAGTACGACCCGGCCAAGGTGAGCTTGCAGGCCAAGCCCGGCGGTTTGGGGATGACGGCCAAGATCAACAACGTCAGCGGCGATCTGTCCGGCAACGCCAAGGTCTGCGTGCTGTTCTGCTTCAATGTCAACGTCGACGGCAAGCTGACCATGAGCAGCATCGACATCGCCACGGACGTGAACCTGAGCGTCACCGCGGACCACAAGCTCGCCACCAAAATGGCCAACACCAAGGTGACGTTGAACAATGTCGACGCCACCCTGAGCAACGGGGTGCTCAACTTCTTGATCGGCTTTATCGTCGACGCGGTGCTGAACTCCTTTAAGCCGCAGCTGGAAAAGGCCTTTGCCGAGCAGGTGGTGGCCAATCTGGAGCCGCAGCTGTCCGGGGCCCTGGGCGCTCTGGCCCTCAACGCCAGCTTTGACATCAACAAGCTCGACGGTTCGGGCAAGAAGATCACCTTGAATTTGCAGTCGGATTTCTCGAGCGTTGGCACTGGCACCGACGGCTTGGCCCTGCTGGAGCGCGCGCGCATCACCACGGTGAAGTCCACGCCCTACGACAATCTGGGGGTCCCCGGGCGGATCGGCTGTGGCAAGGCCCCGCAAAAGCTAGAGATTCTCAAGGCCAAGCCGCTGGAGCTGGTGATTGCCGACGATACCTTTAACCAGATTCTCTGGGGGACTTGGCAGGGCGGCCTGTTTGAGTTCCCGGTGCCGGCGTCGATGCTGGGCAATGTCGACTTGGCGCAATACGGCGTGTCGGACATGACCCTTAAGGTTTCCGGGATGTTAGCGCCGACGATGAGCGACTGCGCGACGGGCGAGCTGCTGGCCCACGTGGGCGATTTCAAGGTCGACGCCAAGCTCAAGCTGTTTGGCCAGCCGATGGACGTGGTGCTGTACGCCTCCTTTGTCGCCGGGGTCACGGTCAAGGCGGTGGGCAATGAGATCGGCATTTCGCTGGACAGCGTCAAGAGCAAGGCCCTGCAAGTCGACGTGCTGCAGGACAATATGGTGAGCAGTGAAGGGGTGTTGGAGAAGCTCGTTGCCGACGCGCTGCTGGACAATCTGGTGGCGCAGCTGGGCGGCACGGCCCTGGGCACCTTCCCGATCCCGTCGATCGACCTGTCCTCGTCGATGCCCGGCCTGCCGCCCGGTACCGGCATTGGCATCGCGGTGGAGACGACGACGCGCAAGAACGGCAACACCATCGTCGGAGGTAAGCTCAAGTGAAGATTCACCTTCTGACAAAAGTGGCCAGGATGAACTTGGCAGCGGCGGCTTTGCTCGCTTGCGGGATGGCGGCGTGCGCTGAAGACGCTCAAGTCGCCGGATCGACCGAGGATAGCGCTGTGACGACGGACGCCGGCGCGGATAGCGGGGCGCAGGACACCGCCATGGCCGATGTTCAGGCCGACAACGGCGGCGCCTCCGATAGCGCCAGCGCGGACAGCGAGCCGATCGACACGCAGGTGGCCGACGCAGAGCCCGCCGATGTGCCGCCCGCCGACACGGGGCCAAGCGAGTGCACCGCGGATGAAAAGAAGGCCTGCAACGACAAATTGGACTGCACCGTAGACACCTGCAGCATCGCCTGGGGCAAGCCGCTGTGCAGCTGGAGCTTTAAGCCGGACGCGTGCCTGATCGGCGGCTTGTGTCGGGCCAAGGGCGAGGCCAAACCCGGCGACGCGTGCGCGCAGTGCTTGCCCAACCAAGCCACCACCACCTGGTCCGTGGCGGCCGACGGCGCGCCCTGCGATGACGGCGAT
>JBIKTV010000130.1:0-13021 GCA_044347905.1 Myxococcota bacterium
CCAGCTGCAGTCCCGGCTGGAGCGTGGCGGTTGCGGGGTTGAGCGCCAATAACCACTGGGCCAGTACACCTGCATGGCTGGGGCGCTATTGCAGCGGCTGAGCGACAACTGCAAGCCGCCGCGATGGGGATTCCGATTGACGCTCAGCGCGTGGGCGCCCAACCCAGTCCCAACCCCAGCCTCAACCCGTCTCAGACACCACCGCCGATACCAGCATGCCCCCGCCAACCTGCTGAAACTCCAGCACCTGCGCTAGGCACGGCTCCTGCACACGCCAACCCCAACAGCTGCCAGAGCAGCTTGCGCCACACCCCCTGCGCCCCTATGCTGCCCCGCGGAGGTGCGGCATGACCGGCGACAAACTGTGGACCTGGGAGGACATCGTGCACCTGCCTGAACACGAACAGCCTGAGATTGTGGGCGGTAAGCCGTACTACCGCGCGGTGCCGCGGGCCCGCCATGGCAACACCGCGGGCCGCCTATTTGCCCGCGTGGCCCACACCGAGCTTTGGCCGGTCCAAACCGGCTGGTGGATCTGCATGGAACCAGCGGTGCGGCTGAGCCCCCATGGCATCGTCGGCCCTGACCTGGCCGGTTGGCGCAAGGAGCGTCTGGCAGAGCTACCCGACGACTGGCCGCTCGACATCCGCCCGGACTGGGTGTGCGAAGTGCTGTCGCCCGGCAATGGCTGGTACGACCGCGGGCCCAAGGCGCAGGCCTACGCGCAGGCTGGCATCCCCTGGTATTGGCTGGTGGAT
Source organism: Myxococcota bacterium (assembly GCA_044347905.1). Taxonomy (GTDB): domain Bacteria; phylum Myxococcota_A; class UBA9042; order UBA9042; family UBA9042; genus SXRM01. The sequence goes on from JBIKTV010000130.1 coordinate 759, forward strand.
CCTCAGCAGCGCACCTTGGAAGTCCTTGAACTGCACGGTAGCCACTGGCGCCTTCAGGGCTGCTACCACGGCGACGACAGGCTGGCGCTGCCGACCTTTGACGACCTTGAAATCGCGGTGGACGAGCTGTTTGCGCCGCGGACGCAGGTGGGGTAAGGCCTTCCGGGTCCAGGCGAGCCGAAACGATGGTACGGACCCTGCCGTTTGCTCAAAGACTCGCCCGGATGAGGGTCTGGACCCTGCCATCTGCGCAAAAACTTACCGAATTGAGGGTCTGGACCCTGCCTTTGGGTTCGAATTTGACCCGGGCGCAGGGTCTGAACCCAGTTGCCGTTGCAGTACCACTGCCGCACTGCGCCGGACCCAACCGTCAGCCCAAACTGTCACCCCCGCGGAGGCGGGGGCCCAGGCTACAACATCGCTAGATTCTGGCGATTACTGACCGCAAGCCGCATCGGATTGAACTGGCGAGCGGTGGTCGGCCGGCCCAGCCGGTTCGCTGGCGACGAAACGGTCATTCAACGAAACTTCAGCAGCCCAACTTAGGTACCGCATTGAACCATAACATGATTTAGCCTGGGCCCCCGCCTCCGCGGGGGTGACAGTGGGGGCAGCACGTCAGGTGTTGCCGCCTCCGCGGGGGTGACAGTGGGGGCAGCACCTCAGGTGTTGCCGCCTGCGCGGGCTCGTTGCAGCCAGCCCGCGACGGCGGGCTTCTTGATTGCGAGACCAGGGTTTCAACATTGGGATCAACGTGTTGCGCAACCGGCCGCGCCGGAATCGCGGCCCTACCCACCGGACTGGGGGACCTTGCGAACCGAGACCGTGCCGCCAGCGCCCGAACCTGACGCACCAGACGCAACTCCTCCGCAACCCAACCCAGTCCCAACCCCAGTCCCAAGCCGTCTCAGACACCGCCGCCGATACCAGCATGCCCCCGCCAACCTGCTGAAAATCCAGCACCTGCGCTAGGCACGGCCCCTGCACACGCCAACCCCCAACAGCTGACCGCGCAGCTTGCGCCACACCCCCTGCGCCCCTATGCTGCCCCGCGGAGGTGCGGCATGACCGGCGACAAACTGTGGACCTGGGAGGACATCGTGCACCTGCCTGAACACGAACAGCCTGAGATTGTCGGTGGTAAGCCGTACTATCGCGCCGGCCCGCGCAATCACCATGGGCGCACGCTGGCGCGCCTGACCGCTAAGGTGGTCGCCGCGGACAGTCCGGGGCTGCGCGACGGCTGGTGGATCTGCGGCGAAGCGACGGTGCGGCTGACTCCCCACCAGATTGTCTGCCCGGACTTGGTGGGTTGGCGACGGTCGCGCCTGCCGGAACTGCCCAATGATTGGCCCTGCGACATCCGCCCCGACTGGGTGTGCGAAGTGCTCTCGCCCAGCAACGCCTGGTACGACCGCGGGCCCAAGGCGCAGGCCTACGCAGAGGCTGGCATCCCTTGGTATTGGCTGGTGGATCCAGTGGAGCGTACGGTGGAAGTGTACGAACAACGCGGCGGGCAATGGTCCTTGCTGGGCTGCCATACCGATGGGGCTCTTCTGCCGCTGCCGCCGTTCGACGACCTGCACGTGGCGGTGGGCGACCTGTTTGTGCCGCTGCCGAAGATGGGGTAGGGACGCGCGCAAACAGAACTCGACAAGGCCTGTCGCCGAGCACTGCGACGAACCCAATAAGGCGAGCGCACTTGCGACCCACCCACCAAGCATACGACACCGGGAAGGATCGAGTCGATTCTCCGCAGGCCCCTACGTCCCCTGCCCATCGCGCCAGCGCCGCAGCGTCAGAGCCTCTTCGTCGCTGAGCGGGCGATGGGCAACTGCCCGCCCGAGCGATGCGCCAAAGCGCCAGTGAAGCTCCGCTCCAACCGCCCGGCCCGATCGCTACGGCACCACGCTGACCGGCTTGGCAAACAGGTTGTCCTCTGCGGGCTCGGCAAAGGCGTTGTCGGGGTTGATGACGTAGAGCAGATAGGCCGCCCCCGTCGCCGTGCCCGCGGGAACTGTGATGGCCGGCTTGGTCGTCGGCGTGGGCAGGGCGTAGTAGTTGGGCAACGTGCCGACTTGCTTGGTAAAGGTCGGCAGGCCGCTCTGCACCCCTTCCCAGAGCTTGACGTCATCGGCCGACAGCGCCGCGTCCTTGGACAGGTAGATCCGCCCCATGAATTTGCCTTCGACGCCCGCCAGGTCGGCGTTGCCCGCGTTGTAAACCGCAAACATATCGCTCCACGCCGTGCCGATCTTGAGCACCACGGGCTGGCCCTTGTTCTCTGCAGTCAGCTTGGTGCTGATCTGGATGTTGGGCCCGGTAATGGTCACGGGCACGCACAGCAGGTTGTTGCTGTAGTCGACTTCCAGCAGCGCCTTGTCGTAGTTCACCTCCACGCACAGCTTGCTCGCGCCCACCGCCGGCGGCTTGATCGCGGGCCCAACCGGCGAAAGCAAATCGACTTTACTTCCGCAGGTATAGCCCTGACAATTCGCTTGCCCGCTGGCAACGTTGCCGCCGTGCTGCCACTCGACCATCCAACCGGCATTGGCGGCAAGCCCCGTGGTTGAAAGGAAGCAGCGCGACTTAAAGCCCCCGCTGATCGCCCCGAGCCCGACATTGTACACGCCCAGCTTCTTGCACGCCGCCGTTGCCCCCCAGTTCACGCCCCAGCCGCTGCCGCCCTGGTCAAAGGTCAGGTAGCCGTTGGTGTAAGTCGGGTCGCCGTGGAGCAACTCCGCTGGGTTTTCAAGGTCTACCTGGCCGCAGAGGCTGTTGTCGCCCGGCACCTTCTCGTACACCGCCGTGTCCGGGTCCATGCGCACGCAGACCCACACCTTGCCGCCGATCGCCGATTGGATGGCAAAGGCGCTAAAGCTCAGCGTCGTCGCGGTTTTTCCCGGCAGCACCGTGGGGCTGAGGTTGTTGCTCAGCGGCTTGTCCGTCGCGTCCCACTTGTCATCCGCAGACAGCCACACCGTAGTCACCGGCTTGACCGCCTTGGGCCCCGGGTTATCCGTCTGCAATTCCACGGTGCTGGCCAGCGCGTTGCCGTCAAAGCGCACGCGGATCTTGCCGCCCGGACCCACGCTGGTCAGGCCCGCCTCGCCGTCCTCAACCGTCACCGCGATGCATTTTTCGTTGTCCGCGGGGTTGGCATCGGCGGCAAAAACCAGGCGCACGCACTGGAATTTGTGAAACCACGCCGCCGGCTTGGCGTACTGCCACGCCTGGGTGTCGCTGGCCGACGTCTGGTTGGGCGCGCCGATGTTGTACGCCGCCCAGGCCTTGCTCGCCACCTTCACGTCGCCGGCGTCGATCTTGTCATCCGCTGAAAACCACACTTCCCACTGCAGTTTTCCCGCTGCAGCGCCGGAGTACGGCTTGCCCAGATTGCTGACCCCCACGGTGAAATTCGCCACCGCGCCAGGCGCCAGCACCGGCTTGTTGGACGCCCAGTTCGCCACGCTGTAGTCCGTCGGGCCCACGCAGCCGCTGATCTTGCTGTTCACGCACTTGCCGGCGGTGCAGGCGTCGGTGGTGCAGGCATCGGCGTCGTTGCAGTCGCCAGCCGCGGCACAGGGCTTGCATGCGTTGATGGCGGCGTTGGTGCAGGCGCCTTGGGCATCGCAGCTGTCGGCGGTGCAGAGGTTGCCGTCGTCGCATTTGCCTTTGCCGCCCTGGCACTTGGTTGCGCTGCACAATTCGCCGATGTTGCAGGGGTTGCCGTCGTCGCACGCCGCGCTGTTGGCCACATGGGCGCAGCCCTTGAGCTTGTCGCAGCTGTCGGTCGTACACGGGTTGCTGTCGTCGCAGACCAGCGGCTGGTTGCCCTGGCACACCCCGGCGGCGCAGAGCGATCCCGTGGTGCAGGCGTCGCCGTCGTCGCAGCTGCCCTCTGCGGCGGGGTTGGTGCAGCCGGCCTTGGCGTCGCAGGTGTCGCTGGTGCAGCTGTTGCCATCCTTGCACAACAACGGGTTAGGCGTGTGACTGCAGCCCGCCGAGCCGCCACACGCGTCGCTCGTGCACGCCACGCCGTCGTCGCAGTCGATGCTGCCCACGCACCCACCCATCTGGCAGGTCGAGCTGGGCGTGCACGGATCGCCGTCATCGCACGCCGAGCCTGAGGCGCCGGGCTGCTGCAAGCACTGAACTTTACCGTTGGACAATGCACAGATGCCCTGGGTGCACGGGTCGCCGTCGTCGCACAGGTCCTGGCCGTCGGTCTTGCCGTCACAGTCATTGTCCACGCCGTCGCACACTTCTGCCGGGGACGCTGTGGGGACACAACCGGCGGCATCGGGCGCCGCTGCGTCGGGGTATGGAGCAGTGTCTGGATCTGCTGAGGTGTCTGGGGCAGCCGAAGCGTCTGGATCTGCTGGGGTATCTGGACCGACCGAGGAGTCTGGATCCGCTGAGGTGTCTGGATCCGCTGAGGTGTCTGGGGCAGCCGAAGTGTCTGGATCTGCTGGGGTATCTGGACCGACCGAGGCGTCTGGATCCGCTGAGGTGTCTGGGGCGGCCGAAGTGTCTGGATCTGCTGAGGTATCTGGGGCAGTCGAAGCGTCTGAATCCGCGGTGGTATCTGAACCGACCGAGGCATCCGCTGCCGCTGAGGCGTCGGTGCCGCCTGCGCTTTGGTCAGCGCCGCCGCCTAAGTCCTGGGCCCCCGCGGAAGCGTCGACCGCCACGGCCGGCGGAGCCGCCTCTTCGCCGCAGCCGCTCAATCCGCACACCAGGGCCAGTAGTACCGCGTAGCCACGCATCCGCACTCCACTGCCGCACCAAGGTCGGCGGCCAAACCAAAGGGCTCGCATGGTACGGATGGCCGCGCGCCGGCGAAACCTAGCCCGACCTTAGCGGCCTCTGCGTATCACATCGGACAAGTTCCTCCCTCCTGTCCAAGCCCTGTCCGCCCTGCCCAGCGCACCGCCGGACGACCCCGCCGCGCCGCCGGACAAGACCCTCCATCGCCGCCAGCCCGCCCGACCAGCCAGCCCAGCCCGCTCTATTCCTCGCCAGACAATTAGCCTTGCGTGGGCCATCGGACAAGATGCCCCATGCCGACCAAAGCCCCGCGGCGGCCCCCAAACGCAAAAAGCGGTTGACAGCAGCGGGCGCCTTGGCCACCGTTGCACCAAGGAGGTGACCCATGCTCGATCCCGCCGCGGCCCTCGCGGTGCCGACCCCTTGGCGCGACCGCAAGCGCTGGCTCTGGCTTTTGGGCCTTGTCGTGCCGCTGTTTCCGTTTGCCGCGGCGGCGATGGCCCTGGGCGCGGGCTGGCGGCTGGGCTGGTGGCTGGGGCCGTTGTTCATCCTGATCGCCGTGCCGCTGCTGGACGCCGTGCTGGGCACCGACACCGCCAACCCGCCGGACTCCGCCGAGCCGCAGCTGGAGGCCGACCGGTATTACCGCTGGTGCACCTTCCTGTTTCTGCCGCTGCAGTACGCCTCGCTGGTCGCCGCGTGCGCCGTGGTCGCCCAGCACCCCGCCTTGGCCTGGTCGGACTGGCTCGGCTTTGCTTTGACGGTCGGCGCGGTCGGCGGCATTGCCATCAACACGGCGCATGAGCTGGGCCACAAAAAGCCGCGGATCGAGAAGCTGTTGGCCAAAATCGCCCTGGCGCAGACGGCTTACGGCCACTTCTATGTCGAGCACAACCGCGGCCACCACAACCGCGTCGCCACGCCTGAGGATCCCGCAAGTGCCCGCCTTGGCGAGTCTTTCTGGGCTTTCTGGCCGCGCACGGTGGTCGGTTCGCTGCGATCAGCCTGGGAGCTGGAGCGCGCCCGCCTGGAGCGCCACCGCCTGAGCCCGTGGACCTGGCGCAATGACGTGCTGCAGGCCTGGGCGATGAGCGCCGGGCTTTTTGCCGGCCTCACCCTGGCCTTTGGCCCGCAGATCCTGGGCTTTTTGGCCGTGCAAGCGGTTTTTGGCTTCTCCCTGCTCGAAGTGGTCAACTACCTGGAGCACTACGGCCTGCGCCGCCAGCTGGGCCCAGACGGCAAGGCCGAGCGCTGCACGCCGCAACACAGCTGGAATTCCAACCACTTGGCCTCAAACCTGCTGCTGTACCACTTGGAGCGCCACTCCGACCACCACGCCTGGCCCGCTCGCCGCTACCAGTGCCTGCGCCATTTTGACGAATCACCACAGCTGCCAACGGGTTACGGCGGCATGCTCGTGCTAGCCCTGGTGCCGCCTCTGTGGCGCGCCGTGATGGATCCGCGGGTGGTGGCCCATTACGCCGGCCGCGTCGAACTGGCTCACCTGCACCCAAGCAAGCGCGAGGCGCTGATCGCCCGCTGGGGCCAGACGGCGGCCCGTCAAGGACAGGCGTAGCCTCAAATTCCGCGGCTAAACCTCAAGAATCTCAGCCTCTTTCTCCACCAAGATCTGCTCCATCCTCTTGATGGCCGCGTCGGTCATGTCCTGGACCTTCTTCTTGCCGCGGGTCAGGTCGTCTTCTGGAAAGTCCTCCAGCGACTCCAGCAGGTCCATCGCATCGCGGCGGGCATTGCGCGCGGACACCTTGGCCTCTTCGCTCAAGTGCTTGGCCTGCTTGACCATTTCCCGGCGGCGATCTCCCGTCATCGGCGGAATCGGCACCAACACCACGTCTCCGCGATTGCTCGGCGTAACCCCAAGATTTGCCTGGAGAATCGCCTTCTCAATCGGCCCGCACATGTTGCGTTCCCACGGCTTGACCTGCAGCAGCCGCGCGTCCACCACGCTGACCGTCGCCACCTGATTCAGGATCGTCTCCTGGCCGTAGTACTCCAGGCGCACGCCGTCGAGCAGGTTGGTGCTGGCGCGACCAGTGCGCAATTTGGCCGTCTCGCGCTTGAAGGCCTCGACCGAGTTGTTCAGGTGCTCATTCAAATCGTCAAAGATTTCCTGTTCCATGCTTCACCTCTGCTGCTAACCTTGCTCCTGGCACTGCCGTGGGGTGCGGATCGACTCTTGATCTCGCCCCCCGTCCCGTGTAGGCCCCGACGCTGATCTAGGCCTCGACGCTGATCTAGGCCTCAAACTGAGCCAATACACCGTCAAATCGCAAAGAATCCCCTCGCTCACGCACCCCTACACCGTCACAAGTGTACCGACCCGCTCGCCCTGCACCACCCGCAGGATGTTGCCCGCCTGGTGCATGTCAAACACCACGATCGGCAGCTTGTTGTCCATGCAAAGCGACAGCGCGGTCGAGTCCATCACTTGCAGGCGCCGCTGCAGGGCGTCCATGTGGGTGATCGTGTCAAACCGCTTGGCCGTCGGCACTTTGCGCGGGTCCGCGTCGTAAATCCCGTCGACCTTGGTGGCCTTGAGGATCACTTCGGCGCCGATCTCCGCCGCTCGCAGCGCTGCGGCCGTGTCCGTCGAAAAGAACGGGTTGCCGGTGCCGCATGCGAAGATCACCACCCGGCCTTTCTCTAGGTGGCGCACGGCCTTGCGGCGAATGTACGGCTCAGCGATCTGTTGCATGGCGATCGCCGACTGCACCCGCGTCTGCACCCCCATCTTCTCCAGCGCGTCCTGCAAAGCCAAGCAATTCATGGCCGTGGCCAGCATGCCCATGTAGTCCGCGGTCGAGCGGTCCATGCCCGCAGAGGCCCCCGCGACGCCGCGAAAAACGTTGCCGCCGCCGATCACCACGGACAGCTGCACGCCGAGCTTGGACACGGCCTTGCACTCGGCGGCGATGGACTGCAACGTGTCGGGATCAATACCGTATCCGCGATCACCCGCCAGCGCCTCGCCGCTGAGCTTGAGCAGGATGCGTTGGTAGCCGGGCATGGGGACCTCGATGTCGGTGGGCGGGCAGGCGGGCCCGCGGGCGCAGCGACCAGAGGCGGTCGAGCGGCAAGCGTTTACACCGTTTGGGGGGTCTGAGGCAAGAGAACCCCTGATCCGCGATGGACGGCAATTCGGCAGGCACCATCGCTCTTGCCGCAGCCCCGCGCGGATTCGCCGCCGGCGTTTTCACTGTGGCGCAGAGGTGCAATACTCAAGGCCCGCTGGGTCGGCGGGGCAACCGGGGAGTCCATGCGAGCGGTGGTGCAAAGGGTGACGCAGGCCCGCGTAGAGGTCGGCGGCGAGGTGGTGGGGGCGATCGACCGCGGCCTGCTCGCGCTCGTCTCGGTCGGCCACGACGACACGGACGCCGATCGGACGCTGCTGGTCGACAAGCTCGCCGGCCTGCGCATCTTTGGCGACGACGCCGGCAAGATGAACCTGGATGTCCAGCAGATTGGCGGAAAAATCCTGGTGGTGAGCCAGTTTACCCTCCACGGCGATGTGCGGCGCGGCAAGCGCCCGTCCTTTACCGCGGCGATGGCGCCTGAACCGGCGGCGGCGATGGTCCAGCGGCTGTGCCAGGGGCTGCAGGCCATGGGAATCCCGGTAGCCCAAGGGGTTTTTGGCGCCGACATGCAAGTGCAATTGGTCAATGACGGCCCCGTGACGATCCTGCTGGACAGCAAACGGGCCTTCTAAGGTGATTTGGAGACAAGCATGAAGGAAATCCGCCACCTCTCCGTCACAGCCCACGACGGCACCGCGCTGATGGCCTACGACTGCGGGCCGACCGGCGCGGGGCCCCACGGCCCGACCCTCGTGCTGGCCAACGGCCTGGGCGGCAACATCGACGCGTGGGCATACTTTGTCGATTTCTTTGGCGAACACCACCGCATCGTCTCCTGGGACTACCGCGGCCTGTACCGCTCCGCAGCGGCGGCGGGCAGCGACTACACCATCAGCACCCACGCGGACGACGGCATCGCGGTGCTGCAGGCCCTGGGGGTCGAGCGCGCGGTGTTTGTCGGCTGGTCCATGGGCGTGCAGGTCAGCTTTGAAATCGTCAGGCGCAATGCGGCTTTTGTCCAAGGCCTGGTGCTCATCAACGGCACCTACGGCCGGCCGCTGGCCACGGCGTTTGCCCCGCTGCTCAAGCAATCGCCGATCAAACCCATGATTCCCGCGATCTTGCGCGCTCTGGAGGCGGTGTCTCACCTGGCCGAGCCGGCCCAGCCCTATGCCCAAAAGGCCGTGCGCCTGGCCCTGACGCTGCAGTTCCTCAAGGCCACGGGCATGGTGAGCAGCACCCTGGACCAGAAGATGTTCGTCGAGCTGGCGGCGCAAGTGGCGGGCCTGAACATGCCGCGCTACATGGCGATTCTCAATTCGCTGGGCGATCACTGCGCTGAAGCAATCCTGCCGCAGATCGACAAGCCGACGCTGATTGTCTCCGGCGACCGCGACCTGTTCACCCCAGTGGATCTGGCCCGCGAGATGGCCCGGCGGATCAACGACGCGGAATTGCTGGTCATCCCCTCCGGCACCCACTACACGCCGCTGGAGTTTCCGGAGCTGATCCACCTGCGGGTACAGAAATTCCTCCGCGATCGCCTGGGCTTTGACAGCACCGTCGCGCCCCAGCCGCAGCAAAGCTAGGCGCCGCCGATGGCCCAGGCCGGCGCTCCTCTCATCAGCGGTCGGCGCACGGAGATCGACCAACTGCGCGCCTTCCTCCGCGGTCCTCCGGGGCGCCTGCTGGAATTGCGCGGGGCGCCGGGGAGCGGTCGGCACACGCTGTTGCGCGCGGTGTTGCAGAGTGAATTTGGCGATCTGCAAGCGGATCTTTCGCAGGGCCGCCCGCGCGGCTGGCTGTGGCTCGACGCCCACCCTCTGCGGCGCCGCCCCAACCTGCGCATGCTCGCCCACCGCTGGGGCTGGGGACGCGCCGGGCCGCCCACCGCCCAAGAAGCGCTGCACCATCTTGATATTCTCGATACGTTTCCGATCACTCTGGTGGTGGACGCCGCGGGGCCCCAGGCTTGGCAGGCCGGTGAGCTGCCCGTTGCCGCTGGCCAGGCCCGCACGATCGCCCTGACCCAGCCCGGCGATCTGGCCGATGGCTTTGCCGACGAGCTGGTGCTGCTAGGCCCGCTGGCCGATGAGCACGCCGCGGATCTACTGGCGATCCCTGAGGCTTTTCCCGGCGCTGCCCAGCACAGCCCGGCAATTCTGGCGGCGCTGGCCGGCCGGCCGTGGCTGATCAAGCTGGCCGCGGGGCAACTACAGCGCGTGGCCCAAGAGCAAGGGAGCGCGGGCCTGGACCGCTGGCGCAGCCGGCTTCCAGCCGCCGGGCAACAGGCCGATCAGTGGATTCTCCAAAGCAGTTTTGCCGACCTATCGCCGCCTGCTCAGGCGATGGCCCTGGCGCTGGCCGCGGCGGGAGGCGAGCACCACCCGCAGTGGGTCGACGCGCCGCTGGGCCGGGCCCTGCAAAACGACGCGGCGGCTGAACTGAGCCAAAGCGGTTGGCTTTCTAGCGATCCCACCGAGCTGATCCTGGGGCGGCTGACCCTGCCGCTGTGCCAGTGGCTGGAGCAGCGCGACGAATTCCCGCGCTACACTGCGGCCTTAGCCCGGCACCTCACCCTTGGGGTGCTGCAGCGGGTGGAGCAATGGCCGGCGCGGGCCCGGCTCAGCGGTCTCAGGCGGCGTTTACCTTGGCTGTTTGCCTACTTGGCCCAAGGGTCCCCCGCCGTGGCCGGGCTGCTGCTGGAACACGCCGATGGCCTGCTGCTGGAGGCGGGCCTGGCCGAAGAAGTGCTCTGCGCCGCTGAGGAATTGCTGGCGGTCAGCGAGCCGGGCAGCCCGGTGCACGCCCAAGCGCTGCTGCCGCTCGCCCGCGCCAACCGCTTGATGTTGCAACCTGAACTCGCCGAGGCCTGGCTGAGCGAGGCCCGCCAAGAGCTGCGCTTTGCCCCCTGCTCCGCGCCAGACGAGCCGCGGCCGTGCCGTTCGCGCTATGCCGACACCCAGAGCGGTCAAGCGGTCGATTTGGAGGCGTGGCTCGCCAGCAGCGATGCGGTGGACCTGCCGATCGACGCGGCCCCCCTGGAGACGGAGCCCGCCCTGAGCGAGCGCTGGCTGGTGGCGCGCCTGCGGTTGTTGCGGCCGTTGCCCAGCCGTGCGGAACGCCAGGCCGCCGTGAGCGTGGAGCAGGCCCTGCAGCAGCGCGCCGGGGGCCATGCCGCTGAATCCTGGCAATTGCTTGAGCATTCCCTGCCCGTGCTGCGCCAACTGCCGCGGCTGGACGATCGCGCCAGGGCCGTCTCGCTGGTGGCGCAGGCCCGGCACCAGATCGGACAACTCCATGGTGCACAAGAGCTATTTGCAGAGGAGGCCCTGCTGTGGCAGCGCTGCGAGCAGGCCTTGGCCCAGGCGCTGGCCCTGCACCGGCAAGCGATGGCCCTGGCCGCGGGCGGGGCGCTGCACAAGGCCGTCGACGCCGATCGCCGCAGCCGCCAGGCCCTGCAGCGTTGGCAACGCGTGGGCGACGCCGGTGAGACGCGCCTGCTGGCCCGCGCCCAGCTGCTGCTGGGTCAAGCCCTGGCCACGCGGGGCGAAAACGACGAAGCGCGCCAGAGCCTGCAGCAGTCGGTCGAGCTGTGCCGGAAGATCGAGGCGGGCCCCGAGGATCCGGTGCTCCAGGCGGCGCTGCTGGCCCTGGCGCGCTTGGCGGATGGATAGAGCTAACTACCCACGACAATTCAACTACTTCGCCATGTTGCCCGGGCCACCGGCCTTGAGGCAGTCCGACATGAACTTCTTGTGCTCGTCGCCCTTCTTGCCCTTGCTGGCGGAAGCGCAGGCCTTCATGGCCTCTTTGGGCGCGAGTTTCTTGCCGGCCTCGGCTGCGGGGGCGGCGGGGGCGGCGGGAGCCTTTTCAGCCTTGGCGGCCTCAGCAGCGGGCGCCGCGGGGGCGGCCTTGAGGCAATCGGACATGAATTTCTTGCGCTCATCGCCCTTGAGGGCCTTCTCCTTGGCCTGCTTGTTGCAGTCGGCCATCTTGTTTTGCTGAGCGGTGGGGGCGGCAAAGGCGCTGGAGGCAGAGAGGGCAAAAACGCTGGCCAGGACAAGAGAAATCATCTTCATCGGCTACCTTCCTTGGGGTCAATGGCGGTTCGTAGAGGTGACACGGGCCAATTTTGGCGGCCCTGGACTGCGGGCTGGCTACCTCGGCTCGCGGCGGCGGGGCATTTTACCGCGGCGGCCCCCTAACGCAACAGAGCGGCGGCCCATTCGCGGGGCCGGGTTTTCAGGCGTCATTTTGTTGATCCCTTCAATTGAATCCGGGCCCAACAGGCCCTTGCACTGCGGCGCGGCTGCGCGGAGAATGCGGCGAGGAGAGATCACCCATGCGCCAGAACGATGCCAAACTGCAGCGGATCCTTTGGCTTTTTGCCACGCT
>JBIKTV010000539.1:0-3916 GCA_044347905.1 Myxococcota bacterium
TCGGCGATGGTCGCGTCGGCTGAGACAGCTTCGTCGTAGGCACCGTCACCGCAGCCGACCACAAAGGCCAGGCCAAGACAGATCGCTGAAACGACAGCAGAATAGCGGCGACGACTGGTCACGGAGGCCTCAGGTGGCGCAAAAAAGAGCGCTTTTCGCGCGCCATTGTAATGACGCCGCTAGTACAAAGCAAAACCGCGCAAGAATTGCCGTCAGCCCGGCAGGTGCTGGTCGCAGAATGCCTGCTGCTCGCGCCAGAAACGCTTGGCCTCGGGCAAGAAGACAAAGGCATGAAAGGCATGAACTTGCTTAGGATAATACCGGACCTGGTGCGCGATGCCGCGCCGGGCCAGGGCCGCCGCCAGCCGCCGCGTGTCGTCCAGCAGCGCGTCGCCCGTGCCCACGCCGGCAAAAACCGCTGGAAAGGGCCGGTCTAACACCGCGTCGGACTCCAGGACGTGCAGAGGATCGGCGAGCTGCCGGGCCGCGTCGCTGTGGCCCGCGTCGGGCGGGAGGTAAGAGCGGCTGACCTCTTGCATGCGGTCGAGCAAGAATCCCTTGACTTTGTCTGGCTTTCTGCGGGCAAACCGCTCGACATCGCTCACCTGCAAGAGGCCGCACGCCGGGAGGATGATTTGAGGCACCACCCCCGTGGCGAACACCTGCTGGGCAAACGGCTCAGGGCGGCGGGTGACGGCGGCCACGGCAACGGCCAGCGTCAGGTTGGCCCCCGCCGACTCGCCGGCGACGATCAACCGCGACAGATCCACCGCCAATTCATCGGCATGGGCCACGAGCCAAGTGTAGGCGGCGCAAGCGTCTTGCACTGCCGCCGGGAACGGGTGCTCCGGCGCCAAGCGGTAATTGGCATTGACCACCACGTAACCCTGGCGGGCAAAGCCCAGCGCCATCACCCAGTGGGTCTCCTTAGACAGGATGCGAAAGCCGCCGCCGTGCAAATACAGCACCACCGGAGCCTTGGCCTTGCCGTGCTTGGGTCGCCAAATATCCAGGGTCTGCAAGGGGTTGCCGTGGCCCACGTAGTCGACATTGCGCTTGACCTCTACGCCGTGCACCTTGGGATCGGCGCGCGGGTGCAGCTGACCGACCCGCGACACCCCCTCAAAGAATCCGCGGATCGCGTGGGATCCAACGCGTTTGCGCAGGCGCAGCAGCGCCGCAGACGGGCCAGCTTCGGGGTGGGAAGGGGTCATCGGGGCTCCGGGATCGCTGCAGCCAAGAGGGCCATGGGGCGAGCGAGGCCGAGGCTACGTCGCAGGTGCCCTGGCGTCAATTCGGCAGGTTCACGCTGAAATGGCGCCGCAGAATTTGCCTTTGGCGGCAACCGGCGTTCGCCCAAAGCCGCTGCTGCCGGTGCACTGGGGCACCTTTGACCTGGGCCTGCACCACTGGGCAGAACCGGCAGAAACCCTTTGGCAATTGGCTCAGGCCGCCGCGGCGCCGGTCTGGCATCCGCGCATCGGCGCCAGTGTCGAACCTGGGGCGGCCCAAGGCGAGGCGTGGTGGAGAGAGCACCTCTGACGCGGCGCAGCCTTAGCGCTCAGGGGCTCCGTAGAAATCGCGGAATCACCTCCGCCGCTGCGGTGAGTCGGCCCCTAAGGCCGCGAACTTGCAGCCCACCCAGTAGGCAAAGCGACAAGCGGAAATCTATTTCCGCTGATCGCCTCAGCCAGGAGGCGAAAAGCTGCCAATTCCCTTGACAAAATCCCCAAGGGCCCGGCGATCGCGCTCCCCCGGTTGCACAAAGCGCACTTGCACCCCGGCGTAGGAGCCGTCCTCTCCGTGGACCTGCCTTTCGACGGTCGCGTGGGCCGTCCATTCCTCATCCGTGTCCGGGTGGCACAGAACAACATGAACTGCTTGGCCCACTTGGCACACATGCGCGGTGCGCAGGAATAGGGTAGCGCCGCGGCCACAGCGCTCTGCCAGCTGGGCCAGCTTGGTCGAATCGGACGGCTGAATGGGCACCACCGCCGGGGGCAGCGCCGGAGAGACGGGGCGAAGCTCAGGGGCCTGCAATAGCTCGCCGGCTTCGCGCATTTTCCGCAGCATGTCGCGCACTTCTTTGGGTGGCAGCATCGATCGGAGATCCTGGCTGTCTTCTGCAAAATTGCGCGGCGCGGGGCGGCGCAGGCTGACCACAAAGGCGTTCCAGGTGTCGCGCAGCTGCTGCGAAATCGCAAAGAACTCGACGCCAATCCCGGCCACCAGCCCGCCAGGTCCGGGCGAGGTCACCACGCGTCGCACCCGCGCCATCAGGTCTAAGACGGATTGGTCAGGCATTTCAATGCGCAGCTGGAGCACCGAACTCAGGGCGTGGGTCGGCTCCGCCATGCAAATGAACAGGCCGACGCGAGAAATGTCTGACGTGACAAAGGGTTGCCAGCCGGACTTGCCGTAGACCTGGACCTTGAGCTGAACCGGGTGGCGGGTGAAGTGGCGGTTGTGTTCCACGGAGCGTCTCGCTGGATGGGGGCCAAGGTGGGGTCCCCGTCATAAGCGGATAGCCTGCACGCTGTCAATGTGTTGACAGAACCTAACCGTCATCGCCGGGTTAGGCACGACCTCCGCGCGGCCTGCGCCAGTAGTCCACTTCGGGCTCATAGACCTCGCCTGGGAGATCGGTCGCGTGGTTGAGGATGCGCGCGGTCGCGTCGGCCACCGCCTGGTTGTAGACCACAGGCCCGGCCTCAATCAAGAAAAAGTCCAGCAGCAGGCCCGCTTGCAGGTCCCCCACCGGCTCCAGATTCTCCGCACAGTAGCGCTTGACCGAAGCCACCAGCCGGTCACGCTCGGGTTTTTGCAGCTTGATCGCCATCGCTCGGGCCCCTCAACTGCCGCTGACGGCGGCGCCTTCGATCAACAGACTTGGCGCGCGCATGCTGCCGTAGCGATAGGCATCGTCGCCCAGCACCTGGACTTTGGTCCAAAAATCCTTGTGGTTGCCGGTGAGATTGACCTCCCCTACCGCGCCGGCGGGCTTGCCGTTGACGATCTCAAGCCCCTGCAGCCCCACGGAGAAATCGCCGGTCAGCGAATTTGAATTGCCGCCAATCAGCGAGGTGACGAACAAACCGTTGCCCGCCTTGGCGATCAGCGCCTGCAGCGAGTCTTTGCCGGGCGCGACCACCAGATTGGACCAGCCGCCTGTGGTCGGAGCGAGGCCGAGCTTCTTGGCGTAGTACCAGTCCAAGAAGTAGTTGCGCAGCAGGCCGCCTTCGACCACCGCAAACGGCTTGGCGCTCATGCCGTCTCGGTCAAAACTGCGCGAGCCCAAGGCGCCAGCGAGCCCGGGGTCATCGTTCAAATTCAGCAGCTTGGTCATGACCTGCTGGCCAATCTTGCCATCCAAGAAGGAACGCTTCTGCTGCAGCGCCATGCCCTGAGCCGCCTGCAAGAAGTAGCGCAACAGCTGACCCGCCGCGCGGTTTTCCAGCACCAACGTGCGCGGGCCGCTGGGCAGGGTCTTGGAGCCGACCCGCAAAAGCGCCCGCGTCATCGCCTCTTTGCCCACGTCACCCGCTTGGCCCAGGTCGCCCAGCTTGCGACCCGCGGTGTACCACCAGTCCTCTGGGCGCTTGTCTCCGTCCTTGCCCGTCACTTCGGCCGACAGGCTGTAGACGGTGTCCCGCTGCCAAGCGCGCAGGCCGTTGCTCGCCGCGGCGGCCACAAGGCCATCTTCGTCAGAAAACCCAGCCGTCACAGAGATCACCCGCGGGTCGCTGCGCGCGGCGTCGGCGGCCGCTTGGGCCATTTGACGGCGGCGAGAGCTATCCAGACGCGGGTGATCCGCATCAAACAGCTTGAGCTCATTGGGCTTACTCAGCACCAGCGCCGCATCGGGCAGGCTGCGCAGCGGATCGGCGTCCAGGAGCCGGGTCAACTGCACGGCATC
>JBIKTV010000540.1:0-3912 GCA_044347905.1 Myxococcota bacterium
CAGCGACGGCGCGGGCGGTCAGCTGGAGTACGCGGCGAACTGGGACGGCCTACGCGCCTTCTCGGCAAGCCGCTGCGTGGCCGGCAGCGGGGCGTGCTTGATGAATTCCTCTATCACCATCGAGGATCCTAGCTGGCCCGAGACCTACCGACCGGCAGGTCCGCCTGCCGTGGTTGACCGGGTTGCCGACAGCTCGGTGCTCTACTACCCCAACATCCTCGGTCAGCTTTGGCAGCAGGCGGTGATCCAGGGCGGGTTTCAGCCCCCCACGGACACCGGGGTGCTCGCGCAAAACACTCTGAAACGCAGGCTACCTGTAGGCGTCGTCTGGGATCCCGCCTGGGGCAGCGACAGCGGATCGACCGTCTTGACCTATGTGTGCGCCACGCCGGAATGCACTTGTGGTGGGCTCAAGCAACCCGGGCAGAACATCATCTGCGCCCAGGACTTCGCTGGCACTTGGTTCAAGGTCGTCGACGAATTGGCCACGCTGCACCGCGAATGCAGCGATTTCAACCAACCGCTGAACCCACCGGTGCCCTTGCCAGAGGCCGTCGCCCCATTGCACGCGCCGAACGCGGTTGTCCTCGGCGGGAGCTTGGTGATTACCTGGGCCGACAAGTCGGAAAACCTTGCCGACGGCCAGTGGCGGGTGCACTACCGGGTCGCCAAACGCGTCGACGGCGCATGGCAGTGGGGCGAGGTGCAGCCGTGGCTCAGCAAGGGCGACCTGAGCGGCGAGGACCTGCCGGCCAAGACCAACCTTGCGCACTCTCTGGGGCTCTTGCCCGGCGCGGGCGGTTGGTCGGCGGTCGACGCGGACAACATCGATCGCGTCACCATCCAATACGATCCCGTGTTGTATCCATCCACCAATTGCGCTGGCCAAGAGCGGTTCTTTGCCTTTGCGAGCGCCCGCCTGGCAGAGAATGGTCTGGCCTTGGCGGATTTCTCCATGGGTGTCGCGCAAAATGAGGGGGTTGCACATTGTCTGTCGGCTGCAGCGGGCGGCGTGAACGACTTTTTGCGGGAACACGGCGCAGCTGGCGGCATCCACCGATCGGCAGGCAGAACCTACGCCTGGATCCGCAGGAGCCCTGGCGGCAACGAACCGACCAAGCCAGACTATGGCCTTCAATCAATTCCCGATTATGGCCCCCTGCTCATCAAGAGCACGGTGTGGCGGTGAGGTGCGCTGTGGAGGGGGCGGCGCTCTGGCGTGGTTTTCTGGCGACCCATTGGCGATTTGGCGTTGCCCTCGCTGTGGCGTTGCTTGGTTGTTCGCCAGCGCCGCCAGCTGCCGTCGCATCGTCGGAGGTCGTGGACGCGGAGATCGCTGAGGATAGTCCGAGCGGCATTCTCGACCAGATGGGCGATGCTGCGGGCAGCAGCGACGGCGCGTCGGTGGTGGACATCGCCGGCGCGGAGGTCGGCCCGGGCGACGCGGCCGACTTGGAAACGGCTCTGGATTCCAACGAAGTGGCCGGGGGCGACGGCGAGGGTTGGGACGTGGACGTTGTCGACGGCGGCGGAGCTGGCGAGGTTGTCGATGCGATGGAAGTCGACAGCGCCGACGGTGGCGTTCCGCTGCCGGACGCCTCGACGGCGGAGCTTTGCGCTGCGCTTGAGCCGCTTTGCGGTGTAGGTTGTTCGAGCCAACAGGACTGGCAGGCCAATCCGCCTATTCTGACTTACAAGAACGAACTGAGCGCTATCCTCGGTCCGAAGAATTTCGGATTGAATCCTTTCTACAGGTCGCTATGGGTCCCGGCGCAGCTTGAGCCTTCCCAACCAGGCCATGTGCTGCTGCGCGCCTCCTGGTTCAACAACGTCAGCGCCAAGGCCACGGTCAGTAATATGCCGTTCAGCCAAGGTTTCTGTGATCACTGCCAGTACACCAAAGCCTCGCTCCTGCCCAGCGGCTGCGTGACGCTGGACATCGACGTCGACGCAGGAACCGCAAAATTCGTCAGCCTAGACGTTGCAAAGCCGAGCGATTTCATCAGCGCCAAGAGCAGCTTTGTCAACGAAATCGGCTGCCCGAAGGTGTACGGCGCCGTTCCAACGGGCAAACCGCTGAGCGTGACCTTGGCCGATGGGCGCAAGGTGACGGCGTTCCCGGGCCGCGCCAGCGTCCACGCTCTGCAATTCGACCCCGACGCCACCATTTCGGCGGTCGTGCGCGACATCGCTGACGCCACCCTGCCTGCCCCGGTCACCGCGGCAGTCATCGAGGTCGCGGCCCCGCTTGCGCCTACGCCGGCAGCGGTGGCGGTCGATGTGTCGGTGTGCCACGCGACGCCGGCGCACATCCAGGCTTCGGGCTGTGCGTGTCCAAAGTCTGAGCTACCCACCACTGTGCCCGCCGGCCCGAGCATGTTCTGGATGACTGCCGTGTCGGATGCGCTGGATGTGACGATCACAAATGCGTTTTTGGATGCGACTGAGCCACCGTATTGGTCAGGCGTGGGCCTATTGGCGGGGCCGTATGAGGGCTTGGCCAGTCAGGTCTGCTGCAAGAACTGCACCATCTCTGACCCCAAGCGGCTGTGTGGTGGGTGGGGGGAAACGACCCAGGCCCTGCCGGTGGTTGTGTATGCGGGGACAGGAGCGACTCGTTGGAGCGGCTGTGGAGCGGATCTCAGCATTAGCGACATCCCCAGCCCCATCGGCAAGGCGACGCCGTTCACAGTCGACCTCGATTTTGGCCCGAACGGTTCGTCCAGCACGGGTACCTTTGTCGTATGGACCCAGCTCACCGCAAAATCCCTGCCCCCTGAGCAGCGCGACAACGCCTGGACGTCGCTCTTCGTCAAAACGGGATTCGGCCCCCTCACCTACAACGTCACGGAATGGGGGCCGAACACCGTCACGCTGAACCTGACCACCGACAAGGCCCTGGCGTGTAGAAAGCTCGCGTCGAACACACAGGCCATAGGCCTGAACGGCAAGATCGACAACCTCTGCAAGTGGACGACAGCCACCTTCACCGTCCACGTCGACGTCAAGAAGCCGGGGACGCCGCAGCCCTGATCTGGCGGCCGGCCATTGCCCAGCCCCCGCCCACTGCCCAAAGCACGAGGGATCGAGACCGCGGAGCGGCGGCGTCCGACGCCGTTTCTGGCCCGGCGGGCGCGGCACCCCGCAGGGGGGCTGGCGCTAGCCGGCAGGAAATCCGAGCCCGGTCGCCCCAAGGCGACGTGCCCAAAAACACGCTCTGGGCACTGTGCTGCATGCGGATGAACCGGCACCGAAGGTCGGGCCTCTGGGATTGAGCTCCGCGGACCTTGGCTGGGCAGGAACTCGGATCGACCGGTCGCTTGTTCTGATCATCCCTGGGGAATTGGCTGGCGGGGGTGCCAGGCGGCTAAACCCGCTGCGCAACATCTGGGAAGCCCTCCGGGCTCGGACGGCGGCCCGACCGGCTGGGAACAGTTGCCGCGCGGCAACTGTTCCGCCCGCGCGCAGTCCCGGAGGGACTTCTCGAATCTCAGCGGTGGACTTCAGTCCGACGCCATCCGAATCAAGGCCTTACCTTCCGAACGGCCGGCCTCCGATCGGCCACGCCCACGTCGGCATCTAACGCCCCCCGCCTCAACGCCTTACCTTCACGTCAGGCGATCCTCTGAGGATTGGCGGGTTAGACCGACGGACGGGATGCGCTGTGGGCGGGGGTGCCAGGCGGCTAAAGCCGCGTGGCAACATCTGGGAAGCCCCTTTGGGGGCTCAGGATCTCGAAATCGGA
Source organism: Myxococcota bacterium (assembly GCA_044347905.1). Taxonomy (GTDB): domain Bacteria; phylum Myxococcota_A; class UBA9042; order UBA9042; family UBA9042; genus SXRM01. The sequence continues at coordinate 3,746 of JBIKTV010000540.1, forward strand.
CGCTGTCGCAGCCCGGAGGGCTTTGTAGATGTTGCGTGCTGCTTTAGCCGCCTCGCCCCACGCTCTTGCGCCACACCCCTGAAAACACACACCTAGCCTGGCTCGCCGAAGCGTCGGGAACCGGTCGGGCCAGAGACCCGCCCCAACCCGGGCGAGGGGCGGCCGGG
>JBIKTV010000541.1:0-3906 GCA_044347905.1 Myxococcota bacterium
GCTGGAGGAGTGGCGGTCGATGCCGCCGGAGTCGACAGCGACGCTGGGGTGGGCAACGACACGTCGGCAGTCGACACCGGAAATGCCGATACTGTTCAGGCGGATACCCCCAACGACATCGCCGAGTGCGCCACCGCAACCCAGTGCCCGGCTGGCACAGGCGCATGCGAACTGGCGACCTGCATCGCGGGCAAGTGCGGCTTGGCGGCGGCGCCGGAAGGCAGCGTGTGCAGCAGCGGCGACAAATGCCTGGCGGGCGAGACCTGCCAAAAAGGCGTCTGCGGCGGCGGCGCCCCCAGCAACTGCGACGATAAATCACCTTGCACCCAAGACAGTTGCAGCAAGGTCAGCGGCTGCGAACACACCAGCTTGACCGGCGGCTGCGAGGACGGCGACGCCTGCACCCTGGGCGATACCTGCAAAGACGGCACCTGCGTGGCCGGCGCGGCCAAGAGCTGCGATGACCAGAGCGCCTGCACGGCCGACAGCTGCGACCCTCTCAAGGGCTGCGTACACAGCGCCGTCAGCGGCAATTGCGAAGACGGCAACGCTTGCACCCTGGGCGACAGCTGCAAAGAGGGCGTGTGCGAGGCCGGCGGCACAGTGGTGTGCGACGACAAAAATCCTTGCACTGCCGATACCTGCGACGCAACGGACGGCTGCAAGTTCAAGGCCGACGACGCGCTAAAGTGCAGCGATGACAGCGTCTGCACCAGCGGCGATGCCTGCAAAGACGGCGCCTGCCTGCCCGGCACCGCCACCGGCTGCGACGACCAGAACCCTTGCACCACAGACAGTTGCGACCCCAAGGCCGGCTGCGTGCAAGTCGCCAACACCTTGGGATGCAGCGACGACAGCGTCTGCAGCGTGGGCGATGTGTGCAAGGACGGCGCGTGCAACGGCGGTGCGGCCCTGCTGTGCAGCGATGGCAACCCCTGCACGGACGACAGCTGCGACGGGCAAAAGGGCTGCCAGTTCGTCAACAACGCCGCGCCGTGCGACGACTACAACAGCTGCACAGAGGGCGACAAGTGCAGCGCCGGGGTGTGCAAGCCGCTCAAGCCGAGCGAATGCGACGACCAGAACCCTTGCACGACCGAGACGTGCGACGCGGCGGGCGGCTGCAAATCGGCGGCCAACACCGCGCCGTGCAGCGACGGCAACGCCTGCACCAACGGCGACACCTGCAGCGTTGGCGTGTGCAAGCCGGGCCAAAGCGCGACCTGTAGCGACGGCAATCCGTGCACCGACGATGTCTGCGATCCGCTCAAAGGCTGCACTTTTGTGGCCAATACCTCCACTTGTACGGACAATAACCTGTGCACCGTCGGCGATACCTGCGGCGAGGCCCAGTGCCTGCCCGGCGCCGCCACCAGCTGCGACGACCAAAACCCTTGCACCACAGACGCTTGCCAGCCGCTGAAAGGCTGCGTCCACACCCCCAACACCCAGCCGTGCGAGGACGGCAACAGCTGCACCTTGGGCGACGTGTGCCTAGGCGGCGCCTGTGCCCCCGGCAAGCCCCTGCCCTGCAGCGATGGCAACGTCTGCACCGACGACACCTGTGACGCCAAGGGCGGCTGCTCGTTTGTCAACAACACCGCGGCGTGCAGCGACAATAACCTTTGCACAGAGGGCGATAAGTGCAGCCAAGGCAATTGCGCGGCGGGCACCCCAGCCAGCTGCGACGACGGCAAGGTCTGCACCGATGACGCCTGCACCCCGGGCGTCGGCTGCAGCCACACGGCCAATGCGGCGGCGTGCGACGACGGCGATGCTTGCACCAGCGGCGACAAGTGCAGCAACAGCGTGTGCGGCGGCGTGGCGGCGATCAAGTGCGACGACGGCAATGTCTGCACCGACGACAGCTGCGACAAGGCCAAGGGCTGCGTGTTTCTGGCCAACACGGCGGCCTGCACCGACAACAACATCTGCACCGAAGACGACACCTGCGCAGGGGGCAAGTGCCTGCCGGGCAGCAGCAAAGTCTGCAATGACAACAACCCCTGCACCGACGAAGCCTGCGACGCGACAAAGGGTTGCGTATCGAGCGCCAACAAGCTGCCGTGTAGCGACGGCGACGCGTGCTCGGTCGGCGACGTCTGCAAGGCCGGCGAATGCGTCAGCGGCGCCCCCCAGCAGTGCAGCGACGGCAATCCGTGCACCAATGACGCCTGCGACAAGCAATTGGGCTGCGTGAGCACCGCCAACAGCGCCGACTGCAGCGACAGCAACGACTGCACGCTGGGCGACAAGTGCAGCGGCGGAGCGTGCTTGCCGGGCGCGTCCACGCCGTGCGACGACGACAACCTCTGCACCACCGACAGCTGCAAGGCCAAGGGCGGCTGCGTCAACGAGCCCAATACCCTGCCGTGCGACGACGGCGACCTGTGCAGCAGCGCCGACCAGTGCAAGGCCGGCCAGTGCCAGCCGGGCAAGCTGGTGGTCTGCGACGACGGCAATCCGTGCACCGACGACAGCTGCGATGCCAAGCTCGGCTGCGTCAAGGCGAATAACACCGCCAAGTGCGACGACGCCAACGGCTGCACCACCGGCGACACCTGCAAGAACGGCGTCTGCACCCCCGCCGGCCCCAGCGACTGCGACGACAGCAACCCCTGCACCACCGAGACGTGCAATCCCAAGACGGGCGCGTGCACGTCGGTGGCCAACACCGCGCCTTGCTCAGACGGTTCGGTGTGCACAGTGGGCGATGTCTGCAGCGGCAGCGAGTGCATGGGCGGCAAAGATGTGACCTGCGATGACAAAAACCCGTGCACCGACGACAGCTGCGACCCGCAAAAGGGCTGCGTGGTCCTGGCCAATACCGCCACCTGCACCGATCAGAACGCCTGCACCGGCCAAGACCAGTGCGACCAGGGCGAGTGCCTGCCCGGCGACGCCACCAACTGCGACGACGGCAACGTTTGCACCGACGACAGCTGCGACCCCAAGAAGGGCTGCCAAAATGTGAACAATACCGCAAGTTGCAGCGACGGATCGGTGTGCTCGACGGCCGACCAGTGCAAGAGCGGCAGCTGCGTGGCCGGCGCGCAAATCAGCTGCAACGACGGCAATCCGTGCACCGACGACAGCTGCAACCCGCAAACCGGCTGCGACTTTGACCCCAACACCGCGCCGTGCAACGACAACAACGGCTGCACCACCGGCGACGCGTGCAGCGAAGGCCAGTGCCTGTCGGCCACCGGCTGCTCGAGCGACGCACAGTGTACCCCCGGCGCTCAGAGCGTCTCGTGCGTGTGCAAAGTCGGCTATAGCGGCAACGGCTTTAGCTGTTCGGACGTCAATGAGTGCCTGAGCAACAACGGCGGCTGCTCGGCCAATGCCACCTGCACCAACACCGCGGGCTCTAATACCTGCGCCTGCAAGACGTACTACACCGGCGACGGCAAGACCTGCAGCGATGTCGACGAATGCGCCAGCAACAACGGCGGCTGCAGCGTCAATGCCACCTGCAGCAACAACACCGGCGCCCCGCCGACCTGCACCTGCAAGCCCGGCTACCTGGGCGACGGCAAGACCTGCACCAACCTGACCGCCAATGAGATTGAGTACAACGGCTACGCCTACCGCACCTTGGACGACGCGCCGCCCAATGCCGCCTACGGCAGCTGGACCAACACCTGCCAGAGCGGCAGCTACGTCGCCGTGCCCTCGGGATACGCGCTGGCGCCTGAGGATTCAGGCGTGGTGGCCAACGTGATTGCCAAGTACATCTGGTCGACACACTGCCTGCTGTTCTCAAACGGCGTGTCGTACGGCGTCAAGACCTACAACAACGGCGGATCCTGCGGCTGCTCGGGCACCCAGTGCATGAACCAGAGCGGCAGTTCGTGGATCGTCACGTCGTGCTCGCGGCGCATCCTGATCCGCCGGGCGCTGTAG
>JBIKTV010000542.1:0-3905 GCA_044347905.1 Myxococcota bacterium
CCACGAGTTCGACTGGGTCCACCAGTTGCTGCACATGCTGCCTTCGCTGCTCGTCTCGGCCGGGGCGCTGGCCAGCCCGCCCAGCTTCTTGAAACCGCTGGCAGATTTGACATCGTAGACGTACAGGCCAGAGAAGCTCATCTTGGTGCCATAGCTGCCGCCGCCAGAGCTGCTCTCGCACACGGTGATCGGCAGACCGAGCCAGTTTTTGGCGGCAAAGAAGGTAAAGGCCAGGTGGTTGGTGGCGGCGTCGCTGGTCGAACCGCGCGTGCCGATGACCTCCGCGTAGTCGAGCTTGGGGTTGCTGTAGTCGCTCACATCAATGATCTGCAAGCGGATACCGGTGAACCAGGCAAAGCTGCCTTGATCGTCGGCGTCGTAACCGATGGTCAGCAGGTGAGTGGCGTCCAGCACGTGCATGTAGGTGGAGAAGCCGGGGATCTTCAATTCGCCTAGCATTTTGACATTCTTGGGGTCCTTGAGGCTAAACACAAACAGCGGATCGGTCTTCTTAAAGGTCACGACGTAGCCGACCTCGCCGTCAAAGCGCACCGAACGGATGTCTTCACTGGGGGCGATGTTGTCGAGCATGCCTTGCACGGCCAACTGCACGCCGCCGTCGGCGATTTGGACCGGCGCCAGCGTCGCCACGGTGCTGTGGGCGGTGGGGCTGGGCGCATGGCCCGTGGTGGTGGCGATGCGCAGGACGCCGTTGAGTTCATCCATGGAGAACTGGTTGAGGATCCGACCCTTGACCGCGCCGCTGCCCACATAGCTGGTCTTGTTGCCGCCCTGGAATTTGAACTTGTGGACGGTGGTGGCCTCCTGGGCCGCTCCCTCGCCTTCGTAGTACCAGCCCTTGGTCTGGCCCGCGTAGTGGCGAACGCCCAGGTACAGCGCTTCCTTGGAGGCAAACACCGCGCCGGTGCGCCCGACCACCGTAGTGGAGCCAATCGGCCCCAAGTCGTCGATGGCCATGCTCACCACGGATACCAGGCTCTTGCCGTCGCCTTCTTGCGACAGATAGAAGCCCTTGCAGTCCTGCAGCAGGCCGTTCTCTTCCAGCGTGCCCGTGGCGGTGTAGCGCTTGTCCTTGATGCCCGGCAGGTATTGGGCAATCGACGATGCGTCAATCAGCGCCTTATTCTTGGCCGCCAGCCCGGCGAACATTTGGCTCAACTGCGCGCTAGTATAGGGGAAATCTTCCGGTTTGCCGCACCACTTCCACGGATCGCTCAGCTCGCTGGGCCAGTACTGCAGGCCGGGCACGGACACGTCTGGAAACACCACCACCGTGTGCACCATGTTGTCAATGCGCCGCGAATTCAGGTACGAGCCGGAGAAGGTGGTCTCGCGCAGCAGCTTGGGCGCCGTGCGGTCGGTCAGATCAAACAGAGTGATCTTCAGGACCTGGCCGTCGCCCGTAAAGTCGCAGTCGTAGCCGTAGGTGCACTCACCCGAGCCACCGTCGTACGACACGCCGCCCCAAGGACCCACAGGCGACGCACCCGTGGCCGCAGCAACCGGCCCAAGGGCAGAATAAACCAGGGCTTTATTGTTGGCCACGTAGAGCCGCTTGGGCGTACCTTCCACCGCGATTTCGCCAATGCGCTTGAGTTCACTGGCCGGCCAGGCCTTGAGGATCTGCAGCTTGCCCTTGGCGACCACGTAGATGAACTCATTGTCATTCTTGACAAAATCTGCCTCATCGACCCCCGCGACCTGGGTGTTCGTGCCCGAGGCCTGCTGGGCGCCACCGCCGCCTGCCGAGGGCACGCCATTCTCACTGTCGTACACCATGCAGCCCTGCTGGGGCCATTTCAGGGCGATCTGCAGGTTGTCTTCGACCGCTTTTGCGGCGTCCGCTGCGGCCTTGGCCTTGAGGTCAGCGAGCACCTCGCCACAGCCATTGGCCTCGCTCAACGCGGCAAGGCTCTGGCCGTACGTGACCTTCTCCGTCGTTGCCGCGGCGGTGGGGCTGCCATCGTCACAAGCCGCCAGGCCCGCGACCGCCAGCAGGGCCGTGCCGATGAGTGCGATTCCCTTGATCCTTGTGCGCCGTACTTCTGCGCGCCGTCCTTCCGTTGCCATGACCGCCTCCCAAGCGCCTAGCGGGAACCATCCCTGCCGGCGACAGAAGGTGCTGCATGGAGCGTGCCAACGGCGAACGGCTTGAAATACAGCGAAGGGGCAGCCGCAGCGACCGCGCAGCGTGAGGAATTTTCCCTCTATGTGGAAATTATCTACACACCCATGTCTTGCCCTTGGGGAGGCGGCGTGGCCGTCCAGGCCTGTCCAGGCCTGTCCAGGCCGGTAGGCAATGTCTGATCATTGAAATGCCTCAGATTTCTGACGCCGCTCCGCTGTCTTGGGGTGGGACTCCACGCTTGGCCTCCCCGGCGCTGGTCCCTATGCACGCGGCCAGCTGGTGAGCCGTCGTGATCAGGGCGCCCATCACCGGCGCTCGAAGCTGTCGACCGTCTCACAATCGGTAGGCAATGTCTGATCATTGAATTGACTGCAGATTACTTGATGCTGCTGGCGTTTGGCTCTGTCGCCCAGCGCCAAGCCGAAAGTTTTTTCATCCTTCCCCAACTTTTTTGCCTCCCTCTCCGCGGTTTTCTTGGGCAGCCGGCGATGACTCTTGTACGAGGGCAAATCCGCCCCGGTCGCGAGTCCGCCATGCACGACCTCCGCCTTTACGACCCGGACCTTTACTGCGAAGTCGCCCTCCGCTGCGACAATGGCGCATACCGCTTTGATATCAATGATACAGACCTGCGGGATGAGACCTACGGCGTTTTCGCTGAGGCCGTCAAGCGCTACGCCGTGTCGGTCTATGTGTTTCATTTCATGAGCGACCACTACCACGGCCTGTACGGCTTCAAGTCCCCGGACGATTTCGTGGCCTTCCTGGCGTTTTTACACGGCAATCTTGCTCGGCTTGGCCACCGCTTCAGGCGGACGCACGGCGCGTTCTGGTCGCCCCTCAAGGTGATGGCGGTGGCGCCGGATGCGGAATCGGTCTCGCGGCGCGTTCGCTACATCATGGCCCAAGCGGTCACAGAAGAACTTGTCGATCATCCTGCACAGTTTCGCGGCCCGTCGTCGATCGACGCGATGCTGACGGGGCAGCCGCTCAAGGCTAGGCGGGTGAACTACTCGCAGAAATGCCGCGATGCCGCGCGGTTGGCCGGCGGGGCCAAGCCTGACGCGACCTACGAAACGTGGACCGACCTGCCCATCTCAGTCCCGCAGTGTTGGGCGCACCTGAGCCCGGAAGCGCTGCAGGGCATGTATCGCGGCATCGCCGACGAAATCGCGCAAGACAACAGGTCCAGCGCTGAGCATCACTCGAAAAATACCCCCGATCTCAATGCTGTACAGGACGGAGGGCAATGTCCGACGGAGGCCGGCGAGGGCGATGACCGCGGTCCTGACCTGGGCGGAGGGCAATGTCCGATGCCCGACCTGCCGCCCAAGCAGCGCGCCCAGACCCGTGAGGATGAAGACGGCGGCCTGTTCCGCCAGGGGCCCGTCAAGCCCAAGGACAGCCACCGCCGCCGGTCGCGCCCGCCGCGGCTGTACTCGGTCCACCCCCAGGTGGTCGCGGCGTATGAGGAGCGCTACAAGCTGGCTGTTGCGGAGTACCACGCGGCCAAGTTGGCGTGGCGGCTCAGTTCCCCGGTGGTTGAGGGGGCGCTGCGCGGCGCGGAAATCGCCCTGCCGGCGTGGATGCTGCTGGGCACGTTGCCGTTGCGCCTAAGCCGGCGGGACCTGGCGGGCGCGGAGGAGCTCGCGGCGCAAGTCTAGCGCTAAAATGCGTACAGAACGCCTAGGTTGAGCTTGCCAAACTCGTCCTGGCTGCACTGATAGGTGCCCGTCACCTCGTCGAGCACCACGTC
>JBIKTV010000543.1:0-3903 GCA_044347905.1 Myxococcota bacterium
CGGATCCGTGGCGATGACAAACACCCGGGTTTCCGCGTCCACGGGCGTCGGGTCGCTGCCCCCCTCCACGGGCGTGCTGGCGTCGGCCGTGTCCACGGAAGCGCTGTCGCCGGCGGATGCGTCGCTGGCCTGGGCGTCGGCCGCGGGTTCGCCCTCTGCGGCATCGGCGGCGCTGGCGTCTAGGGATCCGCCGTCGGCTGCGTCCGCTGCGCCCGCAAGCCCATCGGCCCCGGTCGTTGCATCGCCGGAAGCGGCGTCCGGCCCCAGGTGCAAGGCAGCGCGGTAGCCAGCCCCGCTCAGGGCTGCGGCATATTTCTCAAGGGTGGCAAGGTCTTTTGCCCCAGTGGCCACTTGAACTGCCGACTTCCAGCCGCCCGCGGGGTCGCACTGCGCCACGTTGAGGCTGGCAGCCCCGGTCCCCGTCGCCCCGGCCGAGGAGTTCGCGGCGCCGGACGTCGGCTCTTCAGCACCGCCACAAGCGGCCAGGGCGATCAGCGCCGCCAGGGCAGTTGCCCACCCGGCGAGGCGATGGGATGGCCCTATCCTCGCTGAATTCCTCTTGACCACTGGGCCCCCTAGCGCCGCCAAAAAGTCGCGCTGCCAACGGTACATGAGGAACGCCATACAATCAAACAGGGACGCGCTCTGGTCCGCGCAATCACTGCGGCCCGGGCTTGGTACAGCGGAAGCCGACAAAGTAGATGGACGCCACCGGGCCGCCGGCGCCGCGACTCGACGCCCTCAGCTCGTTGGCGGGTGAGCTGAAGCCGCCGCCGCGAGCTGCGTGTGCTTCGCCCGTGGCGGGACCGATGCCGCCCAGGTCATGGGCCACGGCGGTGCCGCTGTAGGCCGCGGACCAATCGGCGACCCACTCCCACACGTTGCCCGCCATGTCGCGCATCCCGTAGGGCCCGTTGCCCAAGGGCGATCCGACCCCCACCTCCCAGGTGCTGGTCTTTCCGCAACCGGTGCCTGCCGCTGTGTAGACCCCAAGGCTGCCACAGGCCGGCGCTTGGTTGCCCCACGGATAGACTCGCATCGCCGCTTTGCAGCCTGCAGCACCGCCATTTTCGCTGCAGCGTCCGCGCGCCGCCATCTCCCACTGGGCTTCTGTGGGCAAGGCGCCGCCAAGCCATTGACAGTACGCCTGCGCCTCGCCCCAGGGGACACAGTTGATCGGGTGCTTGTCTCGGTCCGGCTTGCCGGCGTTGCAGTGAACGTCGTACGTGGAGGCCGCCTTGCATTTCCCCGCGCTCACGCACGCTGCGTATTGGGCAACTGTGACTTCATCGACGCCCATCCAATAGGGTTTCTGGATGGTGACTTCGTGCTGAGGCTTCTCATCATTGCCGCACGCAGAATCGAGGGACGCGTTGCAGCCCATCCAGAACGCGCCAGCTGGCACAAGGCCCCAAGAACCGCCGTTGGTGCTGGCGGCCAGGCAATTGCCGGCGCTGCAGACTCCCTCGCCTGCGCCGCACAGAGACCCTTCGGCGGAGGGTTTGACGGTACAAGCGCCCGTCTTTGATGCGCAAAATGCTGAGAAGCACGGCTTGTCCGTCGTGCACTTGAGGCCCGTCGCCGCGCACTTGCCGTTGGCGCACTTGCCCTCCAACGTGCAGGGATCGCCGTCGTCACAGGCCGCGCCGTCGGGAATGGCCACATGGGTGCAGCCGGTCCCGCCGCTGCAGCTGTCTGTGGTGCAGCTGTTGGCGTCGTCGCAGCCCGCGCTCGGGCTCTTGCAGGCGCCGTCTTTGCAGGTTTCGCCCGTGGTGCAGGCATCGCCATCGTCGCAAGGGCCGGGGACGGCTTTGTGCACGCAACCGCTTCCTTCAACGCAGCTGTCCTCGGTACAAGGGCTGTTGTCGTTGCAGACCTTTGGGCTGCCGCCCTGGCAAACGCCGGCTGAACAGGTCTCGCCGGTCTTGCAGTTTGCGGGGTTGTCGCACTGAAGCGGCTTGCCGGCACAAACAGCGGACGCGCAGACATCGCCCTGGGTGCACGCGTCGCCGTCGTCACAGCTGGCTTGGTTTGGCGCATGGGTGCACGCTTGCTTGGCTGTAGCCGCAGCGCCGTCACAGGCGTCATCGGTACAGGGCTGGCCGTCGTCACACGCCAAGGCCTGACCGCCGCATTGGCCGTCCGAACAGCTGTCGCCGATGGTGCACGCATCGCCATCGTCGCAAGCACCGGCCACCGGTGTGGCCACGCAGCCCGACGCAGCGGCACAGGCATCGCTGGTACAGGCATTGGCGTCGTTGCAGTCTTTCGCTTGCCCCGCGCACACTTTGCCTTTGCAGGCGTCGCCGGTGGTACAGGCGTCGCCGTCGTCACAGGCGGCCGGCGTGGCGGTGAATTGGCAGCCCTTCAGGGGGTCGCAGTCGTCCGAAGTACAAGGGTTGCCGTCGTCACAAGCCGGCGCCCCGGCCGCCTTGCAGTCCGCGGCCCGTCGCGCTGCGCGGTCAAAATACGCGTACGCGGCCGGGTCGGCGGGAACATCGACACTGCAGGCCGCAACTAGCGCCGTCAGCGCGACCCAAACGGGCCACTGGATGCTGCAGTGCGCCATCAGAAACTCCAGCCGAGCTGCACGGAAGGTTGGCCGCTCAAAGCCAAAGCGACGGAGGGCGCTGGCGAATTGCTCGTTTTTGCTGGCCAAGCCAACCAGCCGCCTACCGCCAGCAAGGCGACACCACCCGCCATCAGGCCGCTTCCCAGTCGCAAATCGCCGCGGATGGCCTCCGCCCGGGACTGGGCTTCTGCATAGCTAATTGCCCGAATCGGCTCCTGCGGGGGAGGTGTCGTCAGCGCTTCCAGATCGGCCCGCTCCGCGCTGGCCACGGCGTACCCCCAGGCCCCAACGCCCAGGCCGACGGCGCCGACCCCTAGTGCGACCCACCCGGCGACGCGCAAGGTCTTGGCCGAGTCGTTAGCGTCGCTGCGCTTGCGGGCGGCGGCCGCCAGTTTCTGCTGCTCCATTTGCTGGGCTTGCATCGCCTCGCCGTACTTGATTTCAACCTCCTCGGCATATTTCTTGGCGCGGGCGCGCAAGGCGTGGTCAGGCGGTGCTTCCTTGAGGAATTGCTTGTAATCGCGTCGGGCGGCGTCGATATCTCCGGCAAGCTGCTCGGCGCGGGCCGCGCTGTAGAGGTAAGCCCAATCCAAGGGACTAAGTCGAAACGCCGCGTGAAACATCTTGGCGGCCAGCGCCATGTCGCCGCGCTGAGCGACGGCCGCCGCCTGCCGCGCCAGCTCTTCAGCCGTCTGCGACGGTTGAACGGCCGGAGGCGCCGCACCTGGGGCCTGAGGACGGGCGGGCGCGGCATGAGCCCAATCCGACGGCCCAGCCGCTGCGATCACCGCGACGGCAATGATCAGCGCGTTGGCCCGCACGCGCCCGTGGCTAGAGGTCGAGGTAGGTGCTGTCATGGCGTGGTACCTTGTCGGCCTGTTTGGGCTTGGCCTCGACCTTCTCCTGTGTTTTCGCAGGTCGCTTGGGTCGTTGCGCCGGCGAATTCGAGCCCTCTGGTGCGGGTGCAGGCTTGGCCGCGGCGCCGGCGGCCGCTTCTGGCGCTGCAGCAGCGGGCGCGGCGGCCTGCGGCGCGTCCCCGGCTTCCGGGGTGCCAGGGGCACCGGCGGTCGCCGGACTGCCCGCCAGCTTCGCCTTGGCTGCGGCGAGTTCGCTCGCCTGCTTCTCAAGCTTTGCTTCGAGCTGCAGGGCGCGGAGCCGCTCCTGCTCGACCTCTTGCTCGCGCTCCAAGCGCTCGCTTTCTTGAGCCTTATGCGCCCGTCGCAGCCTAGCAGCTTCGGTTTCCGCCTCTGGAGCCACTGGGGCGGCGGCCTCCGAGGCTGGCTCGCGCAGCAGCAGCGCAGCCCCGACTCCGGCTGCCATCACCACAGCGA
>JBIKTV010000544.1:0-3888 GCA_044347905.1 Myxococcota bacterium
GGCCATGCAGAGCCTTTGGCGGCGGCGAGCGCCGGTCGGATCGAGGTAGGTGGGGTGGCCCGCGTAGATCGGCGGATTCAAGTGGACCCATTGGACGGGTCAGTACAGCTGCTCCAGCTTGGCGCCCGCGTAATAGTGAAGCAGGATCTCGCGATAGTCCTGGCCGGCCTTGGCCCGCGCCACCGCGCCCGTCTGGTCCATGCCCACGCCGTGGCCAAAGCCCGCGCCCACAAACGTCCAGCTCTGCGGCGCCCCGTCGCGCCCCGCCGGACCGGGCTTGATCAGCACCAGCGACGAGCGCAGGCCCTTGGGTCCGTACGACCCTCCGAGCGCACTGCGGATGCGCAGTTCACCGTCAATGATTTTGCGCATTTCTCCTGGACCGCGCACCGCGAGGCTGATGATGCGCCCAGAGACCCCGCGCTTGATCACGTCGAGCCCCATCACCGGCCCGCTAAAGCCAAATCGCTTGAGCTGCTCCTGCAATTCCGCGGCACTTCGCTCCGTGCGCCAGCGGCAAGCTTCGGCATTGAGCCCGGAGGAGGCGGCCCAGGATTCGTCCTTCCCTTCCAGGAGTTGGCTCACCGCCGCCTCGGTAACGCCGCCGGCAAAGGGATGGGTGCCGCGCACCACGTCGGGTCGCCCGCGCAGGGCCGGCTGTGGCCGACCGGGCCATGCATTTTCATTGGACTCCGTGTGCCCGCCAGAGACCGCGTGGTAGTAGGCGTCGACGAGACGGCCATCGCTATCCACCATCACCACGCCGCGGGTGTCGCGAACGGCCTGGGCAATCCGCGGACTGACTCGCTCAAGCCCACGGAATGCTTGACAATGCACCTCAGAGCAGATCGCATAGGGGTCCGTAGCGTGGCGCGTGCCGACTTTGGCCAGCATATCTGTCCGCGCCGCCACCGCCTGGGCCCGCAGCGCCGCATCCGGGGCCGAATGAAAAATCTCAGAAGCGACCACGCCTTCCAGCAGCCTCTCGATCTGCGCTTCGTTGACGACCTCCAGGCCGTGCTGGCCCGCCACGACGTAGATGCGCCCGGGCAGCTCGAGGTCGGTGCGCGCGCCCTTGCGTGTCCCCACGACTTGCAGGGTGGCGGCCTGACCCGCGGGCTGAAGCGCCTCAAACCACAGGACATCGCGGGCGTGCACCTCCACCGCCGAGCCGCCGCGATCGCGCACCACCAGCGCCGCACTCGGCAGGGTCTCTACCACCGGGTGCACCGTCGGCTCTTGACCGGCCAGCGCTTCAGAAAATTGCTGAACGATCTCTTTAGCTTTCTTCTGGGCATCGGCATCAGTGGCAAAGCTCTGCTCCAGGCACAGCAGAGTCTGGCGGGTGTCAAACATCCGCCCGGCCAGGCTGTAGCTCGTGCCGCTGTTCTTGGTCGCCAGGGCCACGCCCAGATCCTTCCAGCGCTGTTTGGCGGCGCGCAAGGTGTCAAAATCCCAAGACGGCGCGCGGTGCAACACCACAAAGTAGCTGTAGACACCGGCTTTGTGCTCGGCCGCCACCACTTCAACACTTCGCCCCGGCGGCAGCCGCACGTCGACTTGGCCGTCGCCGGTGCCCAGAATCCGCAGGCCGCTGGGCGCGCTCACCTCCAGCTTCTCCAGGCGCCCCAGCACACTGAGCGGCAGCAGCGGCCGGCCATCCTCGCCCACGCGCAGCACTTCGCGGTACAGCGTCGCGGTGCGGTCGCCGTGGGCCAAGCCGTCCTCAGCCTGCGCGCGCGCCGACCACAGCGTGCCCACAGCGACGGCCAGCAGCGCCATCTGAAGCACCCCGCAAGACCGCCAATTCTCCAGCCGGCGCGTCAGCAAAACCTATCCCCCCCTTACGTCAATTGCCTGCCGTGCCTTGTGATTTTGGCAATTTGCTGGCGGTTCTCGCCGGCTGTTGAGATCGCGGCGGCCGCTGGGCACGGCAAGCCCCACGGCAGCCCCATCGGCTGCGGCCATCATCGCCCAAGCCCGGGGCACACTCAAGATCTGCGGCAGGGGCGCGACGCGGTTCGAGCGCTGGGGGCGCGCCAAAGGCCGCCGCGTGCCAGTCCAAAGCTAATTGCTGCGAAAATGCGGATTTTCCCGCTAGATCCCGGCACTAGGATCGCCAACGCGGCCGACAAACAGCACCGCCTCCGTTGCCACGTCGCGAATCACGTAGATGAACGGGCGATCTGCTGTAAAATCAATGGGTGGCGGCGGCGCACTGGTCGTCCCGACGATCACTGCGGTAGCGGCTGCGGCTTCGGTTCCGCGCTCATCGACGCCAATAAAGGTCTTCTGCAGTACCGCCGTGATGTAAAGCTCGCCCTTGCTACCGCCAATGCCAGAGAGGTCGGCCTGAGCCGGGCTAAAAGCCGCTGTCATCCCCATATCTTGCAGCACCTTACCCAGCGGCGCCGACCAGTCCAGCTGCCACTTGGGCAACGTCACGTGGATATTGGTGGGGGTCAGTTGCGCGACGATTGCCTTCAACTGCGCTGCACTAAAAGCGTTTTCTACCGCCACCAGCTTGCCCGGAGCCGGCAGGACGATCAGCATCGCTATCTCTCCGCCGTCGTAGCGCAGCTCCAGCGCTTGCCAATCCGCGGCTGACGCATAGCCAAACATCGCGGTCTGGGCCATGCGCGGCACGCTGACGCTCTTCCCCGCCAGCGTAGTGAACGGGCCCGGCTGGGTCGCCTGGGGGTTAAACGGCTTCTCCCACGCGGCGTTGAAGTAGATGGCGTTGACCAGCACCAGCCGCGTCAGATTGTCGACCGCGCCCTTGGGGATCAGATCCTTGATCTTCTTTTCGGTGGCCGCCAACACCCAGCTGTTGATGGCGAGCCGCGCGGCCTCAGCATCCAGCACAAAGTCCACCGCGTTCATGCCGGCGCCGTAGTTGACCTTGAGCCCATCTAAGAACGTATCGACAAAGGGGAATCCTTTCTGACCCCACGTGGAGTTGGCGATCTTCAGGCGGAACGGCTGGCCGTCCTTGCCTGCTGCACCGGACCCGCGGCTCATCAGCGCCAGGTCCAACGCGCCAAAAGCCGGGTGCATCTGCGCCGCCGGCAGCGAAAAGGCCAGCGTTTGCTGCATTTGCGCAAGCGTCTCCCCCTTGGCCCCTTGGGCGGTCATGGCCAGCGCAACCTCAGCACTGTAGGGCGAAAACAGCGCATTGCCGCTTGGCTGCAGGTCTTTGAGCGCCTGATAGGCCGTCAGACCAAACTGGTTGTTGGCCTGGGCGGCGGCCAGGACGTCGGCAGCCGGGACGCTCGCTGCGGTTAACCTAGCTTTTTGGCTGGCAAATACCTGCACTGCCGCAGCCGAACCGCCGGCATCCGGGGTGCCGTTGCTCGAACAAGCGCTCAGCCCAACCAAGCTGGTCAGACACCAGGTTGCCCACGTTCTCCAAGCCATCTCGTCACCCCGTGGCCGCTCCGCGCGACACCCCCTCAGGTAAGGTCGGGCGTTGGCACAGCGCAAGAAAGACAGAAAGACAGAACCCCCCCTTACGTCAAATCGGCATGCACGCAAGGATTTTTGACGAACCGGCGGCCTTTCCGTTGGCGAGAGCCCTGCCGCCGCCCCACCCAAGCTCAGGGACCGCACGGCCCCGCGAGGCCACCCCCGAGCAACGCGTACTTTGGCAGCTTCACCTGGCGCACAGAGCCGCCAAGGCGCAGTTGCCGCCCCAGACGCGAGCGGGACCTCCCATGATCCTTGAGGAATTCCGCCAGCTCCTCCTCGTACTTGGCCCGCACAGCATCGCTGCTGGCCAGAATCAGCGGCATTTTCCGGCGCCCCTTCTGGCCAGGCTTGGGCGGCGGCGGCCCGCGGCGCTGGGGCAGGCCGGTCTCTGGGTCCAGGGGGTCGGGCAGTTCGAGCTTT
>JBIKTV010000131.1:0-12942 GCA_044347905.1 Myxococcota bacterium
GACCGGCCTGTACCTGATGGCGCGCATCGAATTGGCAGAGAAGCACTGGCCCGCGGCCCAGGTCCAACTGCGGGCGGTCCTGAGCGGCGATCCGAGCTATGAGCCGGCGTGGCGCGACCTGGCCAAGGCGCTGGCGGGCGCTGGGCAGCCGGCGCAAGTACAGGAGCTGCGTGGCAAATTCCGGGCGCAGTTTGGCCGGGAGCTCGATGAGCCGTAGGGGAGCCGGGCTCTGTCGAATCCACCCAAGCGACAGGTCGCGCCCCCCCTTGCCTCGCCGCCGCCCAAGGCGCACAGTCGTCCGGCCGCGCTTGGGGTGGACGCTGCGGCGCGCGAGGTCGCCATGCCCAGCAGCAAGCTGTTCTATCCCTTGATCTTGGCGCTGCTGTGGGCTTGCTCTAGCCCCGCCGAGCCCCCTGCGGTCGTGGCCACGGCAAACGGCGACACCACAGGCGATACGGTTAGTGACACCGCAGGCGACACAAAGGCCGACGCGCTCGCCGATACGCCAGGCGGCGCCGATGGTTCTGCAACCGATGCCGCTGGCGATGCCGACACGGCTGGCGATACCGACACAGCTGGCGATACCGACGCCGCAGCCGACGCCGCCGCAAGCTGGTCCTGCGACGCCGCCACCGGCAACTACTTTGGCTGCCTGACCAACGCCATGGCCTTTCCGTGGTGTACCTGCACGGCCAAAGGCCCGGTGTGCATGGACCACCCCGAGTACCAGTGCCCGCAAGTGTGCGTCCCAGGTCAGAAAATCGACCAGCCCTGCCCCGACGGCAGCAGCGCCCCCCAGTGCACCTGCAAAGCGCCGCCGTGTCAGCCGGTCTGCACCACCCTGGATGGCGGCGCCACGGGCTGGCTCAACCCCTGCACCGGCAAGGTCACACCCGCGGCCTGCAAGGGCTGCCCCATCGCCTGCTCGCCCGGCTGGGGCAAGCCGCAAGGCTGGATCGATGGCTGCAGCGGCCAGCAACTGTGGGAAGAAGCCTGCGAGGCCAAATGGGACTGCGCCGCCGCCGCGCCGTGCAAGCAGACCAGCTGCAAAGCCGGCCAGACCGCGACCTTTGACTGCAAAGCCGGCGAGCAGGCGCCGTTCTGCCAGTGCCAGCCCGCCGACGGCCCCTGCCCACCCGTGTGCGGCTACGACACTGCCGGCAAGGAGGGCTGGGTCGACTCGTGCTCCAACGCCATGATCAAGCTGGATAAGTGCATGGGGTGCACCGCCAGTTGCGACAAGATCGGCTCCAAGTCCGAAGGTTGGTACTCCAGCTGCAACGGGCTCATCACCTGGGCCAACTGCGCCACCGGCCAATGGGCCTGCAAACCCGAGCCGTGGAAGGGCTGCGTCGCCATCCACCTGTGCAAAAACGCTGGAGAAGGCTGGACCGAACCGGGACAACAGGGCCAGTGCTGCGCCGGCTTGGTCGCGCGCGACAGCGTGGGCTGGGACGGCAAGACCTGCAATCCGGTCGACTGCGTGTGCAAGGTGTGCTTGGCGTGCGGCGATGGCAAATGCGACGGCAAGGAAAACCCGTGCAATTGCCCTGAGGACTGCGGCAAGCCGTGAGGTGGGGGCTGGGGGTTCGTCTTGGCTGGGGGCAAAGTGCTGTTCATCGAGTGATCCGTTGGGCGAATCCCGCTTCGCGGGACCGGGTGCTAGGCGCGCCAGCCTGCCGGCCTCTGCGCCCGGAGACGCCGGCGGGGCGCCGCAGGGTCGTCGGCCAATGCGCAGCGATCTCGCCCCGCCTGCGCCTCCGCCCTGCGGGTAACGCCCCCATTTCGCGCGGCCGCAGCAGAACTGGCGCAAGCACCATGCGGCGAAGGGCGATGGAGCTGCTTACAGCCTGGGCAAAACCAAGGCGAAGCCCGCATCCGCCGCCAGGGTAGACACCGCCGGCCAAGCCGCTACCATCGGGGCGCTGTCGCCGGCCGGCAAAGGCGCCAAGGCCGGCAACGCGGAACAGTAGCCGATTCTTCCAGACGATTTGCCTGAGAGGTCCAGATGGCAGCAGTGACAGGGCGCCGATCCCCAGGCCCAGCGAGAAGGGCCAATTCCGCGTGCGGTATTGTCGCCGCGGCGCTGGTTGCGCTGACCGCGGCGTGCGGCCAGTCGCCAGCGCCCGCGCCAAATGCGCAAGCGTGGGGCTTGGACACCGCCTACCCAGGCGCGGCGGACGCCGACGCTGCGGAGGACGCCACCGCGGCGGGCGATGCCCTGGCAGGCCCAGATACAGCCCAGGGGCCGGACAGTGCGGTAGGGCCGGACGCAGCGGCTGGACCCGACACTGCAACTGGACCCGACACGGCGACTGGGCCCGACACAGCAACTGGACCCGACGCAGCGGCTGGACCCGACACAGCGACTGGACCCGACACTGCAACTGAACCAGACACAGCGGCTGGACCCGACACAGCAACTGAACCCGACACTACAACCGAACCCGACACAGCAACCGAACCCGACACAGCAACCGCACCAGACACCACCGCCCCCCAAGACAGCAGTGCCGACGCCGCGCCGACCGACACCGCTCAGCCGCCCACTTGCGTTCCCCAGGGCCCTGAGGTGTGCAATGGCGTCGATGACGACTGCGACGGCGGCGTCGACGGGGTGGCGTGCGACGACGGCAATCCGTGCACCGCCGATGCGTGTGCGGGCCAAGCCGGGTGCCAGCACAGCGCTGCCCCGGACGGCACCGTCTGCGGCGCGGCCAAGCTCTGCGTCGGCGGAAGCTGCGCGGCCAAACCCAGTTGCGGCGACGGCCAAGTCAACCAGCCCAGCGAGGCCTGCGATGACGGCAACACCGCCGACGGCGACGGCTGCCAGTCGATGTGCCAGCCGCCCCTGCCCTACCCGACGCGCACGGACTACCGCATCAAGGGGCTACAGCCCGACTTTTGGCCGAGTTTTGACGAGATCGCCGGCAACAACACCGGCGGCGTCGCCATGAACCTGGTGTGGGCCGCCTGGGAGCCCGCGGTGCAGCCGCCGCCGTGCAACCCCGCGACCCAGCAGGAGTATGAGGGGCGCTGCTACAACGTGGACGTCGCCGTGGACCAGGCCATCGCCAAGTGGACCCAGCTGGGCCTCGTTGTCACCGCAGTGGCCTACGGCGTGCCGGCCTGGGCGCGCCAGGGCAAGGTCTGTTCGCCGGTGGCCCCGGGGTTTGAGATTTTCTGCGCCCCCAATGACCCGCAGGACTACGGCCGGTTTGTCGGCATGGTCGCGCGGCGCTATGACGGACTGCACGGCCACGGCCGCGTCGCCGATCTGGTGATCCACAACGAAGTCAACGCCAACGACTGGTTTGACATCGGCTGCGGCCAAGGCGTGCCCTGCGACACCAAGACCTGGCTCGACGTCTACGCCGCCAACTACATCGCCGCGTTCGACCGCGTGGTCAAAGACCAGCCCCAGGCCCGCGTGCTGGTCTCGCTCGAGCACCACTTTGGCAGCACCTATGACGCTCCCGGCGCCGCCAATCCGCTGCTGTCTGGCATGACGCTGCTGCAGGGGCTCGCGGCGCGCGTCGGCAACCGGGCGTGGCGGGTCGCCTACCACCCGTATCCGCCGGACCTGCTCAAACCGCAGTTCTCGCCAGACGATTTTCCGCGGGTGACCTATGGCAACCTCGGCACGCTGGTCGGCTGGCTGCGCAAGACCTTTCCGCAGACGCCCTCGGCGTGGGTGGTGCAACTGACAGAGAGCGGCGTCAATTCGCTCGGTCCCGGCTCAACGCCCCAGGCCCAGGCAGACGGGGTGTGCAACTCCCTGCGCAATGTGCTGGGCACCCCGGGGATTGAGAGCTACATCTACCACCGCATGAAGGACCACCCCGACGAGACCGCCGCCGGCCTGGGCGTGGGCCTGCGCGACGCCAACGGCGCGGCCAAGCCGGCCTGGGCCGTGTGGGCGCTGGCCAACCGCAATGACCTGACGCCGCCGCAGCTGTCGTGTGGCTTTGAGGAATTGCCCTATGTCCGCCTGACCCGCAGCAGCCACCCGCAGCGCGGTCACTGGGCCTCTAGCCGCGTGGCCCCCGCGGGCTTTGTCAAAGAGCAAAGCTGGCGCCTGCTGCGCAACCCAGCCGCAGGCACGCAACTGCTCTACGAGTGCCGGGTGGGCGAACACAACCTGTTGACGCCCGACGTGCAGTGCGAAGGCCAGCACCCGCTGGGCCCGGTGGGCTACGCCTGGACCAGCCAGGCGCCGGGTACGGTGGCGCTGTACCGCTGCCGGGTCGGCGCGACCGCCAAGGACCACTTCGTCTCGCCCGCGGCCAATTGCGAGGGGCAGATCGTCGAGTCGATGCTGGGCTATGTGCTGCCCTGAGGGTTCGCTTTGGATAGTATGGAGTTCCGTCGGGGATGTCGGTCAGCTGGGCGGGGCGGCGGGGCGAGGTCGAGTGCTGCACCAGGGCAACGAGGTCGTGACGAGACGTTTGACCTGGGCACGTGGCCCAAGCCGCTCGATAGCGTGCGCGTGCAGTTGGGCATGGCCCGGTCCTGCAAATGGGGAAATCGAACATGTCAAACGTCTGATATGTTCGGGGCTGGGGGCGGCGGCCGTGGCGGCGCGTGCGGCCCGTGAGATGGGCGGGTTTGTCGGGGGGCTGACGGCGGGCTGCCTGTAGAGCTCGGTGCCGTCGACGAGGAGCTGAGCGAACCGTTCTTTGACGAGCTGCCGGGCGAGGATTGGGCCGCCTAGCTGGGGGACCGCAAGGTTTGCTGGGTCGCGGAGCTTTGGGCGGAGCGGGCAGATCAGCTTGAACGGACGTGAAATTTCGCGGTTGACGGCGGTGGATCGCGGGCGTAGTCTCGCTGCAGACGGCTGGGATGGTCTCGGTCGGGGGCGGCATGGCGCTGGCGGGGTGGTTCAATGGCCGGGTACCCGGTTTGCGGGCCCTATGCATTTGGCAGACAATTGTCTGGCACATGCAATCTTTACCGCTGACTGTGCCGGCAAGGATCGTCTGGGCTACAGGGCCAACCCAATTCCGCAGACGCTTCCATCAATAACCGGCATGCTCCCGGTGGGGCTAGCAAAGCTGCGATCGCCTTGTCCTTCGGAACTGGCGGCGACTTGTGCGTGTTTAATCGCCGTACTGTATCGCTAAGGAGGGACGCTCGAAGGTCCACAACCTTGCCGTGAACTGTCGCAAGAGAATCACAAGTCGATGATTTGAGCAGCCAGTCAGCATCGTTTAGGGGTGTGATTTGATTTCCGACTGAGTACTGAGACGCTGGTCCCCCAAATCGGTGGTGGACAGCTACAACAGTCAATTGAGGTACCGATCCGACGTAATTGCATTTCAACTCGACAACGGCATCAGGCTGTTCCTGGGAGCAAATTGCCTCTGCAGGCTCACATGGTTGATTACAGCCTCCCGCACCATCGCAGCTAGCGACAGACAAGACAACTAGCATCGTCAGAACTAGGTCCTTCATGGAAAACTCAGAACGAAGTAGGCAAGCGCATCTTCCATAGCTCCCTCCTTGACAGGGACCTTTTCGTAGATTTTTGCCCAACTGAAGAAACTCAAGTGGTACATCCCATTATCCCAGTCCCACGAGAAATATGGACCAGCCGTAAAGCTCCCATCCAAAAGACCCGCAAACACCCCAGCCGCCCATCAGACCACCCCGCCAGCGCCATGCTGCCCCCGACCAAGACCATCCCAGCCTTCAGCGCCGAGCCTACGCCGGCAAGTCCCCACCGTCAACCGCGAAATTTCACGTCAGTTCAGACTCATCTGCCCGGTCCGCGCAAGGCTCCGCCAGCCAGCAGACCCTCCGGTCCCCCAGCTACGCTGCCCACTCGTCTACGGGCAGCTCGTCAAAGAGCGGATCGCCCGGCTCCTCGTCGACGCCGTCCACCTCGACCGGTAGCCCAGCGTCATCGAGATCCCCCGGGAACAGCTCATCCGGCGGCCCGCGCACCCGCCAGACAGGATCCTCAGGCTTTGTCAGTGCTTCGGTAGCCAGTCCGAGATGCGCGAGGATCTTCTTGACCACCGACGGCTGGTCGATAAGCGCCACCAGCTTGCGCCGTCCGCCACAATTACATTGTAAAACATCCGCTTTCCACGCCAGCCTCATCGCCACCGACCAAGCCAGCCGGCCAGACATCTGCCGGGCCTGCTCGACAGCATGGTGAGCCAGCTCCGCGTCCGTCAGCGCTACCTGGCAGTCATGTCCGCCCGCGTGCGGCTTGTCCCTCCTGCGCGGGGCCTGCGCTCCAGCCTGGACCACCAGCGGCCGGAGCTTGGCGTTCGGGGCAAAGGCGCCAAGTTGCACCAAAGGTGCACTACCCAGCCAGTGACGGATAGTCGGCCGGCCCGGCAGGGGAATCAGCGCGGCCATCCGCGCCGTCAGGTTCGCCGGTGACAGGAAGACCGCGGTCGTACCATCGCGCCAAGCCGTCTTGAGCTCCACCCGAAACCGGCCGTCTTGCTGCTCAGTTACGCGCTTGCCGGCGATGCTTGGACGGCAGAGATACTTGACCAGCTTGTACAGCTCGTCGCGCGCTGCCGGGCCGACAAAGGTGTTGGCGTGCAAGCTAAACCCATCCATTTGCCCACAGTTTCGCCCGTGCGGCCGAGGCAGCCCGCGGAGCTGGGCCTTGTTCTGCAGGGCCACACTGTCATCAATGGGCCGGCCAAGCAGCGCCGCCTTCCACAGCTCGGCCAACGGCGGCGACGAGGAGCCGGGCGAGCCGTCCTTTATCGAGCTGCCGGCGGAGGATTGGGCAGCGTAGCTGGGGGACCGCAAGGTCTGCTGGATGGCGGAGCTTTGCTCTGACAGGGCAGATCAGCTTGAACGGATGTGAAATTTCGCGTTTGACGCCGGGGATTTGGCGGCGTAGGCTCGGTGCAGACGGCTGGGATAGTCTTGGTCGGGGGCGGCATGGCGCTGGCGGGGTGGTCGAATGGGTGGTCGGGGCGGTTGGGGGGTCTTGTCCACCTTACTTGCCGTGGTCGATCGGGCCTGAAGCGAGAGAGGCTGGGATTGACTGCGGTGATCCGCTGGCGTAAATTCGGCCTTGGCGGCATGCTCCAATGGACGAGCAGAGTGTTTGCGGGCAGTACGCGTCGCCGGCATGGGAATTTCCTTAATCGAATCGGAGTGGGCCATGAAGCACATTGTGGTCAGTCGCACCAAAGCAGTTGCGATCGGCTTGGTATCTGCCTGGGTTTGTGCGGCCGATCCGCTTGTCGCAACTGCATTGCCCAAGGCATCTGCGTGGAAGGGGACGCTTCCGTGGTCTGCGCCAGCATGGACCCCAAACGCCAACGTGCTGCCAAGCCCAGTCACCCCAGCGCGTGCGTTGCTGCATCAGGCGCGGTCGGCCAGCGCCAAGGCGGCCAACACGTCGGCGTGGAAGGTCGATGTCCGAGCAGAGTTCTCGCCTACTGGTCACTTGCTGCGGCTTGCCGGTCGGCATTTGCGCTGGCTTCCAACTGGAGCGGCATTGCCCACCCCGCCAGTTCCCGCGACCTGGGCGGTAGCGGCATTGGCAAAGGCTTACGCCGCACTTGGTCTTTCACCTTCAGAGGATAGCCTGGCACCGCAAGGGCTTACACCTCTTGTACCCGGCAAAGCCTGGGTGGTAAGGCTGTCCAGATTCCACCTCAAAGTCCCGGTACTGGGCGATGAGGTTCGCCTTGAGGTCTGGGCCGACGGATCTGTGCGCGGGCTGGATGTGCATCTCGCTCAATTCCAGGCAAGCGGGGATGGTTCAGAGGCCTTGCTGCAGTCGTTGGCAAGCGGCGAAGTGACTGCGCTCGATGGCGCCTCGCCAGTGCCGGAGGCCGTCAAAGTGGTATCCAATGCCGGCGCAATGCGGGTCATGCGTTGGAGCGACGGCGCAACGATTCGCGAAACGTCGCCAGAAGCGATGGGCTTTCGAGCAGTTGTGACGTCGCGCCTTAAGGCTCCGACGCCAGCGGATCACTTGTGCAGTGACATCCCGGCCAGCAAATGCGCCGACACGGGCACCAGCGCCTGGGTGGTGGAAGACTTGTGGGCGCCGCACTGCTGCAAGGAGGCTGGCGTCAACCAGCCAAACTGCCAACTGGGAGCACCTGGCGCCTGCCTTGACGAGACAAGCCCGGCAGTGCTCGCTGGCCGCGACGCGGTGGCGCAGATGGGCTCGAAACTCTCAGCGCTGGGTATCGATGGGTACGAGGAGAATCCGTCGGGTGGCGTTCAGCCGGACCTGGTAGTTTCACCACATGTTGGGGTTATTGATTCCGAAGCTTGTCGATTCGGAGCATCGGTATGTAAGAACACCGTGGGTTTCGAGTGCAAAGGCGATGTCGGCGCCGACGAGTGCGCCATAGCGTTCCGCCCGGGCGGTTCCAACTCAGTCACTTGTGAACCTGGCCTCGGCGCCACCAAGGGCGCCATCCTAATGAGCGACGCGGCCAACCAGCAGCCCGATGTCCTCGCTCACGAATTCGCTCATCTGTGGCAAGTGGGCCATGCGCTGCCCTATCCCGACTGTAACGAGGTCGCCTGCCAGCCGCTGACGCTGCACGAATCGGTCGCGGACGGTTTTGGCTTGCTGGTCGATGACGATGACTGGTTGCTCGGTGAAGCCACGGTCTGCAATGGCTATCGCAGCGCGTGCGCCCCGGAATGCAAGTCCGATGCCGAGATTGCCAGCTACACTCTGGATCCTGGCTGCTGGCAAGGGCCGCACCCGCAGCCTGGCGCCGGCAATCCCACCTGTTCGCAGGAACAACCGCGGCTTTGGGCCAACTACGCGCTCAAGCCCGGCGCGGGTGTGTACTTTGACGGCCATTTCAACAGCGGCCTCTCCAACTTCCTTTGGTTTCTCATTGGATCTACCCAAAATCATCAGCTTGGCGGCGGTCCGGCTGTGCAGTCCGGAGTAGTGGCAGGCGCTGGTCGTCCGGCTCTGGGAGCTTTGCTGGGGCGCTGGCCGCTGGGCTTCAACGCCTTTGACAAGCCGACATTCGATGGCTTGCGCGAGGTGCTGATTCAAACGGCTGCCGCGGTTGACCCGCAGCTTCTTGAGACCGTCGAACGGGCAGTCGATGCAGTTGGCCTGTGGCGCACCGATACGCCCGGTTCTAGCCTGTGGGGCGTTGGCCGCGTTGCGAGTTTTGTACACAGCGACGGCCAGGGCAGCACCCTCGCCTACGCCGTGAACTGGGATGGCGTGCGCCGCTTCAACGCGACGCGCTGCCTTGTTGGCCCTGGCGCTTGCGACGGCCAGAGCATTCGCATCGAGAGCCTGAGTTGGCCGGACGCCATGTACCCAGCGAGCCCGCCCGTTGCCGTCGACACCGGACCTGACGAGACACACTTGTTGTTCGTCAGCTTTTCGGGTGAGCTCTATGCACAACGTGTCCTGCAGGGCGCATTCGATGCACCGTTCAACACGGGGGCTGTGGCGCCGGGCACGCTACCGGCGGGCATGGCCCTAGGCGCGATTGCCGATCGAAGTGGCGGGCCCGGCCTGAATCCCGCCTCAACCGTCATTGCCTATGCCTGCGCGGCTCCAGACTGTACCTGCGGCGGCCAGTTGCAGGCAGGCCAGCGAGCGATCTGTGCCCAGGGGCTGGACGGCGCGTGGTTCAAGGTGGTCGACCTGTTGGCAGATATTCCAGTCGTCTGCTCTGGCCTCTTGCAGCCCTTGCAGTCGCCAAGTGTAATCGACCGAGTCGCACCGCTGCACGAACCGGCGCTGACGGCCCTCGGCGGCAGCTTGGTCGTGACCTGGGTGGACGAGGCGGCTACGGACAACCTCTTTCGGATACACTATCGCGTGGCCAAGCCTCAGGGCCAGGGCTGGCAGTGGGGCCCGGTCAAGCCATGGGTTAGCAAAGGCGAAGTCGCAGCCACCGACCTCAGGGCCCGAACGGCACGGCCACACTCTGCTGCGGTACTCCCAGGTGCCGCAGGCTGGTCGATGTTGCCAGAAGACAACGAAGATCTCGTGCAAATCATGTTCACGCCCTTCACCTATCCAGACCCCGTCTGCCTGGACGCGCCGCGCATGTTCGCCTTTGCCAGTGCGCGGCTCGCCGCAGATGGGTTGGATTTGGTGGGATTCTCCATGGCGGCACCGCAGAACGCCGGCAAGACGCAGTTGCTTGTCACCGAGGGCCCGTACGCCGTCGACAGCCTAGCGGACCATGCCGGGGCGGGCTCTTTCCTCGCCGCTGGGCAGCGCACTTACGCATGGGTGCGTCTGCCAACGGCGCCGTGCCCACTTACGGTCCCGCCGAGCCTCGTCTGCGCCAACAATGCGCCCGATTACGCGATTGCGCCGGTGCCGAGTTACGGACAGGTCCTGGTCAAGAGCACGGGGTGGCGGTGATGCGCCGGTTTTTGTTGGCCGGGGCATTCGCTGCAGCTGTGGCCGCTTGCACGCCGGCTGCGCCTGCTTGCGTCGGCAACTCATGCGCCCACGACGCAGTCGTTGCCGAGACTGTCGATAGCGCGCCGGACTTGCCTGACTCCAAGGAGGATGCGCTGGTGGACATCGCGGTCCAGGCCGATGCCGACAATACCCAAGAAGCCGAGGTGAGTGACATCGACGCGGCCCTGCCCGATCTCTCCGGCGATGGTGGGGCGGATTTGGAGTTGTCAGCGAGTGATGTCGCCGCATCTCAGGACGAGAGTTCGACCGGCGACGCGGCAACGGACCTCGGTATCGCCGACATTTCGTCGCCTCCAACGCCAAGTTGTGCTGAACTGCCGCGTTGGTGTGGCGGTACAGATCAGTGTGTGAGTTGGTTCACGGCGAAAGGGGTGCTGTCCAACGGCGCTGCACTCGGCAACTACAGGCAAGTCATGCTCGCAGAGCGGCTCAAGTATGCCTACCTCCAGTGGTTCGACTACAATGCACTGTCGTTTTGGCGACCCGCCAAGCTCGCCGCACTAGATGCCAAGACTGTGCGCTTGTGGGCGACCTGGATCAACCAGGTGATGCCGTCGGCGAGTATACCCATGTACCCCAAACAGGTATGCGACATGTGCCAGATGGTCAAAGCCTCTCTGTTGCCGTCAGGCTGCGTGCAGGTCGACATCGACATCGCGACGGGCACAGTCGTCGCCGTCGCGCTGACCTCTGCGAAGCCTGCGGATTTTGCGCTCTCTGGGCCGGACCTGTTCCAGTCCGTCGGCTGCGCGGCGACCATCGGCGCAGCGCCTTCCACCGCGCCCATTTCGCTCACGATGGGCTCAGGGTTGGTGGTGACCGCGTGGCCGGGGCGGGCCAGCGTGCACAACCTGCTGCTGGATCCGCAAGCCGAGTTCGCGGCGCTCGTGCGCGACGTCGGCCCACTAGATGCACCCTTGCCTGCCACTGCAGCGGTGGTTGAATTTTCCACGCTTGCGGGCAGTGTTACGGCCGTGGCCATGGATGCGAGCATTTGCCATGCGACCGCGCAGAACGTGTTGGACGCCGGATGCCCCTGTCCGCAGGGGACCGACCTGCCCGTTGGGCCGCCCGCGAGCAACACAGAGAGCTGGTTTTCGTTTGCTTCGGCGGCGTGGGAAGTGACAGTGACCACTGGCTATCTGGAGGCCACCGAAGGTCCTGTCTGGAACGGCATCGGGTCCGTGCAATCCACGCCCTGCCGCCTGGACGGCAAGATAGATGAGCCCAAGGCGCTGTGCTCTGGCTGGCTGAAGACAACTTTGGCGAAGTCGTCGATATTGGACGTGGATGCTGGCGGTGTGTGGGGAGGAGTGTCCGCCGACATCTACCTGCCCGATTGGCAGTTGACCAAGACCACACCGCTGCCTGTCGTCCTAACGACGAGCGCCGATGTCTCTGTTAGTATTCAGGATCCTAAAGCAGCCGTGCCACCGCAATTGCGAGACAGCGTTTGGACCAACATGGGCCTCCACTTCGCCACCGGGCCAGTCACCGTCACCAGCTGGCAGGCCCAAGCCACGGACGTGGAATTCTCTGGCACTGCCGTGATCTCGCACAAATTTGCCAGTCAGATCACGCTTTCGGCAACGCTGGCCAACCCGGGCGCGATGAAACTCTCTCTGCACAAAGTGATGCCGGGGACGTTCAAGGCGCACGTGCAGGTGAAGAAGCCCGGCGAACCACTGAACTGACGGCCTGCGATATCATAGGTCAGACAATCGCCATGTACCTGTCCGAACCCCAGCCCGCCGCCCGATGCGCGAAGGATCGAGACCGCGGAGCGGCAGCGTCCGACGCTGTTTTTTGGCCGCGGCCAAAGGTGCCCCGCAGGGGCAGCGCGGGCGGCCAAAAAATCCGAGCCTGCTCGCCGCCTCGGCGACGCGCCCAAACTCGCCCATCCCGCCGACTTCTGCAGCAATGAGCCAAACCAATTCCGCGCCCGCTCTAGCTGTTACCGGCGCTCAAAACCCGCCGCCATGCGGCGAAACACGCGACTATGCATAAGTCACGCAAACGCCCCAGCCGCCCATCAGACCACCCCGCCAGCGCCAAGCAGCCCCCGACCAAGACCATCCCAGCCGTCAGCGACGAGCCTACGCCGGCAAATCCCCACCGTCAACCGCCAAATATGACGTCAGTTCAAGCTCATCCGCCCGGTCCACGCAAGGCTGCGCCAGCCAGCAGACCCTCACGTCCCCCACCTACGCTGCCCAATCGTCTACGGGCAGCTCGTCAAAGAACGGCTCTCCCGGCTCCTCTTCGACGCCGTCCTCCTCGACCGGTAGCCCAGCGTCATCGAGATCCCCCGGGAACAGCTCATCCGGCGGCCCTTGCGGTGTCGACTTCTTGGGCAGCCAGATCGATTCTTCAGGCTTTGTCAGTGCTTCGGTAGCCAGCCCGAGAACCTCCCCCGTGGCGACGGGGGTGCGCGAGGATCCTCCTGACCACCGGCGGCTGGTCGACAAGCGCCACCAGCTTGCGCCGTCCGCCACAATTGCATTGCAAAACATCCGCTTTTC
>JBIKTV010000132.1:0-12907 GCA_044347905.1 Myxococcota bacterium
TTGTACGCCCGGCCCACCGCGACGAGCTGGTTGCCGTTCTCTGCCAGGGCAAAGGCCTCGCCGCTGGCGTCCACAGGGTAGGACTTGACCCACTTGGCCGCGCCATCGGCGCCAATCACGCCCAGCAAGAAGGACTCGGCGTTGGACGGGCCGTACTTGCCCGCTACCGCCACCGTGCCGTTGGCCAACACCACGACATCGTGGACGGTATCCGTAGCCGCTCCGCCCACATACGAGTTCCACACCACCGCGCCGCCGCTCTTGAGCCGTTGGATCAGGCCATCGGTGCCCGTGCTGCCATGGGGCCCAGGGCCCGCGACCAGCAGGTCCGCGCCAAACGCGGCGACCGCGTTGAACTGGCTGACCGCGGCCTCCACTTTGCTCCACCCCACCGCACCAGCCGCGTCCACCTGCACCACATAGCCGTAGTAATAGGTCGAGGAGCTGCCCTTGACCACCTGTTGGCCAGAGATGGCGTAGCCGCCGGCGCTCAGCGCGATGTCAAAGCCGTATTCGCTGTTGGCGGTGCCAAAACTCGTGTCGAGCTTGACCGCGCCGCTGTCGTCCAGGACCAGCAGCCACATCTGGTAGCTGTTATTGCTGGTGTACAGCGTGCCCGCCAGCGCGTACTCGCCTTTTGGGGTCACGACGCCGCGGTTGATCGAGTCGCCGTAGGTGCTGCCAAAGAGCTTTTTCCACAGCACTTCGCCCTTGGCGTCGACGCGCACGACCCAGCCGTCGTCATAGCCGTTGCCAGAGCTGGCGGGCCCCTGCCCTGCGAGCAACCAGCCGCCGTTGGGCGCAGGCAGCACCACGCGGAACGAGTCGTTGCCCGACGTGCCGTAGGTCTTTTCCATCCCCGGGTTGGGATCGGCCTTGCAGACGCCGGCCACGCACACGTCGCAGCTGCCGCCGCAGGGCCCGCCGTCGTTGTTGATGACCACGCACTTGCCGCCCTGGCAGCTCTCTTGGGTGCAGGGATTGTTGTCGTTGCAGTCCATCGCCACCCCGGCGCAGACGCCGCCGCTGCACTTGTCGCTGACGCTGCAGGCGTTGCCGTCGTCGCAGTTGGCGGTGTTTTGCACAAAGCCGCAGCCGGTGCTCATGCAGGTGTCGTCCGTACACGGGTTGCTGTCATTGCAGATCTTCTTGAATCCTGCACACTTGCCCTGAATGCAGCCGTCCTTGTCCGTGCACGGGTCGCCGTCATCGCAAGGGCTGGCATTTTGCACGTAAGAGCAGACGCCGCCTTCGCATTTGTCGTCGGTGCACGGGTTGCCGTCGTTGCATTGCTTGCCGGTGCCGGCGCACTGACCGCCGCTGCAGAGGTCGTTCTGCGTGCAGTTGTTGCCGTCGTCGCATGCACCGGTCTTGAGCGTGTGAACACAGCCCTTGGCCGGGTCGCAGCTGTCCGCAGTGCACTGGTTCAGATCGTCGCAGCCGACCAAGCTGCCGGCCTGGCAATTGCCCTTGGCGCACAGATCGCCGCTGGTGCAGGCGTTGCCGTCCGTGCAACTGCCGGCCGCAAAAAGGTATTGGCACAGGCCGCCCACGCAAGCGTCGCTGGTGCAGAGCTGGCCATCGTCGCAGATCTTGGCCTTGCCCGCGCACACGCCGCCGCCGCACATATCCGTTTCCGTACAAGGATTTCCGTCGTCGCAGGCGATGCTGACGTAGGTGGCTAGGCAGCCGAGCTTGGGGTCACAGCTGTCGGCGCTGCACGGGTTGCCGTCGTCGCATTTCTTGGCGGGGCCGGCCGCGCAGGCGCCGTTTCCGCAGGTGTCGCCTTCGGTGCAGACGTTGCCGTCGTCGCAGCTCTTGCCTTCGGCGTAACCGGCGCCGTCCAGGCAGGCAAAAGCTTTGCCGCCCGCACACATCGGCCCGGTGCACAGCTTGGTCTTGCAGGTGCCCACGATGCAGGCCTGGCCGTCCCCGCAGTCGACCGAGCTGACACACTGCACGCACACGCCGCTCTGGAGATCGCAGACCGCCGGGCAGTCCTTGCTCGATTTGCACGGCTTGACCGCGACGCAGGCGCTGTCCTGGCACTTGGAGCCGGGGCTGCAGTCAAAATCGCCGGCGCAATCGACGCACGCAAGGGCCGTCTTGTCGCAGACCTGGTTGGTGGCTTTGCAGTCGGTGTCGGACTTGCAGACCTTAGAGGCCTTGCACTGGTTGTCCTGGCAGATGTCGCCCGCCGCGCAGTCTTTGGAGCTCAGGCACTGCACGCAAGCATGGACGGAGACTTTGCATTTCTTGCCGTCGGTCGCCGCGCTGCAGTCGCCATCGCTGTCGCAGGCGCTCAGGCCGCCCGGGGCGATGGGGCCGCCGCCGGTATCGGAGGTGTCGCTGGTGTCAGACGTGTCGGCGATATCGCTGGTTGCGCCGGTGTCGCTGGTGTCGACCGTGTCGGCGATAGCACTGGTGTCGCTGGTGTCGACCGCATCCGCGCCGACGTCTAGCGGGGTGCTGTCGGCCGCGTCCGCGGCGTCCGTTGCAGCGTCTTCAGCTTGGATATCAAGGCTCTCAGCGTCGACTTCTGGCGAGCCGTCTTGACTGGCGTCGACCTGCGTCGAGTCTGGATCGGAGTCGGGGGCGGAGTCGGGGCCATCCAGGTCGGTGCCCGCGTCGCCAGCCAAATCCCCTTGCGCAGCATCGCCTTCTGCGGCATCAGCTTCGCTAGCATCGCTGACCGCGGCGTCCCCGGCGCTGTCTTGGCCGGCGGCGTCGGTCTGGCCCAGGCCGTCATCGCCCGTCGCCGCCAGATCACCAGCGCCAAAGAAAGTCGGGGTCGCAGGGCTGCTACAACCTGCCGCGCCAAGGGCCCCGGCTAGGAGCAATAGCTTAACAATCAACCAATTCGCTTTCATCCTGGCTCCGGACGGTCCCCACCGCAGGCGCATGCTACGAATTCCTGACGATTGCGCGCAACTGCCAGCGCCGCCGCCCTGCCCGCCCCCCCGGCTCTGATGTACTATCCCGCACCGGTCGCGGGTTGCGGCCGCGGAGCCCCCCATGAGCGGCACGCCTTTTCGCTGCCAGGTGCGCCTGACGCTCTCCGATCTGGATCGCGACATCTACGCCACCCGGGTGATCGCCACGGCCCAACAGCCGGACGAACCGGATGAGCACGTGCTGCTGCGCTTTTTGGCCTGGGTGCTGTTCTACGACGAGCGCATGAGCGACACCCTGGGCTGGGTGGACCTCCACGAGCCCGACCTACAGGCCAACGACCTGACCGGGGCGCTGAGTCTGTGGGTCGAGTGCGGGCCGCCGCCGATCAAGCGGCTGATCAAGGCGCTGGGGCGCAGCAAAACCGCGCGTTTTCTCTGCCTGTTCTGCGATGAGACCGAGGCAGCGGCGCTGCGCAAAGAGATCCTGGGCCAGCGGCCGCGGCACCTGGAGCAGGTAGAGATTCACGTGATTCCGCGCGAGTTTATGGACTGGCTCGAGTCCGTGGGCAACCGCAACATGACCTGGAGCGCGACCATCTCTGAAGGCACCCTCTACCTGGACAGCGACGGCCACAACGGCGAATGCCAGCCGCAGCGCATGGTGATTTCGCCCCATACCCAAGCTCGCTAGCCCCAGCACCCGGCACCACACCGCAAAGGACCCCATGGATCGCTTGATCAATTACCTGGAACACCGCGAGCACACCTACCTGGCGCGCCTGCGCAAGCTGGTGGACACGAATAGCGGTGTGGACAACCCGCAGGGCCGGCTCGCTTGCCTGGAACAGCTGGAAAATGTTTACAAAGGCCTGGGATTCTCTTGCGAGCGCCTTGCCCGCCCCGGCGACATGGTCCACCTGTTGGCCCGGCGGCCGGCCAAGAAGACCGGTGCGCCCAAGATCCTGATCCTCGGGCACTTTGACACGGTGTACGACTCGACCTCGCCGTTCCAGTCCTACCAGGAGATGGGCGGATGGCTCGGCGGTCCCGGCGTGGGCGACATGAAGGGCGGGCTGGTGGTGGCGCAAGCGGCGCTGGATGCCCTGCAGCACGTTGGCAAGCTGGACGATTTTGACTTTGTGTGCCTGCACAACGCCGACGAAGAGATCCAGTCGCCCACCTCGCGCGAGCTGATCGAACAGCACGCCGCCGGCCGCGACCTGTGCCTGGACTTTGAGATCGGCCGCAAAACCGGTGCGGTGGTGCGCTCTCGCTCGGGGGTCGGGCGGTTTTTTGTCACGGTGCGCGGCAAGTCGGCCCACGCGGGGATGGATCACAGCGCTGGGGTCAATGCCATTGTCGGGATCGCCAAGATCGTCATCCAAATCAGCGATTTGACCAACCCCGCTGCCGGCACGACGGTCAACGTGGGGGTGATCAAGGGCGGGACCAAGCGCAACGTGGTGCCCGACGAGGCCAAGATCGAGGTCGATGTGCGCGTGACGACCGCCGCTGAGGGCCAGCGCGTCGAGGCCCAGCTGCGGGCGATCTGCGCTCAGCCGCCTGTCACCGGCGCAACGGTTGAGGTCATCGGCGGAATCGGCCGGCCACCGTGGCAGCGCAACCCCGCGTGCGATCGGCTGATCGGCCACTTCCAGCAGGTGGCGACGCGCTACGGCATCACCTTGGGCAGTGAGGATACCGGTGGCGGCTCAGACGCGAACTTCACCGCGGCCCTGGGGATTGCCACCATCGACGGCCTGGGCCCCGTGGGCGAGCACCCGCATACCCTGGAAGAGCGCATTCAGAAGCACAGCGTGGTGGAGCGGGCCAAGCTGGTGGCCCTGGCGCTGGTTGAACTGCCTGAGCTGACCGCGCTTGGCTTGACAGATATCAATTGACGTTTATCAAGGCTCTGGCTCTAAGGAGCTGTCACAGAACAAGTTGTTCTGTCACCAAGCTCCGTTGCTTGCTGGGTGGGTCGCAAGCTCGCGTCTTTGCAGACGACTCGCCGCTCCGCTCGAAACACAACTCGATCGAGTTGTTATTTCGCCAACTCCAAGCCGTTGAGCCGGCGCACCACGCTCATCAGCGGCCCGGTAGTGTACCAGTCCACAGCGACAAAGTTGATCTGGCGTTTCCACTGCTTGCGGCACTTATCCACTTGCCCCCACAGCGCCTCTTCTGTATTGGCGAGCTGGGCCAGGGCGTCGTGCTTCTCTAGCCCTTTGGTCAAGAAGTGGTTGATCAGCGCCAAGGCGTGGTCGGGCTTGCCGCGCAGCAATTCGCAGGAGAAATCCTGAACTTTTTCTGCGGCATAGGGGTTGTCAAATAGGATGTCGTGGTAGCCGTGCTGCCAGGGAGGCGCTCCGGGCTGAGGCGACGATTCCGTCATGATCACTAGGTTTTTACCCTGATCGATCAGCTGGCCGAGGCTGGGCCACGCGGCGCCCGGCGGATGGGCGTACACCCGGCTGATCAGCCCCGCTTGATCCAGGCCGCTGGCGATGGCCGCCACGGGTACGTGATCCTCGACGATAAACACCAGCAATTCTCTTGGATTTGCGCTCAACCACCCGGCGATCTGCGCGGTGGCCTCGCTCCAACGCAGCGACCCCAACGCGCAAAAGCCATGGCAGAGCGCGGTCTCGCCGAGGGGCATCTTGCCGTCGTCCAGGTCATACGGGTGCAGGTCGATGAGCAGGGCGCGGATGCCGTCATCCAACTGGCGAATCATGCCATGGGGTTGATTGGCAAAACCCCAGCCCTCATCGGCGGCGGACATGGCGTTGTGGCTGGCGGCAAAGGCCACCTGGTTCAGGGGCCGGTCGCAGAGCAGGGGCGAGCCGTTGCAGCTGGGCTGGGCGGCGGTGTCGAGAGCCAGGGTATCGGCTGCAAGGGTGTCGGTCGGGAGGGTGTCGGTGGAGCCAGCCGTGTCGGTCGCGCGTTGGCTGGTGGGGTCGGCCACAGCACCTGCGGCGGATTCTGCCGAAGAAGAGCAGGCGCCCAGGCTACACAACAGCACACAAACCTTAATAAAACGCCACATACGCCACCAGCACCTGGGCGAGGATGGCGATGGTCAGGCCGGAGCGAAGCCGCCCTGTGGACCACACCAGATAGGAGGCGATGAGGCCCAGCGCCCACCACATGGGGAATTGATACAGCAAAGGCGGGACAATGGGATAGAGCAAAGCGGTGATCAGCGCCGCCGACCGCGAACTAAAGCTGCGGGCCAGACGCCGCTGGACATAGCCGTGCAGCGCGGTGGCGTGGGCGGCCGGCAGGGCAAGACCATAGGCCAAAAAAGCCAGGTTGCGGCTGACGTTATCCGGCTCTGGCAGGGCGGACCGCAGATCGCGCCACTCCAGGCCCAGCCGGCGCAGGAACACCAACAGCACAATCGAAGCGACCGACACGCCGACGATGGTGCGGGTCAGGCCCTCGGCGTTGGCCATCAGCGGCTCGTCCTCGCCAAACCTGGCGCGGGCCAACAGGAAAAACAGCGCCATCAGGCACGTCCAGGCCGCCATTTGCACCGCTAGGGCGCCGCGCTGTTCGCGGACCATCGGCTCGACCGCCAGCGCCCGCCAGCTCGCGCGGGTGGCAGCGTCGATGTGTTCCGCGGCCGCGGGCACCACCTTGAAGTCGCGCAGCCCGGCCTTGACCAGCGCGGCACGCACTTGATCGCGGCGCATCACAGGATTGGGGAATTCCTTGCTCTCCAAGATGATCTTGGGGGTGTCGCCCCACTGAAGCGCGCGGATACCGGCCTTGGCCTCGGCCAGCATCGGCTCAGCCGCAGCGACGCGGGCGCGGTCCGTCGGCGTCCATCGCGCCTTGATAAACCAAGTGAATTCGTCAGGCCCCGCTGCGGCAGACAGGCACGCGTCGTCGACTTGGCTCGCCCACTGGCGCAGCGCAACGCCGACTTTGGGATCGACGACGCCGCTGACCTGCAAAGAGCGCTGATCGCCCTGCCCTTGCAGCTGCAGCTTGCTTGTGGGCGCCACGGCACTGGCGTGCTCCGCGACGGCGTTCCAATCGGGCGGCGACCAGCAAACGGGCAATACTTGCAGCCAAACATAGGCCGGAGCGCCGCCGATCTGGCTGTTTTCTGGGTCCACGCGCGCCGGCGCCGGAATGCGCAAGGTGGTCATCAGCAGCACGTAGAGGCCCAGAACCACCACGACTTCCAGCAGCGTTGCGCCAATGGCCCACAGGTGCTGCGAGTGTTCCTCGCGGCTGTTCTCGACCTCGGCCAAAATAGCTGACACAGCCACGCGTTTTTGCGCAGCGTGCTGGGGGTCGGCTTCGGGAGCGCCTCCGGGCAGCTTACCTGGCAGAGGTGTGCGATCGCGGCGAACCTGCGCAGGCACGGGCGCTGCGGTGGCGTCGCGCACCACTTCCACGGAACCGGGCAAAGGCGTGGGCGCCCGCTTGGCTGATGGGGGGCCGTCCTTGTCCTGCGGACTCGACATCGCAACCTCGGCCTTTGGCGCAAACCGCTTGCAGATTTCACCCGCAATTCAACAACTTAAAGCCTCGCAATCCATAGCAATGTGCCTGAACCGTTGGCCCGGACGACGCGCCAGACCGGACCATAGCGCCACTTTGGCGCGGGCGCAAAACGCCGCACCGCTTGAGGGTCAGGCGCGCACGACCGTCCACCCGCGCAGCGGCAGCACCCGCACCTCCGGGGCCCCAGGGACCGCGGCGACTTCTTCTAGGAACCCCAGCAAGTCATTGCCCGGGATCTGCCGCGCTGGCCGGTCCATGGGCTCCCAAAACCGATCCCAATGGCACGGAATCAGCAGCTTGGGCCGCAGAGTCTCTACCAACCGCCGGGCGAAATGCGGGGTCGCGTGGCGGCCGATCGTGCAAGCCATCACCACATCCGCTTGCACACCGCGCAGTTCCGCCTCGACCAGCGCCGCCGAGCCGACGTGGTGTACGCTGCCCCCCGGGCTGTCCGCGTGCAGGGTCAGCACCTGGCCCACCCGCCAAGCAGACACGGGCGCAGGACCGCTAAATGGCTGGGCAATCCGCCCGGGAAACGGCACTTTGCCCGCCAGAAACGGGCTGTGCTCAGAGCGAAAGCCGCGCAGTGCAAACGGCCCTTCGCGGTAGACCTCGCCGTCTCCGCGCAGCTCAAACAGCTGGTGTTCCGCCACGCCGCTGCCGCGACACCAGTTCAGCGTGTCACTGGCGCCGTAGACCCGCGCGCCGTGCATCCGGGCGATGGCCGGCGCGTCCAGGGCGTGGTCAAAGTGGCTATGGCCGATGGCGACGGCATGGGCGATATCGACATCCTCAACAATGCGCTGAATATCCGGGCGGATAGGCCCCAGGGCGAGCTGCGCCAGGCTGTGCCGCGAGAGGTGCGGGTCAAACCACAAGTGGTGGCCGCGGCTGAGCAGGCGGAACCCGGCGGTGCCCAGCCACTGAAGCGCCAGCGCGGAATCCTCTGGCGGTCGCGGCTCGCGGTGCAGCAAAGCGCTGGGAATTTCAGAAGAGAGCCGGTCCAGAAATCGCAGGGAGCGGGGCAAATGCGGCATGGGCGGACCCAGGGGACGTCAGCGCGTCTGGGCGTACTTGTAGCGCACCGCCGCGTCGAGCACCACCGCCGGTTCTTCAGGCTTGGACTGCACTTCGATCACTGCCGCCGCCTTAATCGTGTAGGTAATCGGGTGCATCAGGGCGCCCACGGCCTTGCGCGCGGCCCAGTTCAAGTCGGCCAGATCGTCTTCGCGGCCCAGCTGCTTCTCACCGGTCAGCTTGATCGCCGCCCGCGCCGCGCCGCGCTTGCCCAATACACTGACGAGATACGGAATCTGATAGTTTGCCGCCGCATCGATCTTCTCTTGCTCGCGGGTCTCCTTGGCCACTTCGCCTGCAAAATTCACGCCTTTGCCCGCAACCACCAAAAAGCCCAGCGGTCGGCCGCCGCGACTCTTGGGCAGCACGATGTAGTCGATGAGCAGGTAGGGGCCAAAGTAATCCACGACGCGCAGGGCTTTGTCGTAGATGTTGTGGGCCGTCACGGTCGACGCTTCGTGCACGGCAAAGGCGGTGGAGGTCGTGTCAAACTTCTTGGCGCTGCCCTGGGCACAGCTGATCGCCACCTTGCCAAAGGGCGCGGACAACTCGCGCCAGATGTAGCCCTCGCTGCCCTTGTCCACCACAGAATAGGGCGACATGCTGGAGGTCAAGGTGGCGGTGGCGGTGGTGTGGCCAAAGTCAAAGCGCGCGGTGAGGCTGCCGCCGCTGACTTCTAGGCTGTGCTTGCCAGCGCTGATGCGCAGTTTGTCGTCGCCGACGCTGTAGCCGCCCTTGGCGAAGGTTTCTTCTGCAAAGATAGTGCCTTGCGGCGACTCCTGGCGGAAGGTCACGGTCATGGCGCCGCGCTTAAACCCGGCGTTGGCCACGGAAAAGCGAATGAACGTGGCGTGGCCGGAGGTGTTTTGCCCGCGAATGGTGACGTGCTCAACCGCCTGACTGTTGCCGCTGAACGCGGAGTTGGACCACTGCATGGGCGTTGACGCCACCGCGGCCAGGGCGGGCTGAGAAATTACCAGCGATGTCAAAGCCATCACCGCTAGGGCCAGGGTCCACAGGAGCTGCCAGGTCCGCTTCATGGTCACTCAGCGCAGGCAAAGGCCTGGTCAGAGGCTCAAACGCCGCGGCGCGGGCGAAGATTCACCGCGGGTGGGCGCGCTGGGGCAGTCGGTCAATCCTCGCCCAAAACCCGACGGCGCATGAGCATTTGCACGGCTCCAGCGCAGACCACCAGCAGCACCGCGGAAGTCAGCAGCGTCATGCCCAGCGGCCGGCCGACGGAGCCGCCGAGCAGCGCCGCCCGGCAGGTCTCCGACAGGTGGTAGATCGGGTTGAATTGGCTGAGAAAGCGCGCCCACGGCCCGACCTGGTCGATGGGGAAGTAGGTGTTGCTGACCAGGCCCAGGGGCACGCCAACCAGGAAAACCGGGTAATTCATGTGGTCTATCGAGGGCACGATGGCGGTGAACAGCAGGCCAAAGGCGCCAAAGGCCCAGCCGACCACAAAGCCCAGCAGCGGCAGCAGCGGCAACCACGCGAGCTGCAGGTGCAAAACCCCGGTCAAATCCAAGGCCACCAGCACCAAGCTGACGACCGTGGCGTTCCACAGGGCCCGGGCGCTGGCCCAGGTGATCTCGCCCCAGACGATGTGGCGGAGCTCGACCTGGGTAGCCAGGATGCCGTCCCAGGTTTTCTGATAGAACATACGGACATAGCTGGAGTAGAGCGCCTCAAAGAACGCGCTGGTGAACATGGCGTAGGCCAAGAGGCCCGGGGCCATGTAGCTGGCGTAGTCGACGCTGCGCTGGACGCCGCCGCTCTGGTAACTCATGGCGCCCACAAAGGAACCGACGCCAAAGCCAAAGGCGAGCAGCGACACCACCGGTTCCATGGCCGGCGGGATCAGCGCGGTGCGCCAGTTGCGCCCCCAGACCTGGGCATTGCGCATGAAGACCGCGCGGGTGCGCCAATCCCACAGGTCGCGCAGCTGCGGGTTCAGCCGGCGCCAGAGAGGCCGCTGATGGACTGTGGGCAGAGGCGCAATTTCCGGTCGATCGTCTTGGATTTGCATGTTTATAACTGCCCACTCACATTGCTTTGATCGATGGACAAGGCCAAGAACAGGTCGTCCAGGGTGGGATCGCGGACGGCAAAGCGCAATGCCGCAAAGTGATTGGTAAAGTCCACAAGCTGCTGGGCGGTCAAGGCGATGTGCCAGGCGTCCAAAGCCTCCCCGGGCGGCTTGCCCAGCACCGCGCGGCTCCACGCCTGGACCGCGGCGGCATCTGCTTGATCGCGGGTCACTTCGACGATGTGCTCGCCCAACACCGCGCCCAGGACCTCGCGGGTCGAACCCTCCGCCACGGTGCGGCCTTTGGCGAGCACGGCGATGCGGTCGGACAGGCGCTCGGCCTCGTCCATGTAGTGGGTGGTCAGCACGATGCCCAGGCCTTCGCTGCGCAGCCGCACCACGAGGCGCCACAGGTCCAGGCGGGCGGCAGGGTCAAGGCCGGTGGTCGGCTCATCCAGAAACAGCACGGCGGGGCGGTGGATGATCGAACGGGCGATCATCAAACGCCTTTTGTAGCCGCCAGACAGATCCGGCGGGCGATGGTCGGCGAATTCGCTGAGGTTGAACTGAGCGAGCAGTTCGTCAATGCGCGCGGGCAGATCGACCTGGCGCGGGCGAAAATAGCTGGCGTAAATCCGCAGGTTGTCGCGGACGGAGAACTCTTCATCCAAGGTGTCGTCTTGGGTACAGACGCCCACCAGGCCGCGCAGCGCCTCGCGTTCAAGGGCAAAGTCGCGGCCTTGATAGAGAATTGTCCCGGCATCGGGCTTGATAAAGCCGTAGAGCATCCGCAAGGTGGTGGTTTTGCCCGCGCCGTTGGGCCCCAGCAGGCCCAGCACTTCGCCGCGCTGGAGCTGCAGGCTCAACCCATCGACCACCCGGCGACCGGCGTAGGCCTTTACCAGGCCGGCCACGCGCAATAGAGGAGGATCGCTCATGAATCGCCTTTGTGGAGGGACCGGAGCCTAGGCCGCCGCCGCAGAAGCGCGCCGCAGCCCTACCAGCCCGCCTACCGGCACGCGCTCACCGCGGCGAAGCATTTCGCGCACTTCGCCCGCTAGCTGCCCGCAAGCGCCGCCCAGATCGCCGCCGTGGGACCAGCGGACCATGGTTCGCACACCTCGGTCGAGCAGATACTTCTGAAAGGCTTGAATGGCCTCGCGATCTGGCGCACGCAGCGCTGGCACCGGCCCGGCATTGGCGGGGATGAGGTTGACGCGCACGGCCAAGCCCTGCATCCAGGCGATGAGGAGATCGGCATCCGCGGTGGCGTCATTGACCCCGGCCATGAGCACATATTCCACAAGCACATCACGGCCTTGGGGCAGGTGCTGCAGCAGTGCGGCCTTGAGCTCGGTCATGCCGCAGCGCTCGTTGATGGGCATGAGCCAAGAGCGGCGCTGGTCATCGGGGGCGTTGAGGCTGAGCGCCAAGTTCGCCTGAACTTTGGCAAAAAACTCTGGGAGCTTCCACGCCACCCCCACGGTGCTGACGGTGACGCGGCGCCACGACAGGCCGGCGCCCAAGTCGTCGGTCATCACCGCAACGGCGTCGGCGACGTGGTCGAGGTTGTCGAGCGGCTCGCCCATGCCCATGAACACCACGTTGGTGATCAGCGGCTGCTCGCCGCGCTGCGATGCCCACAGCTGTTGAGTTAGGCGAAGTTGCGCGACAATTTCCCCCGTGGTGAGGTTGCGCACCAGGCCCAGGCGGCCCGTCTGACAGAAGGCGCAGCGCCGGCCACAGCCGACCTGACTCGACACGCACAAGGTGGTGCGTTTGCCGGAATCCGCAGGGATGAGCACGCTTTCGATGACCTCACCGTCGGCGGTGCGAAAGAGCAGCTTGTGCGAGCCGTCGACACTGCGCTCGTCCGCCATCACCTCCAGATGCGTAGGCGCGGCGCACAGTTCTGCGACCTTGGGCCCCGCGGCGCCGCCGATCTTCGCCAGGGCCTGATCCCAGGGCAGGAATTCGCGCCAGAGGGCATGGCCCAGCATGGTCACGGCTCGGTGGGCCTGGCCAGGACGCAAACCTGCCTCCACCAAAGCATTTTGCAGACGGGAGGGCGGCCAAGAGTCGTAAGGGAGCGTCGTCATGGCGGCCATTGTCGCGGCGGGCCGGGCCCCCTGCAAGGGCCAAGCGAGGCGCGGCTG
This sequence comes from Myxococcota bacterium, assembly GCA_044347905.1. Lineage (GTDB taxonomy): Bacteria > Myxococcota_A > UBA9042 > UBA9042 > UBA9042 > SXRM01. Next base: position 12,681 of record JBIKTV010000132.1, read on the forward strand.
CCACCCTTGTGTCACCACCATGAATCTACGGCGTATTCTTGGAACGCCCGGCCCCACGCGGGGTCAGAGTTGCCGCGATTTCTGCAGGGGACTACCCTTCCCGCCGCAACCGCCAAGTGCGGCGGTCGGCAAAGCGGAGGCGGCGATGGCCGGGGCGATCGATTGGAGTCTGGATCCGCGGGTGCGCGGGCTGTTGGGGCGGCTGCCGCTGCCTGTCAAGCTGCCGA
>JBIKTV010000133.1:0-12890 GCA_044347905.1 Myxococcota bacterium
GGCGGCTGCGCGACACGCTGGGCGAAGAGGTGCCGGTGTGCGCCACGGGCGGGCTGGCGCCGCTGATCGCCCAAGAAAGCGATAGTATTGGCGAGGTTCTGGAGTTTCTGACCCTGGATGGCCTGCGCATGGTCTGGGAGCGCAGCCGCGATGTCTAAGGTCCTGCCGCTGGTGCCCGCGAGCTTGGGGGTGACCGAGATCTACGCGTCGATCCAAGGCGAATCGAGCCACGCCGGCCGCCCCTGCATTTTTGTGCGCCTGGCTGGCTGCCCCTTGCGCTGCCGCTGGTGCGACACGGAATACAGCTTTAGCGCCGGAGAAAAGCTCAGCGTTGAGGCGGTGATCAGCCGGGTCCACGCCCTGCAACTGCCGCTGGTGGAGGTGACGGGCGGCGAGCCGCTGGCGCAAAGAGCTTGCCCCACGCTGCTGACCGCGCTGTGCGACGCCGGCTTTGAAGTGCTGCTGGAGACGAGCGGCGCCTATCCGCTGGACCAGCTGGACCCGCGGGTCAAGGTCATCGCCGACCTCAAGTGCCCGGGGTCGGGGGAGAGTGCCCGCAACCTGATGGCGGATCTGGCGAATCTTCGCCCGTGCGATGAGCTTAAAATCGTCTGCGCGGACCTGGACGACGCCCGCTGGGCCCAGCAACAGCTCCAAGGGCCGTTGGCGGGGACGCGCGGGCAGATCCTGTGGTCGGCGGTGTGGGCGAGCCTGCCCCCGGCGGAACTAGCGGCGTGGATCCTGGCGGAAAAGGCCCCGGGGCGCATGCAGATTCAGCTGCACAAGGTCATCTGGCCGGACGTGGATCGCGGCGTGTAGAGCCGGGTGATCTCAGGCCAATCGCCCGGCGCGCCGGCGCATTTCGTCGCGTTCATCCGCCTCTAGCTCGTGGATCAGCCCGCGCAGGTCCACGCGCGCTTCTGAGCCCTTGTGCTTGCCCGTCAGGTGCGAGTCGGGGCGCAGCTCGCCGCGGGCGTACTTCTCCCACATCTCCGCGCCGTGCTTGAGCGGCTGTTCTGGCGCGCCGTGGCCCTGGAGAAAGCGATTGAGATTGGCCACATCGCGGATCAGGATCTCGCGGGCGTTCTGGTTGGCGGCGGCGTCCAGGGACTGGGGAAAGTCGATGATCACCGGCCCGTCTTTGCCCAGCAGCACGTTGAAGTCCGACAGATCGCCGTGGACCACCCCCGCGCAGAGCATCTTGACCACTTCGCGAATCAGAAAATCGAACACTTTTTGCGCTTGTTCCGCGTTCATTTCGACTTCGCCCAGGCGCGGCGCGGGGTTGCCCTCGGCGTCCTTGACCATCTCCATGACCAGCACGCCGTCCACGTAATAGAACGGCTCTGGCACCCGCACCCCGGCGTCGCGCAGCCGGTAGATCATGTCGACCTCAGCGCTGCGCCAGGCCTCTTCTTCCTGGGCCTTGCCGTGCTTGCTGCCTTTCTGAATGGCGCGCTGATCGCGGGAATTGCGCCCGCGTCGGCCTTCTGTGTAGTCGGCGCGGTGCTTGAACGAGCGGTGTTCGGCGTCCTTATAAACCTTGGCGACGCGTTCCTCACCGTCTGAAATCACCAAATAAACTTGGGCTTCCTTGCCGCTCATCAGGGGGCGGAGGACCTGATCGACCACGCCTTGATCGAGCAGCGAGACGAGGCCGCTGGGTGTGCGCATCGGGGTTGGCTTTCCTCTGAGAGGGTGTGAAAGAACGGCAGCTCAGAGCCCCTGTTGCTCGGAAATACCAGTGTTGTCGCGAGATGTTCTTTCACATCCAGAATTTCCTCGCAAGCGCCGTGCTCGGCGATCAGTGCCGCGGGAGCCCCATCGTGCACTGTGCGGCTCGCGGGGGCAAGCTACACGAGCAGGCCTTTGCAGGCCTCGCGACCGGCATCGGTCAGGGCAAAGCGCTCGCTCTCAAATTCGACTAGGCCGTCGGCCACCAGCCCCTCCATCAGCAGCGAAAACGCCTGGTGCCCGCGGCCAAAGCGCAAGGTGCTGAACTCGTGCAGCTCTCTGATGTGCTCGGCGCCGCCCTGGCGCTGCAACTGCTTGAGGATGCCTTTGCGGGCGGTCTGTTCCTGGGCGTCGATGGCCATAATTCCTCCGGGGGACGGGATAGGCGACCAATTTAGTCCGAGATTGTCGCGGCGGCAAGGGAAGCGCGTCAAAATCGAGGTAGAACAAACAGGTAAGCTATTTGCCGATGCAGAACTGGCTAAAGATGTAGCCCAGCACGTCGTCTGGGGTCATGGGGCCGGTGATCTCATCCAGGGCATAGACCGCGTCGCGCAGATCGGCGGCGACCAGCTCTAACGGCTCGCCAGCGCTCAGGATTTCGCTAGCTCGCTGCAGAGAGTCGGCGCCATCGCGCAGGGCGGCGGCGTGGCGTTCGCGGCTCACCACCACCTGATCACTGCGCGGACCTTGAGCCAGCGCCGCAACTTTTTGCGACAGCATTTGGCGCAGCCGAGCCACATCGCTGGGCTGGCCGGCGTGGATTCGCAGAGCTTGGCCCAGGCGCGGCCAGGCGGCTATCTGGGGGTGCAAGGGCAGATCGGATTTGGTCACCAGCAGTTGCACAACCAGGGGCCAGGGCGACGGCAGATCCGCGGGATCGGCGACATCGCCCGGCAGCGGCTGCGAGCCGTCGACGCACCACAGCACCACGTCGGCGGCCTCGGCTTCGCGGCGGGCGCGCTCTGTGCCCTGGCGCTCGACCGGGTCCTCCGCGTCGCGCACCCCGGCCGTGTCGATGAGCGTCATCAGCAGGCCGTCTGGGGCGAGCGCGGCTTCTAGCGTGTCGCGGGTCGTGCCCGGGCGGTGGTCGACCAGCGCGCGCTCGATGCCCAGCAACGCGTTGAGCAGCGTGGACTTTCCCGCGTTGGGTGCGCCGTACAGCACCACCCGCGCGCCGCGCAAGCGCAGCCGACCCTGCCGCGCCGTCTCCGCCAACTCAAGCATGCGCGCGCTCAGCTGGGCCCACTCCGCCAGCAGCGGCGCGGGGTCCAGGACCGCCAGATGCGGCTCCGCGGCAAAATCCAGGCGCGCCTCGATCTCCGCCAGCGCCGCCAGCAACGGGTCGCGCAGATCCGCCAGGCGCCTGGACAATTCGCCGTCCAGGGCTTGCAGAGCCGTGCGGTGCTGGACCTCGCTCTGGGCCTGCAGCAGGTCGCCCAGGGCCTCTACCTGCAGCAGATCGAGCTTGCCGGCGTGCAGGGCCCGCCAGGTGAATTCGCCCGGCCGCGCCCGCCGCGCCCCCAGCTGCACGCACGCCTCGGTCAGCCGCGCTACCCCAGCCGGCGAGCCGTGGACTTGCAACTCAGCCACATCTTCGCCGGTGAAGCTCCTAGGGCCATGAAAGGCAAGGACATAGCCGCGATCGAGCAGTTCGCCGGAAACCGGGTCGCGCAGTGCGGAAAATACGACCCCCCCTTGCGTTAAGTCGCTGCGGCCGCTCAGGGTTTTGGCGATTTTGTGCGCTTTTGGGCCGGAGAGCCGCAGCACCGCTACCCCGGCCGGCCCAGGCGCTGAGGCAAGCGCCACCAGCGTATCTCGGCCGGCCGGCTCGTCGGGCAGCGGCAGGAGCTCTGGCTGGGCGGGCAAGTGCGTGCCTAGCTGCGAAGAGCCTTGATCTTGCTGACCAACTCGGGCACGGCGCTAAACGCATCGGCGACCAGGCCGTAGTCGGCGACCTTGAAGATCGGCTCGTCGGCGTTCTTGTTGATCGCCACGATGACCTTGCTGTTCTTCATGCCGGCCAGGTGCTGCACCGCGCCGGAGATGGCGATGGCGAAGTACAGCTGCGGGGCGACCACCTTGCCGGTCTGGCCAACTTGGTAGTCGTTGGGGGCAAAGCCGTCGTCGACCGCGGCGCGGGTGGCGCCGATGGCACCGCCCAAAAGATCGGCCAGCGGCTCGGTAATCTGGCCAAAGCGGTCCTTGAGCCCGCGGCCACCCGCGACGACCACGCCGGCCTCGGTCAGGTCCGGGCGGCTCGACACGGTGCCTTCAAAGCGCACGAACTTGGCGCGGCTGCTGCCCGGATCGGCGGCAAAGGCCTGCACTGGGCTGCTGCCGCCGCTGGCTGTGGCGACATCAAAGGCCGACGAGCGCACCGTGACGACCTTGACGGCCGTGTCGATGACCACGTCGCCCACCAGGTTGCCGGCCCACATCGGCCGACGGAAGCCCAGGCCTTCTGCGGTGTCGGCCAGGGCGATGACGTCCGAGGCCATGCCGGCGCCCAGGCGAACCGCGGCGCGCGGCAGGGCGTCTTTGGCGATGCTCGAGGTCGATCCGACCACGCCCGTGGCGCCGATCGCTTGGGCCAGATCGGCGATGACCTTGGCCAGCGGCCCGGCCAAGCCGTGGGCCAGATCGGCGTGATCGACGGTGTGAATGGCCGCCGCGCCGTAGCCGGTCAGGGCCTGGGCGACAGCGCCCACGCCGGTGCCCAGAACCGCCACGTCAAACGAGCCGCCGGTCTTGGCCGCCCACTGCTTGGCGAATTCAATGCTGTTGAGGGTGATTTTCTTTAGGGCGCCACCGTCGTGATCGGCCACCACCAGAATCTTGCTCATGGTTCCTCCGGATTTGGAACTTGCGAAAAGTCCGCTTGGCAGTCGATGAATTAGATGACGCGCGCTTCGCCGGTCAGCTTGGCCAACAGTTCGTCGACGTCCTTGACCATCACGCCCGCCTTGCGGCCAGCCGGCAGGCCCATCTTGGCAATCCGCACCTTGGGCACTGCGTCGCCCAGGTCCAGGTCGTCCAGCTCGTACTCCGCCAGCGGCTTCTTCTTGGCCTTCATGATGCCCGCCAGCGAGGCAAAGCGCGGTTCATTGAGGCGAAGATCCGCAGTGATCACGCAGGGCGTGCTCATCGAGACGACTTCCAGGCCGCCGTCGACTTCGCGGGTGACGACGACTTCGCCGCCGTTCAGCTCGACCTTGGAGGCGAACGTCGCCTGCGGCCAGCCCAGGTACTCGGCCAGCAGCTGACCGACCTGGTTGGAGTCGCCGTCGACCGACTGCTTGCCCAAAATAATGATGTCGGGGGTCTCTTTTTCGGCGACCTTGGCGTAGATGCGGGCGATCAGATCCGAGTCGATCACCTGCTCTTCAGCCGTGACGCGGATGCCGCGATCGACACCGCGCGCCAAGGCGCCCTGGCGAATAAAGCGATCGGTTTCATCGGGATCGCCGACGCCCAGCGCCACCGTCTCGATGTCGCCGTGCTCTTCGGCCAGCTGCAGAGCGCACTCGATGGCGTTCTCGCAAAAGTAATTCATCACGTACTCGACGTCGCCTTCGACCCACTTGCCGTCGCCCGAAATGGCGAGCTTGGCGTTGGGGTCGCTGACGCGCTTGGCAGAGACGAGGATTTTCATCGGCATGGCTCCTTGGGTCGCGCGGGGCGGGGGGTAGGCGAGCTGGCCCTTGCATGGGCTCGCCCCAGTCGGACTTGACGCACTGCGTCGAAGTTCGCGGGCGCGGGTACGCTAGCGAGCGCCGCGGCTGCTGTCAACGCGGACGTGTCACAGCTCCGCATAGCCGGGGCCTTGCTGCGGCCTTCAGCGGCCGGGAGCCGCGGCAGGGACGGTTGGCGGCGACGGAAGGATGGACGGCTGGATGGACGGCTGGGCGGGTGGAGTCGGCGCCGCCGGCAGCTGCGCAGGCCGCGGCGGCTGCCGCCGACCGGCAAAGCTCAGCGGGGTCTGCAACTCGCGCACCCGCTCTAGCAGCTGCCGCGCGGTGGGGTCGCTCGGCCGGCTGATCACCAGCTGTTCGGCCAGCTCGGCCAGTTCGCCAAACAGCGAGGAGTGTTCCAGGCAGGTGGCTAGAATGTAAGGCGAATCGTTGTTCTTGGGGTTGAGGTTATACGCCATGCGCGCGGCGTCCAGCGCCTCATCCCAGCGCTCCAACTGCATCTGCGCCCGCGCCACCCAGGTATAATACACCGCGGCTGCCGGCGGATGACTGCGCAGGGACTGCCAGCGGCTGCGGATGAATTCCAGAGCCATCGCCGGACGTTGCGCCGTCAGGATCGCCTCAACCGCGTGCGTGCAGGCTTCTGTGGTGCCGCCGCCGTCGCAAACCGTCTTGAAAAGGTGAAAGGCCTCCAGGGGGCGGGCCGCGCGCACCCGAAGCATGCCTTCTACGTAGTAGCCATCCAGCACTGTATCGGGATCAGCCATCAATTCAGCGGCAATTCTCTTGGCGGGCTCCAGGGCACCGCGTTCGATGTACAGCAGGGCGCGCTGGGCTTCGATGCCAAAACGCCGATTTGGATAGCGTTTGCGCAGAGCCACCGCCACCCTCTCTACCAGATCGGGCCGCGACTTGGAGAAATACGCCCCGAGCTCCGAGCTGAGCTTGGGCACGCGATGCATCACTTCAACCAGCAATTCCTCTGCGCGTTTAGAGCGTTGGCAGACACCAAGCGCCTGGCTGCGCGTCTCTTGGCTGGCTTCCATCAGCCACTGCAGGTCGTCGGCCGCCCCGGTCACGTTGCCCAGCTCCAGGCGGCTGGCAAAGCGGAACAGCCGGGCGTGCTTGCTGGCGGGGCGCAGGGCGATCGCCCGGTCCAGAGCGGCGCTCGCTTCCGCCAAGCGGTTCTCTGCGACCAGCGCCCGGCCGGCTAGGTAGAATGCGTAGGGGTGATACACCAGGCGATCGGCGACGATTTCTTTGATGTCGTTGGCCTTTTTGCCGGTCAGCAGCCGATCCGCGTCGCGGGTCAGGTGGCCGGGCACGCTGGTAAAGCCCAGGGCCGCCGCCAAGCCCAGCGCCGCGCCAGTGCCGATCATCAGCCGGCGGTGGGCGGCGGTGCGGCGGTGCTGCAGACTCTCATGGGCCCTGGCGGAGCGCACGTAGTTCTGCTCGACCAGGGCGCAAATCATCGCAAACGGCAGCAAGCCTCCGGTAATTTCCATGGAGAAATCAACGAGATTGGCTGCAAGCAACACCGCCGGCGCCAGCACAAAGGGCTTGAGGGCGTAGACCCGCGGCGTGAGGCGATGGTAGCGCAACCCAAGCCAGCCCAGCGCCACCAGAAACAGCACGCCGCCGATCAAGCCCTGGTCCAACAGCCGCTCAATCACTAAGTTTTCTGCAAAGTCCTGGCGCGCGTCGCTGAGCCCGCGCATCCACAGCACCACCGGCAGGCTCCCCGGGCCCCAGCCGATGAGCGGCGCTTGCAGCATCAGCTTGGGCGTTTCCGTAAAGAGCCGCACTTTGCCGTCGGTGGCTAGGTCGGTGCCGTGAAATTCCGCTTCGATAATCGGCAGGGCGGCGATCGCGGCGAGCAGCGCCAACACCACGGCGAGCAGCGTGGCGCGCCAACGGGCCTGGTTCTGCAGCTCGCGGCGATCGGTGCGCATGTACTTGGGGGGCCGAGGCGTCGACACCAGCACGCCCAGGACCGCGATGACCACCGCCAGCATGCCGCCGCGCGAGGTCGTGAGCAGCACCATCGTCCCCGTCAGCAGTGCCGCGGCGCCGTAGCCCGTTTGCAGAATGGTAATGGGGGCGTGGACCGCCAGACCCAGCGCCAGGGCAAAGGCAAAGGCCAGGATGCCGGCCATGTGGTTGGCGTTGACGATGGCGACGTGCTTGAGCAGCGGCCCCAGCGCGCCAGGAAGGGCACCGGACGGGATCAATTCCGCATCGGCGTAGCGCAAAGCTGACGCGGCCAGGGCTGCGCCGACCACGGTCGTCGCGGCCAATTGCACAAAGCGCCGGCTGTGGGCGCCGTGGCAGGCATTGGATGTCAGCGTGCCCACCACGCCGGCCAGCGCGTAAATCACCGCCTGCAGGGCCGCGTCGCCGGGCGCCAGGGCAATCGGCAGCCAGCCGTGCGGGGCCGCGCCCATCGCCACCCGCCCGGCGTCGCTGATCGTCACCGCGAGCGGATGGACCAGCTGCACAATCGCCCGGGGCAGGGGCAGAATCAGCAGCGCCGTCCACGCCGCCAGGCCAAACCACAACCAAGGCGCTTCAATCGCCGACTTGCGCCGCGGACTGGCCCGCCAGCTAAAAGCCCAGGCGCCGCCGACCAGCAGGGCGACGACCGCGACCGCCAGCGGCGAAGTGCCGCCTTGCCACAAGATCGCCACTGCCACGGCCGCCAGCAGCAGCGACCGCACGGTGCCGCGCGCCGCCCGTCGGTTCTGGCCCGCATCCTGGTCTGGAGCCACCGCCGCGGACCCCGATCGGCGCGACGAACCGCGCTCCGGCGCGACAGCAGGCTCGACGTTGCTTTCAGGCGCGGAATTGGCCATGCCGGGGGCTCACTTGGGGGCTAAGGGCTTAGGAGCAAACGGCTCGCCGAAACCTCGCGGGGCGGCTGCGGTGACCTGAACAGGGGCGCGCGGCCGCGAGATCCCTTGCGGAGTTCCTGCCCCGCAGAACGGCTGGGCGAATTCTGCAGAGTCCGGAGGGGCGACTCAGCTCTGGCCCGGCACCTTGGCCCAATCCTTGAGGAATTGTTCATTGCCCAGGTCGGTCAGCGGGTGGTTGAACAGCTGGTCCAGCACCTTGTACGGCACCGTGCAGACGTGGGCGCCCAGCTTGGCGGCCTGCAGGATGTGCACCGGGTTGCGCACGCTGGCCACGAGCACCTGGGTGGCAAAGCCGTAATTCTTATAGATCTGCACAATATCCGCGATCAGGGCCATGCCGTCTTGCGAGATGTCGTCCAGCCGGCCCACAAAGGGCGAGATGTAGGTCGCCCCAGCTTTGGCCGCCAGCAGCGCTTGGTTGGCAGAGAAGCAGAGGGTGACGTTGGTGCGAATCCCCTCATCGGTCAAAGCCTTGCACGCGGCGATGCCCTCGCGGGTCAGCGGCAGCTTGACCACCACCTGCGGGCCCAGCTTGGCCAGCTCGCGGCCCTGGGTCAGCATGCCTTCAATCGTCATATCCGTGACTTCTAGCGACACCGGCCCTTGAACCAGCTGCAGAATCTCCGCGCGCACGTCTTCAAAGCGCCGGCCCGTCTTGGCCACCAGCGAGGGGTTGGTGGTCACGCCATCCAGAATGCCCCAGGCGAGGGCCCGGCGAATCTCTGCGACGTCGGCGGTATCAACAAAAAACTTCACAATTTCCTCCTGGGGCTGGGGAGCTTGGGGGCAGGGGTGAGGTCTGTCGAGAATTGACCAACCTAATTCCTTGCCCGACCTCAGTTTTTGGCCTGTTTTGGCAAACGCCTGACCTCAGGACTTGCTGAGGAACAGGACCACCGCGCCGATGACGATCACCGCGGCAACGCCAGCGATGATCAGCATATTGCTCTTGCTTTTGGGCTTTTTGATCCGCGCCGCGGCCTGGCTGTGCGAGCTTTCGGGCTCCAGCAGGTTGGCCATGCCGCCGCCCTCGCTTTGATCGACCAGCTCATCCAGCGCGTTGCCATCCAGGCGATCGAGCAGCTTGCCCACGCCAAAGCGCGACACCGATTTTGACTTGAGATCCGATGGTTTGAGCGGCACCTGACCCACCGTCAGATCCAGCTGCCCCACCAGGCCCAGCTCGTCCATTTCATGGCGCAGCAGCTTGCCGACGTCCAGCGACTCTTGCGACTGGGCATCGTCGAGCAATTCGCGAACAAACAGCGCTAGATCTGCCGCCGTCGCCCGCAGGCCGCGCTTGGCCAGGTAGCCCGCCAGATCCTGCTCGACCTCGCGGCACGACTGAAAGCGCCGCTTGATGTTCTTGGCCAAGGCGCGTTGCAGCAGCTTGTCCAGGTCTTCGTCGATCTCTGGGCGCAGCCCGCCGGCCTTGGGCACATCGCCTTTGCGCACCAGCTCGACCGTCTCCATGTCATTCTTGGCGACAAAAAGCCGGCGGCCGCACAGCATTTCCCAAAGGATAATGCCCACGGAGTAGATGTCGGCGCGGGCGTCTGGCTCTTTGCCGTCGACCACTTCTGGGCTCAAGTAGGCGAACTTGCCCTTGACCACGTCCTGGTCTGACACGGAGACGTTGCTTTTGGCCTTGGCCAAGCCAAAATCGGTGATCTTGACCTCACCCTGCCGTGAAATCAGCACGTTGGGCGGCGAGACGTCGCGGTGGACAATGCCGAGCGAGTTGCCCTGGGCGTCCGATTTTTCGTGGGCGTAGGCCAAGCCCTTGGCCATCTCCATGGCGATAAAGCAGGCGACGTTGATCGGAAACGGCCGGCTCAGGTCGATCGACCGCTGGATCAGCTTGCGCAGGTTGGCGCCGTCGATCAACTCCATCGACATGAAGTAGGTCTCGCCGACCTTGCCCAAGTCCAGGATTTGCACGATGTTGGCGTGGTTCAGCTGCATCGACAGCCGAGCTTCGTCCAAGAACATCGCCACGAACTTGGCGTCCTGGGTCAGCGACGGCAGAATTCGCTTGATGGCCACCGACTTTTCAAAGCCGTCCATCGACACGGCGGCGCCGCGATAGATCTCCGCCATGCCGCCGGCGTCGATCTTCTCGATAATTCGGTAGCGCTGGTGGACGGATGCCATGGGCGAGATTGCCTGACCTTACAGTAATTTGCGCGATGGCTGCGGGGGCCGAACGGCCTGGACAGGCCACATCAACCCGAGAGTATGCGGCAGGCTGCCGACTTTGCAAAGACCGGCTCTCCTGGGATGATCGGCCGCCGCGGGGCCCTTTGCGCTCTGCCCCAAGGACCGCGCCATGGCCGCCACCTTCTCGATCGCCAGCTGGAACGTCAACGGTGTGCGCGCGAGCGCTGACAAGGGCCTGCGAGACTGGCTCAACCGCACCGCCGCGGACGTGGTGTGCTTGCAGGAAGTGCGCGCTCTGCCTGGGCAAATACCCGTTGACCTGCGCGATCCGCCGGGGTGGCACGTGGTGTATGCGCCGGCGGAAAGGCCCGGCTACAGCGGCGTGGCGACCTGGGCGAGGCGGCCGTGGGATGAGCTGCGCAACGGCCTGGGCGAGCCGCGTTTTGACGCCGAGGGGCGGCTGCTGGGGGCGCGCTTTGGCCGGCTGTGGGTGCTGGGCGGCTACTTTCCCAACGGCAACGGCAAGGACCGCGATCTGTCGCGCATTCCGTATAAGCTTGAATTCTATGAGACCTTGCGGCAGCAGCTGCAGCCCCTGCTAGACGCGGGCGCGCCGGTGGTGGTGCTGGGCGACTGGAACACCGCGCCGCAGGCGATCGACCTCGCCCGGCCCAAGGAAAATGAAAAGACCAGTGGTTTTAGGCCGGAAGAGCGCGAGGCCCTGCAGCGGTGGATCGATGCGGGCTGGACCGACGCCTTTCGCCACCTGCATCCGCAGCGCGCGGGGGCGTATAGCTGGTGGTCGCAGCGCCCGGGGGTGCGGGCCAAGAACATCGGCTGGCGCATCGACTTGGCGCTGATTTCGCCCGCGGCCCTGGCGTTTTTGCGCGGCGCAGAGGTGCACCGAGAGGTGCTGGGCTCCGATCACTGCCCGATCTCTGTGGAATTTGACGCGGCGATCTTAGAAGGCTGAGAGCTGCTACTGCCAGCCGACGCCGACGTGCAGGCGCCACAGCGGCTCCGCCGTGGGCGATCCCGCGCCGGGGCCGTAGAAAGTCGTGCCGAATTCGCCACCGGCCAGGGCGGACCAGTGGCGATCGACGGCTTTGGCCACCTGCACGCGGGCGATCACTTGCCACGCCACGGTGATTTCTGGGGCAAAGTGGAGTTGTACCGGCGCAGAAAGGCCAAGCGCTACGCTTAGATCGCCGGGCAGCCGCGTCGATGCCACCACCGCTGGCACGCCCAGATCCACCCCCATCAGCGCTGAGGTCGAGCCCTTCTGGCCGGCCTTGGCCAGCGGCGCCCAATCTTCGACGCCCGCGTGGACAAACACCCCGGGCTCGGCGGTCACGGCGAAATCCCACCCGCCGCTGCTGGCGACGCGAAGGCGGGCCAAGGCCGCGGCACTGCTGCCAAAACCGCCGATGTGGCTGCCCGTACCGTAGGACAGCCGCAGCCGCGCGCCCAGGTCAAAGGCCGAGCTGAGGCCCCAGCGCGCGCCCAGTTCGACATCGGGCACGCCGGCGGTGGCCCATAGGCCCATGGCGCCGCGGTCAAAAGGGCGGGCGCCGATGACGCTGGGGGCCGCGGGCACCGCCCAGGCGAGGTTCGCCGCCAGGGTCCCAAGGGCGGCTAGCAGAATCGTCAGGCAACGCAAGGGTTTTGCGGAGGGGGTGCGGGCAGCCATCGCGGTGTTCGCCTGGGCGCCGGGCAATGGCGCAGACCCGGCAATTGGCGCCGGATCGCGCGCCTGTCAAGAAATTGCGGAGAGTCTGCCGCCCCGGGCTCAAACAAGGCATCTGCCGGCCTCACGCGCACTGAGTCTCCGCGCGCACACTGCGGAGCAGCCGGTAGAAGGCCGCCCGCGACATGCCGCTGTGGCGCCACGCCTGCTGGGGTTTGAGGCCCTGGGCCAGCAGCTCGCGCACGGCCTGGGTGCGCACGGCCATGGGCGAATTGGCGGTGTAGGCGCTGGGGATCAGCTCGGCCAAGGCGCTGTCCACCTCTCGCTCGCTCGGCGTGCCACAGCGCGAGGTCAGCTGCAGCCGCCGCGCCAGGTTGCGCAGCTCGCGCAGGTTGCCGGGCCAAGGGTGGCGGCGCAGGCGCTCGGCCACCGCGCAGCTCAGGTGATCGACCTCTAGCCAGTCGGCCATCAGCGGCGTCAAGTCCTCTGGGCGATCGCGCAGCGCCGGCAGCCGCAGGGTGCCCACAGCGACGCGGTGCAGCAAATCCAAGCGGAATTGCCCGCGGGCCACCAGGCTGTGCAGGTCGCGGTGGGTGGCGCAGACCAGCCGGACATCGACCTTGCGCGTCGCCCCGCCCAGCACCTGGACCTCGCCGACCTCCAGCACGCGCAGCAGCGCCGCCTGGGCCTGGGGCGACAGCT
>JBIKTV010000545.1:0-3863 GCA_044347905.1 Myxococcota bacterium
GCGTCGTGAACAGGCCGGTGGCGAATTCCTCGACCTTGGCGATCTGAATCTCTAGCTTATACAGGTCCTTGTCGCCCGAAATCTGCAGCATCTGCAAGGTCGGCAGGTAGATCGCGCTGGGGAAGTCAAAGACGATCTCCGGGTCACCGGCGCCAGGCGTCTTGGTCTTGCTAAAGGTAACCTTAAAGATGTTAGGCAGTTCGGTAACAATGTCCTTGGGCGGCTTGATCAACACGTCGCCCGTGCCGATGACCACGCCGTCGCTGACTTCGCCCACGGTGGCGTCGGTGCTGCCGGCGTCCTTGCCGCTGGCGATCACGGGATGGCAGAGGCCGTCAAAGCAGCCCTGGCCGCTGGGGCAGGCGACGTCTTGCCACGCGGACCCGCTGGCGCTGCACAATTGCGAGGTCTTGCTGTCCTTGCACACCGCCTTGTCCGGCTCGCAAGTGCGGGCGACGCACTTCTTGTCGCTGACCGAGCAGATCTGGTCAGAGCCGCAGATCGTCTCTTGCTTGAGGCCGTTGCTGCACAGGAACAGGGTCGTGGCGCCGCACCACGCCTCGCCTTCATTGCAGGTCTTGCGGATGCACACGCCGTCTTGGCACGCCTCATTGCTCTTGCAGGTCGCGACCTTGCTGTAGTCGCTGGAGCCATCCGCCGCGCATTGAAGCACCGACTTCTTGTCGTCCGAGCACTTGACGTTGCCCTTGGGGCACACCGTGGGCTCGCACTTGCCGGCCTTGCAGTACGCGCCGGAGCCGCAAAACTCCACCGTGTAGGCGGTACCGGCGCTGGCGCACGTGGCTACATAGTTGCCTTTGCAGACTTTTTGGCCGTCGGTGCAAAACGACGTGGCGGGTCCGCTGGCCTTCTCTTCTTCGCCACAGCCGGCCGAACTGACAGTCAACGCGAGGGCGAGGCCAAGGAGGGCGCTCAGCCGGGCAAAGGACGGGACTTTGATCTGGATCATGGGTTCCTCTGGCCATCTGCAGCAGCGCCTACCGCTGGCTGAGGCGTGCAGCATAGCGGATTCTTGCGCTGGGTGGCAGAGCCTCGACCCGCTGCCCCAGACCAATCGCAAGAACCACGGATTTCAGGTTACAGGACGACCGCGCGGTCCAATTGGCCCCCTTCGTCACCCCCGCGGAGGCGGGGGCCCAGGCTAAAACCAAACCATTCGCCTGGGTTCCCGCCTTCGCGGGAATGACGGTGTGGGCGGTACTGCGGTTCTTGCGATAGCCGAGCCCGCTGCGCCGCCCGCCACAGTGACGCAGGCTCTACAGCGAATTGACCAGAATGTCCCGGGGCTTGTTTGGGCCGCGCGAGGGGCCGATGATGCCGCGGGCCGCCATGGTGTCGATCATCCGCGCGGCGCGACCGTAGCCGATGCCCAACTTGCGCTGCAGGAACGACACCGAGGCCTGGCCGGCTTCGATGACCACCTGCACGGCGTCGTCATACAGCGCGTCGGACTCGCCGTCGTCGCCATCTGCCGCCGCTTCCGTCTCAGGATCCTTAAGAATATCCATTTCATAACGCGGGGTGCCCTGGTCGCGCCAGTGCTTGGCGATGTCCAACACCTCGTCGTCGGTGATCCAGGTGCCGTGGCAGCGCTTGAGGTGGCCTTCGCCCGGCGGCACCAGCAGCATGTCACCGCGGCCCAGCAGGGTCTCCGCGCCGATTTGGTTCAGCACCACCTTGGAGTCGATGGACGAAGCGACCTGAAACGACACGCGCGTGGCAAAATTGGCTTTGATCATCCCGGTTAGCACGTCCGTCGACGGCCGCTGGGTCGCCAGAACCACGTGAATTCCTGCGGCGCGGGCCTTCTGCGCCAACCGCGCCACCGGGATCTCCACCTCTTTGCCCTGCTGCATGATCAGGTCGGCAAATTCGTCAATCACCACAACGATGTACGGCGGATCCTCGATGTGCGCCACCTCGCCGACATCGCCGGCCATCATGTGCTGGCGCTGGGCCGTTTGGCGAATCTCCGGAACTTTCTGCTTGTAGCTCGCCAAGTTGCGCACGCCCACTTCAGACATCATCTTGTAGCGGCGGTCCATCTCGGTACACGCCCACTTCAGGGCCAATTCCGCCTTGCGCGGGTCGTCCAGCACGGGCAGCAGCAAGTGGGGGATGTCCGCATAGCTCGACAGCTCCAGGATCTTGGGGTCGATGAGGATCAGCCGGCACTCGTCCGGGGTGCAGCGGAAGAGCAGCGAGCAGATAAAGCTGTTGATGCCTACGGATTTGCCTGTGCCCGTCGCCCCCGCTACCAGCAGGTGAGGCGCCTTGGCCAGGTCCATCAGCAGCGGCTTGCCCTCAATGTCCTTGCCCAGAATCAGCGTCAGCGGGCTCTTGGTGTCGCGGAACTCCGGGCGCTCCAGCACGTCGCGAAAGTACACGATTTGCCGTTGCTTATTGGGCACTTCGATGCCCACCACGTCGCGACCCGGGATCGGCGCCACCACGCGGACGCGCAAGGCCGACAGCTTCATGGTCAGATCGTCGCGCAGATTGACGATCTTGCTGATCTTGACCCCCGAAGCCGGGCGGTACTCGTACGTCGTGACCACGGGCCCCGGGCGCATGTCCGTGACTTCGCCGTGGATTCCAAATTCGCTGAGCTTTTGCTCCAGGGTGAAGGCGTTCTCTCGCAGAATGCGCTGGGCCTCTTCGTCGAGCTTGAGGGCGCGGTGCGGCGGTTCCTGCAGCAGCGTCGAGGGCGGGAGCACCCACTGCTTGCCGCCGATGGCCAGGGGCTGCTGCACGGCCTCCAACACCACCGATTGGGTCGAATTGCGCAGGGCCTCCGTCTCGACAATCCGCGGGCCAAAGCCGGTGGTGCCCAGGGCCGGCGGCACCATCTGCAGCGCGGGAGGCTGCGGCGCCGATGCGGCCTGGGGCAGCGCCGGGCGACTCTGGTGGATGTCCACTGAGTTCACTTGGTTGATCAGCTGGTTCTGCACGCGCTGCGGCACTGGGTCGGCCACGCGGTCGTCCACCACCGGCATGACAAAACCCGGGCTGAGCTCTGGGATTTCGCCGCGCTCCAGGCTGTGGAATTCGGCGATCACCTGATCGCGCTCCAGGGCGTTCATCTGCGCGGTGCGGCTCATCTCGGCATGGCTCAGTTGCACCGGCGCCGGCGGCTGAAAGGTCTGAATCGGCTGGGTGGACAGGATCATGGGCTGGCGACGGCCGCTGTCCGCAGGCACGTGATCGGGAAGATCGCCGGGGAGATCGGTGATGTCCAGGCTCTCCAGCGGCTCGTCGTCGCCCGCGCCGTTGGTCAGTTGCGCGGCACTTTTCTGGGTGGCAATGGGTCGCGCGGCAGGTGCATCGGCGGTACCTGGGGCAACCGGGGCGGTGCGCCGCGCCACGAGCGTTTCGGCAAGCTCAGGGATGGGCTCAGAAAACCGCAGATCGGCGCCAGAGAACCGCACCACCGGCGCAGGGGTCGCTTCGCTCCAGCGGCGGTCTTCGTCGGCCAGCTCGGCAAAGAACCGCGCTTCGGCGTCGGCGGTGTCGGCCCGGCCGCTGTCTTGCTGGGCGGCGCTGGCCTTGGCCCGAGTCGCGGGGGCGCCCACGGCCTCAAGCGGTTCAGAATCCGCGTTGGCCGCGGCGGTGTTGCGCAGCTTGGCGGATCCGACTTTCTCCTTGAAATTCGCCACCCCCTGCTTGGCCGCTTCGCCTGTAGCTACCACGGCGTGCTCGACCACCGGCGCCGCGCGCCCCGCGACCCAGCGGGCAAACATGCTGGTCAAAGACTTGCCGGTGATGGCCGCCAAGGCCGCCACAAGGCCCATGGTGGCCAGCAGCGCGGTGCCCGTGGTCGACAGCATCGCCTTGAGCACCAC
>JBIKTV010000134.1:0-12886 GCA_044347905.1 Myxococcota bacterium
GCGCTAGGATCGCTGAAGTAGGCGCCCTCTTCTCGCGACCCGCCGGTGAAGTAGTTGGCGCGATACCGCCCCGACAGACCGATGGCGTGGGGGAACAGCTCTGGATACTTCAGGCCGGCATTGATCGCGTACATGGCGCCGACGCTAGCGCCGATGACTGCGATGTCTCGGCGGCCGGTTTCGTGCCAGATGCGCGGGACTAACTCGCGGGTCACAAAGGCTTCATAGGCTCGGTGGCGGGCCATGCGGTCGGCCAGATCGGTGGTCGGGTGGATCCACACCGCGGCGGCGTTGGTCTCTGGGCAATACAGGCGCACCCGCCCGGCTTCGATCCAATCGGCGAGCTTCTTGACCACGCCGTGGTGCTCCCACTCGTGGGCATAGCCACCGGCGGTGGGGAACGCGATCACGGGCTTGCCGGCGTGGCCATAGGTCCACATGTGCACCGGGCGGCCAAAAGCTTCACTGGGGCGGTGTTCATGGCGGGCGTGGAGCATGGTCGACAGCTGCGCGGGCGCCTGTGGACGGCGCCATAGGAGGGGCAGAATAGCGGACTGCACCGGAGGATGCACGCGCGGCAAAATGTGGAAATTGTCTACAGTGTGGCCATTTTCGACAATGGCTGACGACCGCAAGCGTGGACAAATTCACGTCGTTGCGCGATGTTGGCGCTCTCGCCGCCGCTGGCACGGATCGTGTACCGCGCAGAGGCAGCGGCCGCCCCCTTCTCCAGCCCCAGCGCCGCAAGGAGCCCCTGATGAAGCACCTCTGGCCAATGGCCTTCCCCGCGCTGATCGCCGCCTTTCTTCTGCCGGCTTGCGAGGCGACGGAGGCCAAGTCGTGTACCCTGATCGGCTGCACAAGCGGCTTTGGCGTGGCGTTTCAGAGCGCCGCGTGGCCGGCGGGGACGTGGAAAGTTGTAGCGCAAACGCCAACAGGTGAGCGCAGTTGTACCGTCACCCTGCCCTTGCCGAGCAACGGTCAGCCGCAGTGTACGGAGCTGCTTCAGCTGGGCACGTCGGGATCGGCGCTGGCCCCGGCTCAGCATGCGCTGACGGGGGTACAACTGCCCGATACGCCGACGAGTGTGAGCCTTGAGGTGCTGCGAGATGGCCAGCAGGTGGCCAAGAAGACTTTTGCCCCGGCCTACAAGACGAGCCAGCCCAACGGCGCGGGTTGCGAGCCGACCTGCACCCAGGCGAACGAGGTCCTGAGCTGGTAGGCTTTGGCAACTGCTTGATCACAGAGGCAAACTAGTCGGCAGCGCTGGGATCGACCGGCAACGCCACGCACTTGACCGGCGGCGGGGCTTTGCCGCCAAACAGCAGACCCAAGGAGAATTGCACGGTTGAACCGGAGACGCCGAGGTCGCTGCCATAGCCCGCGAGCGAGCCGAGCACTGCGAGACCGACGCCGATCTCTGGGGCGATCGAGAAGTTGTCGGTGATAGGCCACACCACGCCGACGCTGCTGGCGACGCTGAGGATGTTGGCGGGCTCAAAGCCGTCGACGGTGTCCACCGCGAGAATGTTCAATAGTTTTGCGCCAAGCACCAACTGCCGGCCGCCGCCAAAGTTCCAGCCGGCGAGCAGCGGCAGAAACAGCGTCGCGACGTGCAGGGGCGAGGAATTGGCGTCGCCGCCGGGCACATAGAGGTAAGACGTGCCGGGCTGCAGGGCTACATCAAGACCTCGATTGGGGTTTTTGGAGCGAAGCAGAGAGATGCGCGAGTCGACAATGTAGCCGGGCATGGGCAGCCACAGGCGAACGCCGATGTCAGCGCGTTTGGTGATGCCGTAGCGCTCGCCGATCTCCAGCTGGGGGCCCAGATAGGGGTCGCCGCCGCGGGCAATGCGCACAAAAGACGGCGCCACGACCACCTGATGGGTGCCGACATCGACGGGACGCGCCGCACCCAAGGTCGCCACAGAGCAACCGCTGAACACGACCAGGAGGCAGAGGCTGAGGACGGCCGCGACAGGGCGAGCAAAAGGCTTAAATTTCATGAATCCTTCCAAGGGGACAGGGGGCTATTGCTGAGAGAGATCCCACTTGGGGCGCTTCCACGACGCGCGGAGATCGTCGACCGTGGCGATCACCGCGCTGCCAGAGCTCTCGCGTCCATCAATAAACGCTACAAAATCAAACTGTTGACTGGACGTGCCAAACTGCTGATCAAAGGTGCGGATGATGTCATTGGGCGGCAGGGTTTTTCGCCCCATGACCTCGGTCAGCGGCAAGCTCAGGCCGGTTTGCACGGACTTCTCTGGCAGATAGGCTTGGTAGACGACCTCACTGCAAACAAGGACGTCCAGGGTCAAGAAGTCAAAGTCAAAGTCGTACGGCTTGCCGATTTGGGCGAAGGCTTTGGCGATGGCCCGGGCCCGTTCGAGCTTGGTCAGGCGCGGACGCAGCACGCCCACATAGTCGGCCTGGGTCGCTTCGTGCAGGCTAGAGAACAGCACGCCGTCGCTGATCGCCTCCAAGATGCGGTGAGGCCGGCCATCTTCGGCGATTTCTCCGTAGTGTGCCCACACATCGGGCGTGTTCTTCTGCAGCCAACCGGTCAGGCCAGTGGCGCCAAATGCAGCGACGACGTCCGGCTCTTTGTCCAGCGCCGCGGCCAGTTCCGCAGGGGTGCCGACGTACAACTCCGCATGGGGCCAAAAGCCCGGCAGGCCCAGATTGGAGAGGTACCAGTTGCGGCGCTCGACGATCACGTCACCGGGCTGGGCCTGGGTGGCGAGCCAATCGATCTGTGCGGCGGAGATCAAGCTGGAAGACGAAGAGCGCAGGCGGGTGTCGCCCAACCACAGGGCGATGTTGGTCACCAGCGCGCCGCTCAAGGTCTGCAGCTGGCCGGAAGTGACCTGGCCGATCGCCTGGGCCATCAAGCGCGGCGCCACCGAGGCATAGCGGCGCTCAACATCTTCAGCAAAAAGAAGACCTTTGTCAGAGACGGCGACGAACGGCTTGTCTTTGTCGCGCTTCTTGTTGCGGAAATCGGACAGGCGCCGGCGCAATTGTTGGAGGGCCAGCGACAGCTTGAGCTGGGTGTGGGGCTTGGCCGTGTCGATGAGGATGCGGTGAAAGTGCCCGCTGGTCAGGCCGTATTCCGTGGACGACTCATCCATCGCCGCCTGGGCCGCTTCGCTGTGCAGGCCGATCTGCAAGAAATCCAGGTTGCTGGAAACCCGCGCCGCCAGGGCCGCCACGCCCATCGACAGGGCCCGGGTTTGATCGTCAAACTCCCCGGCGCCGCGCCACGAGTCCAAGAAGCGCTCCTGGTAAGACGCCAGCGCCAGATCGTGGTCGACGTGCGGGCCCCACAGGGAGAGCAGCTTTGCGCGCTGTTCAGTGGTCAGTTCGCCGTCCGCGATCTTCTTCTTGGGGGGCGGATTGGCCTTGAGCAAGGCGCGTACAGCCTCGACATCTTTGACGACTTTGGCCAGGGCCTTGCCGTCCGCTTCTGTCGGCACGTGACCGGTCTCCGGCGGAGCGCAGGCGGTCAAGCTCGCGACGGCCATCCACGCCGCGGCCAAGCCGATCCAGCGATTGTACCTGGAGATTTTCATCGGCCCGTCCTTAGCCGGCCAAAACCGGCCATGGCGATCACTTTATGCGGTGAAGCGGCCGTACAGCAAGACCGCGCAACAGTATTTCATGGCGCGCGAGGCATTGCGGCCCGCCGTGGTCTTGACCGTAAGCGGCCCAGCCACCATTCTGCGGGAGCCCTGTTGAGCGCTTTAGGTGCAGCCATGCCTCCAGAACTGTTCCGCCGATCTCTACGGATTTTGCGATCTTGGGGCGGATGCGCCGCGCTGTGCGGCACGGTACTAGGGCTACCCGCCTGCGCCGACGTCGTGCCGGACGCCACGGCTTTTGCCGAATCGCGCTGCCAAACCGTCATCGACGACGGGGTGGATGGCGCTCCGACGTATGAAGTCGGCGTGATCCTTGAAGTCCACGATCCCAAGGGCGAAGTCGACGGCTTGGGCGTCTACACGCTTCGGGCGATGCGCTTGGCCCTCCAGGAACTCAACGATCACCGCGATATCGCAGGTAAACGCCTCAAGCTGCGCGTCTGTGATACCCGCGCCGATTGGTCCACCGGCGGCGGCCCGCAGACCCGCGATCTGGCCCGCTGGCTGGTGGAAAAGGCCAAGGTCCAGGCGATTATCTCCGACGCGAGCTCGGACACCCAGACCATCGCCGCGGTCACGGTGCCGGCGGGGGTGCTGCTGATGGCGATCTCTGCGACGTCGGCCGAGCTGACGCATCTGGCCGACAAGGGCCTGGTGTGGCGGGTGGCCCCCAGCGACGTGTACCAGGGCATCGTGCTCGCCCACCTCGCGACCAAGAACCTCAATGAATCAGCGAAGATTGGGGTGTTGGCCGTGCAGAGTCCGTACGGCGACGGTCTGGTCGATGCCATGGACACCCAGCTGGGCAAGCGCGCGGTCACCCGCACGGTGCAGAGCGACGGCAAAGGCATCGACACGGCGGTGCAGTCGCTGGCGTCTGAGGGGCTGCAGGCCCTGGTGATCATTGGCAACGCCGCCGTGGCGATTGAGGTGGCCAACCAGCGCGCCAAACACGCGGGGCTCAAAGACCTGCCGATGTGGTTCGCCGATGGCGCGTGCGACGGTGAGCTCCTCAAGCAGACCTTGACGGCCGGGGTGTCGCTGGCGGGGGTGCAGTGTACCCGCCCGGGCCAGCCGCCGACGCCGGTGTACGAGAAGTTTCGCGAGCGCTATCAGCAGCAGTTCAGCAGTGATCCAGCGGCTTACAGCTATACGCAGCACGCTTTTGACGCCACGTATTGCGTAGCGCTGGCCCACGCTTGGGCGCTGGGGAGCAAGGGGAGCGGCAAGGCCAACGGCGCGTCCCTGGCAGAAGGCCTGCGCCACCTGTCGTCGGGGCCGGCGCTGTCATTTAAACCATCTGACATTACAGCGATGATCGCTGCGCTAAGCCAAGGAACCGCCATTGACGCCAGCGGCGCGTCTTCTCCGCTGGACTTCAATTCGGATACGGGCGAGGCGCCGTCCGACTACGAGCTTTGGACTCTTGGGGCAGCGGGCGAGCTCAAGACCGGCTCATTTCTGGCGATTCGCGACGATGGCGGCGGCAAATACACCGTCCTGCCGGCCGACGCTACCGGCACCTGACCTGCGCGCTGCGCCCTATGTACTGATGGGGCCGCAGCCTTGGCCATGGGCGCGCGTTCTGCCCATGGCCAAGGGCCGGACCTATTTGTAGAACTTGTCGTTCTTCTCTGCCATGTCGATCAGCAGCTTGCACGGGGCAAAGCGCTTGCCGTACTTGGCCTCCAGGGCCTTCATCTTGTCGACGATCGCCCGGGCGCCAAAGCGATCGACATAGCGGAACGGCCCGCCCTCAAACGGCGGAAAGCCAATGCCCATCACCGCGCCCAGGTCGCCGGCATAGGCGTCGCGCAGAATGCCCTCTTGCAGACACAGCGCGGCTTCATTGACCAGGCCCAGAATCATGCGGTCGGCCATTTCGCGCCAGTCCGCGGCCTTGTTGCCCTTGCCGCCGGGGAAGTGGCGGTAGACCGTCGGGTCGATCTGCTTTTGGCCTTTGTCGTCGTTGATGGACTTGCCGTCTTTGTACAGGTAGAAGCCCTTGTTGTTCTTGCGACCGAGCCGGCCCTCTTCCATCAACTGCGCCGACACGTCCGGGGGCAGCTGCATGCGCTCGCCGTAGTAGTGCTTCATTTCCTTGAGGACCTTGACGCCGACGTCGATGCCCACCTCATCCGACAAGGTGATGGGCCCGACCGGGAAGCCGACTTTGGTCGCCGCTTCGTCGATCTCTTCGAGCTTGTAGCCGTCCAGGGCCAAGAAGATCGCCTCAGACATGTACGGCACCAGGGCGCGGGTGGTGTAGAAGCCGGGGCAATCCTGCACGACAATCACGTGCTTGCCCATTTTCCGCGCGATGTCGACGGTGGTCTTGGTCACTTCTGGCGAGGTCTTGTCGGTGACGATCACCTCGACCAGCGGCATCTTCTCCACGGGCGAGAAGAAATGCATGCCGATGACGTTTTGCGGCCGGCCGGCTTTGGCGGCGATCTCCGTGATCGGCAAAGCGCTGGTGTTGCTGGCAAAAATCCCGTCGATCTGCGAGACCGCTTCAAACTCGGCCAGCAGGCGCTGCTTGAGCCCCAGGTCTTCAAAAACCGCCTCGATCAGCACTTCCGCGTGGCCCATGCCGGCCCAGTCAGTGCCGCCGGAGATGCGGGCCATGCGCTCGTCCATCCCCGCCTGCGGATAGACCTTTTTGCGCTTGGCTTTGCCGTACACCTTGCGGGCGTAGTCCAGGGCCTTGCCAATCGCCGCGTGTTCGCGGTCCTTGAGGCGCACTTCCACGCCGTTGTCAGCCAGCACCGTGGCGATGCCCGCGCCCATGAGCCCAGCGCCCAACATGCCGACGCGCTGGACTTTGCGGCCGGAAATGCCCGCGGTGCCGGGGCCGTCGTCCTTCTTGAGGTGGGTGATCGCGGCGAACAGGTGGCGCAGGCCGGCCGACTCCGGGGTCAGCAGCAGCTCGCCAAAGGCGCGGGCCTCGGCTTCAAAGCCGCCTTTGTGCAGCACTTCCAGGATCTTGAGCGGTGCCGGGTACATACCCTTGGTCTGCTTGAGCACCTTCTTCTTGGCCTCGTTGAGGACCACCATCTTGCCCAGCGGGTTGCCTTCCAGCAGGAACGACTGCAATTCGTCTTTGACCGCTGGCTTTTTCTTGGGCTCGACCTTGCCGTGGACCATGTCGCGGCACAGCCCGCGCGCCGATTCCATCAGCTGATTCTGCGGCACACAGCGATCGACCAAGCCCATCTTGAAGGCTTTTTCGCCGCGGATGTTCTTGCCGGTCAGCATCATGTCCAGCGACGCGGTCAGGCCGATGAGCTTGGGCAGGCGCACGGTCCCGCCCGCACCGGGCAGCAGGCCGAGCATCACCTCTGGCAGCGCCAGCTTGGTCTTGCGGTGCGTCGAACAGACCCGCGCCTTGCAGGCCAGCGCCAGCTCCAGACCGCCGCCCAGCGCCTCACCGTGGATCACCGCCACCGTGGGGATTTTGAGCCCAGCGAGCTTGTTCATCGCCTCTTGGCCCTGGCGGCTGATCTTCTCACCGTCTGAGGAGCTGCGGACCTGGCCGAGGTCGTCAATGTCGGCGCCGGCGATAAAGCCGCTGTCTTTGCCCGAGGCGATGAGCAGGCCGCGGATCGCCGAATTGGCCTGCACGGCGGCGAACTGGGTCTCAAACTCAGGCAGAAGCGACACCGACAGGGTGTTGACCTTCTTGCCCGGGACGTCGATCCACAGGGTAGCGATGCCGTCTGCGTCTGGCCCTTCAAGGCGAATCGCTTGCGGTTGCATAGTCATGGCAGTCTCCAGCTAGGCGTTGGGCTCCCCGGTGGGGACGCGCGGCAACGCAGGATGATGGCTCAGCCTCTGCTCCGGGTGACGGGCAAGGGGCTATTCGACCTCTAGGACCATCGCCGCGCCCATGCCACCGGCGGCACATGCCGTGCCCAGGCCCAGGTGACGGCCGTTCTGCCGCAGGGTGCGCAGCATGGTGCCTACAATGCGGATGCCTGTGGCGGCAAACGGGTGACCGTAGGCCAAGGAGCCGCCGCGGACGTTGAGCTTGGCGGGATCGACCTCACCCAGCGATTTGGCCCGGCCGAGCTTGGTGCGGAAGAACTCGTCGTCCTTCATCATCTTGAGGTTGCTGAGCACCTGGGCGGCAAACGCCTCGTGAATTTCCAGGAAATCCAGGTGTTCCAGACCGATCCCCGCGCGATCCAGGGCGAGCGGCATGGAGTAGACGTTGCCCAGCAGCATGTTCTCCCGCGGATCCTGACCGGCAAAGGCGTAGCTGCGCAGATAACCCAGGATCGGCAAACCCAATTCCTTGGCGCGCGACTCACGGGCGATCAGGCAGGCGCCCGCGCCATCGGTCAGCGCTGAGCTGGTCGCCGCGGTGATCGTGCCGTTGCGCTTGTCAAACACCGGCTTGAGCTTGGCGAGCTTGGCCGCGTCCATGTCGCTGCGGATCAGATTGTCCGTGCTGACGGGGCCCTTGGGGGTTTGAACCGTCATCACCTCTTCCGCCGTCAGCCCAGCTTGCACCGCGGCGTAGGCCTTCTGGTGCGACTGCATCGCCAATTCCTCTTGCGCGGCGCGGGTAATCCCAAAGTTCTGCGCCATCTCTTCTGCGTGCTCGCCCATGGTCTTGCCGGTGTAGCGCTCGGTCAGCGCGGGCGGCGAAGGCAGGAAATCCAACGGGTTGAGGCCGCGGAGCTTCTTGACCAGATCCAAGCCCTTGGCTTTCTGCAGTTCTTGAAGCTTATCGACGACTTGCTTCTTGTACGTGACCGGCGCGTGGCTGGTGACATCGACACCGCCGCACAGGACCACATCGGCCACGCCGGCCCAAATCATCTCAGCGCCCGAAGCGATCGACTGAAATCCGGTGGCGCAGGCCCGAGAGGTGGTCACACCGTGGGCGTGGAACATCCCGAGATTCAGAGCAATTTCTCGCGCGACGTTGGGGCTGCGCGGCACGGCGATGACCGTACCCCACACCACCTGATCGACTTTCTGGTAGGGCAGCTCTAGGCGAAACAGCAGCTCGCGGGCGACTTGAGTGGACAGCTCGACCGGGTCGACATCATTGAGATCGCTCCAGGATCGCACAAAAGGCGTGCGCAGGGTGGAGACGATGGCGATGCGCTCCTTCGCCGGGGCGATGACGATGGTCGGGCCCGCGGGCTTGGCGGCTGGCGCTTCTGAAGCCGCGTCCACTGCGGCATCGGGGGCGGTCCCCAATTCCAAGTTGCCTTCTGCAGGAGCTTTCTTGCGCGTTGCCATGTCGACCTCACCAGCGCCGCGACGGTGGCCTCGCGGGCCCCAGCACGTTACAACGCAGTGCGTCATAGATCAACTGGCGATGAACAGGATGGCTTTGACGCTGGGGTCACACGACCGCAATGAAGCCCGCGACGTCCGCGGCCACCACTTGGCCGATCACGGCGCACACCGGAACGTCGCGGTGCCCCAGGGCCATGAGCAGACGGTCGAGCTTCTCCGGCGCTACAGCGATCAGCAGGCCGCCAGAGGTCTGGGCATCGGCGAGCAGCAGCTGGTCTGCCTCACTGAGATCGCAAGAGAACTTCACGTTTGGCGCGGCATACGCCAGGTTGCGCTTCGTGCCACCGGGGCACACTCCCGCCGCAGCGAGGTCGCGAACCCGATGCAGAAACGGCACATGCTCAAAGTCGAGGCGAGCGCCAATACCTTCTTGGCGGCGCACACTTGAGGCGCGCAAGACATTGGCCAAGTGGCCGAGCAGGCCAAAACCGGTCACGTCCGTACAGGCGTTGACCCCCACCTCGACCATCGCTTCGGCCGCTGCGGCGTTGAGGGTGGTCATGTTGCGCACGGCCTCCTCAAGGTCAATTTCTTCAATGAGGCCGCGCTTCTTTGCGGTCGTCAGCACGCCTGTGCCGATGGGCTTGGTCAGCACCAAGACATCGCCGGGCGCCGCGCCGTCATTGCGCACGATGCGCTCCGGGTGGACCGTGCCGGTGACGAACAGGCCGAATTTTGGCTCTTTGTCGATAATCGAGTGACCGCCGGCCAGGACCACGCCGGCCTCATCGCACACGGCTTGGGCGCCCTGCAGGATCCGCCCCAGGCCCTCTGGGCCCAAATCGGCCATCGGCCAGGCGACAAAAGACAGCGCAGAGAGCGGTTTTGCGCCCATGGCGTACACGTCACTCAGCGCATTGGCGGCAGCAATACGCCCATAATCATAGGGATCATCGACAATCGGCGTGAAGATATCGACGGTCTCCACCAGGGCGAGATCGGGCGTCAATTGCACCACGGCGGCGTCATCGCCGGTCTCTAGCCCCACCAGCACCCGCGGATCGCTGCGCTGGGGCAGAAACGCCAGAGCGGCGCGGAGATCGACCTGGGCGATCTTGGCGGCGCACCCCGCCGACGCGGCAAGGGAAGTCAGGGGAGGGAGGGGCTTGGCTTGCATCGGATTCGCACCGCGGGCGTTGGCGCCCAGAGAGGCGGGGAGGATCGCCCTGAGAGCGCGTCGATGCAAGGGGCCCCGATTCATGCGCTGCCCGGCAACGACCTGCAAGCCGATGCAACTATCGGGCAAAATGACTCGCTAGGGCTTCCGCCAAGCGCAGTTGGCCAAATCGACGTGGCGCTGCGCTGTGGGTCTGCTAATCTGCGGTGCGCCGCAACGCGCAAGGGGGAACAAAGTCCGTGACCTTCCGGGAAACACCCAAAGGCCGACAGGCCCACCCGCCATCTGCGCCTTGGAGCGCTGTGTGGGCGTCGCTGGCGCTGCTGATCTGGCTTTTGGGTGGCTGCAATCTCCCAGATCGCCCCGCGGATGCTAAAGCTAGCCTTGACGCAGCAGGTAGTTACGCGGACACAGACGCCGTGCAGGCCAGCGCAGATGCCACCGCCGGGGCGAGCGACACCGGCGCCGTTTGGCAGCCCAAAGAGCCGATCGTCAGCGAGTTAGACCCGGCCGAGGGCCCGACGTACGGCATGAATCAGGTGACGCTGCGCGGCTTTGACCTGGGCGGCGCCCTAGAGGTGCGCTTTGGCGAGTCGCCGGGGCTCGACCTGCAGGTCATGGACGATCAGACGCTGACGGTTACCGCTCCGCCCCGGCCCGCCGGTGTGGTGGATGTGACGGTGATTGCGGCGAATCGCCCAGAGCTGACCCTCAAGAAGGCGTACAAGTACTATGCCGAGCTGACCGTCACCGCGGTGCAGCCCGCCGAGGGGCCGAGCAGCGGCGGCAGCCAAATTACCGTGACCGGCAGCGGTTTTGACGCCAAGACCCGGTTCTTTTTTGGCGAGGCGCAGGCCATTCAGACCGTGGTCGTGGACGAGACGACGGCGATGATGCTGGCGCCCGCCCACGCTCCAGGGCCGGTGCACGTCAGCGCCCTGGGCAGCGACGGCCAGGGAGTTCTGAAAAAAGCCTATGTGTATCGCGAGGCACCGAAGCTCATGCAGGTGACTCCGGCGACTGCGGCGATCGGCGAGGCGATTCAGGTGCAGCTCCAAGGCAGTGGCCTGTTTAGCGCAGGCGGCGTGGTGCAGTGGCGGCAAGGCAAGAACGCACTGGCGGCACAGGTCACCGGCAGCGGCGCGGCGGGGCAACAACTCACGGTTGCGGCGCCGACGATGGCAGAGCCCGGGGCCTGGGACGTGGTCTACACCAGCAAAGACGGTTCGGCGCAGCTCAAAGGCGCTTTTCACTACGTTCACCCCCAGCAAGGGGCAGAATTGCTGGGCGTTTCACCCAACGAACTGCCGGCCAATGCCCTGATGGCCGTCGCGGTTGCGGTGTCCGGCCCCATTTCTCCAAGCTTGGCCCAGGCCGCTGTCGTTCGCTTTGGCGGCCAGCCGGTCAAGGTTTTGCAGGCCCTGCCGGGTCCAGTGGGCAAGGGCTGGGGCGCGACGTTTGTGGTGGTGCCTCCGCCGCTGCCCAGTGGCTCGCCCGCCCTGCCCACCTCGGTAGATGTGGAGGTGGAGATGGGCACCGCCACCCTGCAAAAAGCCAAGGCGTTTTCCTATTTGCTGCCGCAACCCGCGGTGATCGCGGTGTCTCCGACCCAGCTGCCGCTGGCTGGCGGCGGGCTCATCCGCGTCGATCTGACCGGCACACAAGGCCACGGCAGCCCTGTCCTGTTGCGCATCGGCGCGCTGGCGGTGGCGCAGATGAAGGCCCTGGCGCCCACGAGCAGCGCTGCCGAATTGGCGGTGCAAGGCCTGGCGCCTCCGGGGAGTCCAGGTCCGGCGGATGTCGTGGTGCGCTTTGCCGACGGCGCCCAAGCCAAGCTGGCGGGAGCTGTGCAATACACCCCCGGTGACGTCCAGTTGGCTGGCTTGCTGCCGGGCAAAGGCGCGCAAGCTGGCGGCACCTGGGTGACACTGGTGGGGGCTGGACTCAGCAAGATCAAGGCCCTGTGGCTGGGCGGCGCAGCGGTGACGACTTGGAAGGTCCAGCACGACGGCGCGGTCATTTTGCGCACCCCGCCCGGCAAGCCCGGACCGGCTGAGCTGCTGGCGGAGCTGCAAAACGGCGAGTTCCGCAACCGCGAGAAGGCCTTTGTCTACTTTGACCCGATCTCTGCGGACAACGGCACCTGGGGCGAGGCGATTGACGGCGCAGTCAACGTAACTGTGCTCAAGAAAGGCAAGATTGGCCCGGTACCTGGGGCATTGGTGATGATCGGCAGCGACCCGCAGACGGCGCTGCAAGGCCTGACCAACGCCGCGGGGCAGATCACCCTGTCCGCCCCTGGGCTGGCCGGCCCGCTCAACGTCCATGCGTCCAAGGCCGGGTGGTCGGCGGCCTCCGTGGTCGCGGTCAACGTGGAGAATGTCACCGTCCGGCTTCAGGAATTCCCGCCCGCCTCCCCCGGCAATGGCTCTGGCGCAGGCGGCGACGAGGCTCCTCTGCCCAGCTACATCAGCGGCACGGTGGTCGATGCGGACAAATACACTGTCTTTCCAATGGGCTCCTGCAAAGGCCAGCCGAGCGTGGCGAGTCAATGCGCGCCGTGTAGCAGCGACCTCGACTGCCTAGCCGGCACCGCGTGCAGCGACGTGCGTCCGCCCCTGGTAAACGGCGCCCTGACCGCGGCCGTGCCTCCGGACACTTCGCAGAAGTTCTGTTTACTTCCGTGCACTTCTGGCCAAGATTGCCTGCCAGGTTTTGAGTGCCGCGCCACCGGTCCGGACCTCAGCGCGCTGCAATTCCGCTGTACGCCGCGCATTGGCACGCCGCAGGTGCGCTGCGAGGGCGCCAG
>JBIKTV010000546.1:0-3853 GCA_044347905.1 Myxococcota bacterium
TCCGATGCAGCCAGACGATTTTCTCCAAGACGATCCCGCCGACTTTCTGGACGCCAGTCCAGCAGCCGCAGCGTGGACATCGGCTTTGGAGGAAGTGCGAGGTGAGGTGCTAGATTGGGGTGCGGCGGCGGTGCGCGCGCGTCGACCTGAGTTGATAGAGCTCAAGGGTGGCAAGGGGTTGCAGCAAATGCGCCAGGACATGGATCTGCATTTGCGCCAACTTCTGGCGGCCTCTCCCAGCCAGGCTGCCGTGGCGATGGAAGCGTACCGCCGCTGGTTGCTGACAGCGATCTGGCTACAACGGCCCGCTGCGGGCGAATTGGCCACTGCCCAGGGCAGCGCGCTGGCCGAAGCTCTGGTTCGGTTTGCCCCGTGGCCTGTGGGGTTGCGGGCGGCCGAGGCGGTGGCTCAAGGCCTCGGATCCGACGAGACGACCGCCAAGGCGATTGCAGAGCTGCTCAAAATGCGATAGGCTTCGGCCCTTTGCGCTGGATCGAGAGGACCCCGCATGAAGATTACTTGTCCCGCCTGCAACGCTAGTTATCGCCTTCCGGACGACCGCGTCCAGGGCAAGAACAAGATCTTCAAGATCGCCTGCAAGCGCTGCTCGGCAGAGATTCGCGTGCGCGGTGTGGAGACGCCCGAAGAAGTCGGCCGAACCACCCTGCCCTTTGCGTTGGATTTGCCCACGGCGACAGCCGCGCCGGCCCCCGCAGTAGCGGCGCAGATTTGGTTTGTCGGCATGGACGGCAAGCAGGTCGGCCCGCTCACAGAAGCGGAGGTGATCGATCACATCGGTCACGGCCGGCTGCAGGGCGCCGATCTCGTCTGGCGCAAAGGCTTTTCTGCCTGGACGCCGGTGCGGGAGGTCGCGCCGTTTGATGAACTGCTGACCGCTGCGCCCGATCTGCCCAGCGAAGCTGCGGCGCCCGCCAAGAAAGGACCTCGCCGGGCGCAGACGCTTGAGCTGTCCGCGGCGATGATCGAATTGCTCGTCAAGCTGGACGGCCAACAGTCGGCTGCCGACGCGGGTGCCCCACCGGCCCTGGCCGCCGCTGAACCGCCGGAACTGCCGCCGCTGGAGCCGGAGCCGCCGCCGACCCTGGTGACCACCGCGCCGACAGCGGGCCGCGAGCCCGTGGCCGTGGTTGGGCGTGACGAAGAAGTGCTGGCCGGGCTTTCTCAGGTAGAGACGGCGATTTCGCCGATGCCGACGGAGCGCGCCGATCGCAGTGCGGCCGAGCGACTCGCCGCCGCCAAAGCTGCCGCCGCCAAAGCAGAAGCCGAGGCTGATGCCCGTGCGGAAGCCGCCAAAGCGGAAGCGGCAAGAGCAGAAGCAGCGCGGGCAGAAGCAGCAAGGGCAGAAGCAGCAAGGGCCGAAGCCGCCCGCGTCGAGGCCGCCAAGGCGGAAGCCGCGCGCAGCGAGAAAAAGCCGGACGCGTCGGTCAAAATCCGCCTGCCGGAAGAGCAGCCCAGCGCCAAAGACCGCAGCCGCCCGGCCGACAGCCGCGCCAATGACGCCAAGGTCGCCCTGCCCGGCAGCGTGGCCGCAAAGGCCGCAGACGCCAAGACCTCGGCAAAGCCCCAAGAAAGCAAGCCGATTGCCTCACCGCGCCCCGGAAGCACCGCCATCGCCGCCAAGCCGGTGGCCGCGCCCGCCAAGAAGCCCGAGCCCGCCAAAAGCGGCAGCAAGACCGGCCTGTATGTCGGCGGCGGCGTAGTGGCGGCCCTGGTGGCGGCGGCGATTGCCATGTCGACGGGCAAGTCTGCTCCTGAGCCGACCACAGGCGCGGCCGTCACAACTGGAGCCGCTGAAGCCCCTGCCGCCCCTGCGGCGAATCCCGCTTCGCCCAATGCCGTCGCCGCCAATCCGCCGGCTGGAGTTGCGCCGCAATCGGCAGAAGCAGCGGCAGCGGCAGCCAACGCCGGAGCAGCCAGTGCCGGTGCCGCCAGTGCCGCCGCAGCCACGCCGACAGATGCGGCCGCGGTGATCGCCAAAGTCGCCGCGCCGCCGGAAGACGCCAAGAAGGCCGAAGAAGCAAAGGCTGAAGAGGCCAAGAAGGCAGAAGAGGCCAAGAAAGCCGAGGAAGCCAAGAAGGCAGAAGAGGCCAAGGGCGCAGAGGAAATCAAGAAGCTCGAAGAGGCCAAGAAGGCCGCCGACGCCAAGGCCACCGTCAAGGTAGACAGCCAGGCGGCCGATGAGGCCAAGCGCAAGAAAGAAGAGGAAGCCGCAGCTAAGAAGGCCGCTGAAGCCGAAGCCAAAGCCAAGAAAGACCAGGACTCCGACGCGAAGAAGGCTGCAGCTGAAGAGGCCAAAGCCAAGAAAGCCGCGGCGGCAGAAGAGGCCAAGGCCAAGAAGGCCGCTGACGCGGAGGCCAAGAAGAACGCTGCGGAAGAAGCCAAGATCAAGAAGCAGGCGGAAGCAGAGGCCAAGAAGGCCGCTGATGAAGCCAAGAAGCTCGCGGCGGAGCAGGCAAAGAAGAAGCCCGTGCTCAGCGACGACGACGTCGATCAGATCCTCAAGAAGCACGAGGACAAGAAGGCCGGTCCGGTGGCGGGC
Organism: Myxococcota bacterium; assembly: GCA_044347905.1. Lineage (GTDB taxonomy): Bacteria > Myxococcota_A > UBA9042 > UBA9042 > UBA9042 > SXRM01. The sequence continues at coordinate 2,561 of JBIKTV010000546.1, forward strand.
GACGGGCTGTCGCAAAGCGATGTGTCCAGCGTGGGTGAGAAGGCCAAGAAGAAGGTGGCCAACTGCTACCTGCTCAACGCCGATGACCCGGTGGAGGACACGATCAAGGTGCAGGTGCTGGTCAACGCCAGCGGCCAGATCGAGCGCGCAAACGTCCTGGGCAAGCACGGATCGAATGCCGGCATGGCCAAGTGCATCGCCGATGAGGTCAAGAAGCTGGTGTTCCCCTCGTCTTCGGGCGCATCCAAGAAGTATACCCTGCAGTATCGCGTCGGTGGCTGAGCAAAATGGCGTTCTTTCCCCACCGTCCAGGCAGCTTGGAAGTCATCTGCGGCTCGATGTTTTCCGGCAAGTCTGAGGAACTGATTCGCCGCGTGCGCCTGGCGCGCATTGCCCATCAGCGCGTGCAAGTATTCAAGCCGGCTCTGGATACCCGGTACGCGGAAGAAGAGCTGGTCAGCCACTCTAACTTCCGGGTCGCTGCACGCAAAGTAGCCACTTCCTCTGAGCTTTTTGCCCAAGTGAGCGAGCTGACCGAGGTCGTGGGCATCGACGAAGTGCAGTTCTTTGACGAGGGCATCGTCGAGGTCTGCAACCGCTTGGCCAACGCCGGCAAGCGCGTGATCGTCGCCGGACTGGACCAAGATTTTCGCGGCTATCCGTTTGAGCCCATGCCCAAGCTGCTCGCCGTGGGCGAATACGTCACCAAGCTGCTCGCGGTGTGTACGATTTGTGGCGCCCCGGCGAATCGAAGCCAGCGGATGCGCGGCGGTTCAGACGTCATTGAGTTGGGCGCGACGGACCGCTACGAGGCGCGCTGTCGGCGGCACTTTGAACCTGAAGAAGAGCGCCAACTGCAGCTGTTGGCAGAGCGCGAACTGGCCCTGCGGCCACCTAACCACACTTAAAAGTTGAGGTTCCTGTGAGCGACAACCGCCCTCCGCGGCTGGCGGATACGCCTGAGCGCCCCCACGTGCAGCGTTCTGAGAGTCAGCCGGTAGGCGGCCTGGACAATTTGTTTATCGGCATCGCGGGATTGATCGGCGCGGGCAAGTCAACGCTCGCGACCACGCTGGGCCGGCACATGGGCCTGGACGTGTACTACGAACCGGTGGAAGACAACGAATACCTGGCGGATTTTTACCGCGATACCCCGCGTTACGCCTTTGCCACCCAGATCTATTTGCTCAACCGGCGCTTTCAGCAGCACCAGGAGATCATCTGGCGCGGCCGCCCGGCGATCCAGGACCGCACCATCTATGAAGACGCGATCTTCGCCAAGATGCTCAGCGA
>JBIKTV010000547.1:0-3839 GCA_044347905.1 Myxococcota bacterium
TAGCGGTTTCGTACTTGCCGTCCGGTGTCCACACGTGCCCGCGCCCGTCGTCGGTGCTTGAGGGCAATAGGGGCATGGCCGCAGCGAAGGGGGCGAGAAGGAGGATTGGGAGGGTCCACATAGTGTTTCCTGGTGATTGGGGGTTTGGGTTGGTTCTGATATTCGGGGTGGGTTCTGGGAGTTGGGCGGGTTTTGGGTTGGCTGAGGGGCTGGTCAGAGTCGACACAGGCCCGCTCTGCCCCGGACTTGCAGGCCTTGTCGTACAACTGCGGGGCAGCCACGTCCTCGCCTTTGTCGCGGGCCGCGTCGGCACGACCGAGGTCGACCTCCGCCCCCTTTCCGCCCAGTCGAGCGGGCCGGGCCGCGCGTCGAGCGCCTGCCCCAGGTCGCCGCCATCGACCAAGTCCACCACCAGCGCCATTGTTTCGGCCGTGTCCACTAAGTCCGTCGCGCGGACGATGTGCGGGTGGTTGCCCAGGCGGAACATCAGTTGTGCTTCGCGCCTGAACCGCTCGCGCACGCCTGGGCTGTGGACGTACTGGTCGCCCAGCACCTTGAGCGCGTGGCGGGTGCCCATCGCCGTGTGCTCGGCCTCGTAGACGGAGCCCATGCCTCCCGCGCCAAGGAAGCGGAGGATGCGGTAAGAGCCGACTTGTTCCTGGGGGCGCAGCATGGAGTCTCCTCGTCGTGAAGGATGGCTGCGGAGTATGGCCTTCCCGAGCGGTGCCGTCGAGTTCGCGATTTGCTGGGCACGATGCATGGGACGCCCGATGTCGCGGCGGGCAGTGCGCTGCGGTTTCCCTGCTCAGCCTGCGCCAGACGGATCTGTGCGTTGAAGAACTTCGACGCGGGCATGTCCAATAGACAGACTGGCCCTTTCGCGTCAATCTGCAAACAACTCTTTCAATCACAAGACGTTCACAGAACCTGCCTCGCTTCCCCACCCTGCTTGCACGCCGCAGAGGCTTGAGCCAAGATGCGCCCACGCTTTTGCTGCGCTCAAGGTTTGGCCATGCTTCACTGTCCCCACTGCGGCAACCTCAATCCCGCTGACGTCCAGGCGTGCCTGCGTTGTAGCACCACCTTGACGCTGCAAAACCCTCAACCATCTTCGTCTTTTTCGGCCGAGCAAGGCGATCCTGAGCAGTCTCCAGAGCTAGAATTGACCGGTTCGACCTTACACGGCAGATATCAGGTCGACGCGCAGCTGGGCAAGGGCGGCATGGGCACGGTGTACCGGGCTACCGACCTGCGCTTGACCCGCCAGGTGGCGCTGAAGGTTTTGGCGCCCGAGCTGGTCGCCCACCCGACGGCGCGGCGGCGCATGGCCCAAGAAGCCAATGCCCTGGCGCGCATCGAGCATCCCAACGTCGTGCGGGTGCTCGATGTTTTTGACCACGGCGCACTGATGGTGCTGGTGCTGGAGTTGGTAACGGGGGGCGACCTCGCAGGGCGTATTCGCCGCAGCGCGCTGCCGCCCGCCGAAGCCACGGCGATGCTGGCCGGCATCCTCCACGGACTTGCCGCCATTCATGCGGCCAATCTGGTGCACCGCGATATCAAGCCCGACAATGTACTGCTGTCGGCCAGCCAAGTGCCTAAGCTGACCGACCTGGGCGTGGCGCGCGATGCCCTGGCGACGCAAAAGACCCAATTGGGTGCGCGAATCGGCACGCCCGAGTATATGAGCCCCGAACAGGCGCAGGGCGTCCCGGTGGATTTGCGCAGCGATCTGTATTCAGTGGGGCTGGTCTTCTACGAAATGCTAACGGCCAAGCTGCCATTTGCCGGTTCAACGGAGCTCGACTTGCTGGCTGCGCGGGTGCAGCGCGATCCTGACCTGACCGCCCTGCCGCACGACGGCACGCAGTTTTACGCCTTTTTGGCCAAAGCCTTGGCGCGCTCGCCCGATCAGCGCTTTGCCAACGCTGCCGAGATGTTGGACGCACTGCAGCATCCGAGTCAGGTCAGTGCCCCGCCGCCGTCGCTTGACCCTGCTCCGCAGCCCGTGAGCCCGGCCCCCGCTGCGTTTGGTGCGCCAATTGCGGCGTCAGCCCACCCGGCCCCACCTTCGCCTGCCACGTCTGCAGGCAAAGCCCCGGCCAAATCAAGCGCTTTGGGCGCCATGGTCGGCCTGGCCGTAGTCGCGATGGCAGCCCTTGTGGGATTTGCGGCGTTTGCGGGTAAGAGTAGCACTGGCGCCAGCGAATCAAACGGCGAATCAGGTAGTTCAGGCGGTTCACCTGGCGCCAGCGGATCGGGCTCCCAGCCCCAAGCTGCAGCGCAAGCCGATGAGATGCCCGCCTTTGTCGCCGCCCAGGACAGCTGCAAATGGACAACAAGCACCCAAGCTTCCTGGCTCGAGCGCGGCCGCGAGTCGAGTTTTACCCTGCGCGCGGCCGTCAAGACGCCCTACTACAGCGTGCAGGCCACGCGGCCGACCGTGGCCAGCGGCAAAGCCAGCGAAATGGTCATCACGGGCAAACAAGGCAGCGAACGAGTGGTCGTGTCGGGCTTTGAGCTCCTAACCATCAAGACTTTTGCGCCGTCTCTAGACGTTGAGTGGGTCATCGGATTCTGGGCTGCCAACAACAACCAAGTGACCGATGGCCCCAACGAGGGCGTACAAGAGGCGTTTTCCGGCCGCTCCGCCGCCACGGTGACGCGCATTACCGCCTCCGGCGTAGAAACCAAGGTCATCCGCTTTGACCCTGACGATGCGACCGACGAAAACGATGGCCATTTCATGCACATCCGCTACGAGCCCGACCAATCCACCAGCGACTGCACCTTGCGCCTGGGCACCAATGGCGGCGAATTCAGCCGCAGAGGCGGCGCCGGGGGCCCCAAGCTGAGCCGCCGCATGACCCTACCCAGCTCGCCCGAGAGTTGGCCAAGCGACCTCGGCGGCGAATGGAGCTCTGTGGGTGGCTTCCTGTCGAGCCTGTAGGCGGCCATCGGCCCGTTCTTTCGCCGCTGCGGTTCAATCCGCGGCGAGGTCATCGCCATGCAGAACCTATGGGGCACCCTCATGAAACGCTCGCTCGACGCCCGCCCGCCGATCCCGAGCCCACAGGGCGCAAGGACGCCGATGCGCGCTGATGCACCCACCTGTACTCCGTCCATGCGCGGCGGTCGGCGCCAGCCCAACCCCCGGCACAGCTTGTTCTTGCGGCAGATCGTCCTTGTGGCGGCAGTTTGCACCGTGCTGGCCACGCCGGCGCTGGCCGCCCCGACCTTGGTGGTCAGCATCGACGGCTTGGCCCATCGCTTTGTCGCTGCCCACAAGGCGCGCATGCCGGTCCTGCAAAAGCTGATCGCCGGCGGGTACTTCAATAGGCTCATCAGCACATTTCCGTCGATGACCTGGGCGGCCCACGCCACCATGGTCACTGGGCTGCGGCCGGGGGAGCACGGCGTCGTTGGCAACCGCTGGCTGGACCACGCCACGGGCAAGGCCATAGAGGCCTGGGAAGTGCCGATGCCGATTCAAGCCCGCACCATTTGGGCGGCGGCCGCGGATGCCAAGCTCAAGGTCGCGGCGATTCAGTGGCCCAACACCAGCGGCGAAAGGCGTATCACCTGGAATATCCCGGAGGTGTACGGCAAGGCCTATGACAGCGATATTTCTGGGCCGGCTCGGCAAGAACTCGCGGCGATTGGCTACAAGGCCGAAGACCTCAAAACCTTTGCCGACGAAGAGGCCTTTTTGATGGACAATCAGTCCCGCGACCTAGCAGTGCGTCTCTGGGGCGCGCAGGACGTGGACCTGATGCTGCTGCACTTTCTGGCGGTCGACACAGTGGCGCACAAGTACGGCCCAGATCATCCCGCGGTGG
>JBIKTV010000548.1:0-3835 GCA_044347905.1 Myxococcota bacterium
CCCGCGACAGGCCCTCCCGATCGGGTCAAACGCCGGTGCCAGAAGCGCCGTGTGCCAGGTTGGGTTGAGCAGTCCACACGCGTATTTAGAGGGAGGTCGCCATGGCCCTGAACGACTCACTTGAGCCCATTGAACTCACCAACGATCAGTTGCTCAAGCAGCGCGCCGTGCTGGTCGACAAGCGCGAGAAAATCCTCGCCGCGATGCGCACCGCTGAGCTGCAGTCCGACCCGGATGAGCTGCGCGTCGCCGACGAAATGGATCTCTCCGCCGTCGGCTACGACCAGGCGTTTGAGTACCGGCTGCGCGACCGCGACGCCACGCTGATCAAGAAGATTGAGAAGGCCATCCGCCGCATCGACGCGAACGAGTACAACTTCTGCGAAGAGTGCGAGGCGATCATCGGCGCCGCGCGGCTGATCGCTCGGCCAGAGACGGACTACTGCATCCAGTGCAAGGAGAAGCAGGAGCACGTTGAAAAGATGTACGAAAAGCGCCGCCAGCGCATGACCTCGTTTGAGGCGTAGGCGCGCGGGCCCGCTGAGGTCTGGACACCCGAATTCGCCTCATGCATATTGCTGCGCTAGGGTCCAGATACCCCAGCGCGGCGGCGGCCGCAAGTAGGGCGGCATGGCGGAAAGTTCTGCAATCTCATTGAGTTCTGGTGGATTCTCCTTTGGGTCGCTGACCTTGAGGCGCATCCGTTTGGCGCGCACGGGGCCAGAAGGCTCGGTGGCCGAATACATTTTTGACCAGCAGAAGGTCACGCTCGGCGGGCTAGAAGACAACGACTTGGTGCTCGACGACGACCAGGTCAGCCGCTACCACGCAGAAATCTATCAGGAAGGTGAGGATTTCCACATCCAGGACCTCGCCTCGACCCACGGCACTTGGGTCAACAAGGTGCGGGTCAAGGACGCCTGGCTGAAGTCGGGTGCGACGATCAAAGTTGGCGGAACGACACTGAAATTCTCTGTGGTGGCGGAGAAGATCGACGTCACGCCCAGCCAGCACGACACCCTGGGCAGCCTGGTGGGGCGCACCGAGGTGATGCGTCAGGTTATGGGGATTATTGAGAAAGTGGCGCCAACTGGTGCGACGGTGGTGCTAGAGGGCGAGACCGGCACCGGCAAAGAGGTGGTGGCGCGGACCATCCACCAGCACTCGATGCGCTCCGGCCACCCGTTTATCGTGTTTGACTGCGGGGCGGTGGCGCAGAACCTCATTGAATCAGAGCTGTTTGGCCATGAGAAGGGCAGCTTTACCGGCGCGCTGGCCAGCCGTCAGGGCCTGTTTGAGATGGCCCATGGCGGCACGATTTTTCTGGACGAGATCGGCGAATTGGCCTTGGATTTGCAGCCTAAACTGCTTCGAGCCCTGGAGCAGCGCGAGATTCGCCGGGTCGGCGGCAACCGGCCGGTCAAGATCGACGTGCGCGTGGTAGCGGCGACCAACCGCGATCTGGCTCAGGAAGTCAAAGCGGGGCGATTTCGCGAGGATCTGTTCTACCGCCTGGGCGTGGTGCGCATGAAGCTGCCGCCGCTGCGCGAGAGGCGCGACGACATTCCGTTGCTCGCCCAGCACATGCTGCGGGTCAGCACTTTTAACAAGCAGGGCGACGTGCCGCGGGTCAAGGGCCTGTCTTACGAGGCGCGCGAGGCGCTCAAAGGCTATGAATGGCCAGGTAATGTCCGCGAGCTGGGCAACGTAGTGGAGAGGGCCTGCTCGTTTGCCGAGGGCGACCTGATCCAGGTGGAGGACTTGCCGGATCACATCAGTGGCTCAACCGGACCGCGGTCCCGCCGCCATGAGACCCAGGCGACCGAGCCGCTGCGCGGAGGGCCGAGCGGGCCGGCGCTTCACACGGACATGAGCTTTAAGGACGCCAAAGAGCTGTGGAACGGCAGCTTTGAGAAGGAATACCTGGCCGCGGTGCTGCAGCGCCACTCTGGCAATCTGAGCCAGGCCGCGCGCGAAGCAGAGGTAGACCGCAAGCATTTTAGGCGCTTGGCCCGCAAGTATAGCCTAGTCGCCGGGGCGCCGGGCGAAGAAGAAGACGAATAGCCGGGGCCACTGCGGCAGGCAATTGCGGGTGGGGTGACCCTACCCAAAAAGCCGCGCCGTAGCTGGGGAATTGCCTGTTTTGGGCTACTCAATTCCCAGCAGCTCGACGTCAAACACCAGCATGCCCGCAGGCGCGCCGGGCTTGCCCTTGTACGCCAGCGCCTCGGGGATCCACAGCCGCCGCACTTCGCCGACTTGCATGGTCGCGACGCCTTCGGTCCAGCCCTCAATCACCTGGTGCAGGCCGATGGTCAGCGGCGCGCCGCGCGGCACAGAGCTGTCAAACAGATCGCCCTTGGTGGTCCAGCCGGCGTAATGCACCACCACGGTGGCGTCGCGGCCGGGCTGACTGCCTTCGCCCGGGTGCAGCACTTTGTACGACAGGCCGCTCGGCGACTTGACGGCTTCGGCGGGCGGGGAGGCCACGTCGGCCGGGGTGTCGGTGGCGATGCGCGTGGGCGGCGGCGCGGGCTTGCTGGGCTCAGCGGTGCGCACGGGTTCGCGAATCTTGACGGGCTGGTTGCCGCCCTCTTCTGCGCCCGGCGGCGGGGCCAATTCGCGACCGATGGCGGGGCCTTCTGCCGTCTGCGGCGAGGCGCAGGCCAGCGGGGTCGCCAAGAGGGGGATGGTCAAGAAACGATAGACGGCGGAGTGAGCGATGCGCATGGCGGCACCGTAGGGGATACGCCGCGGCGATGCAAGTTCCCCCGCCAAACGGCCCAGGGCTATCGCAAGAAGCATGGATCTGCGGTTACAAGACGACCGTGCGGTCCAATTGGCCCCCTTCGTCACCCTCGCGAAGGCGGGGGCCCAGGCTAAAACCAAACCATTCGCCTGGGTTCCCGCCTTCGCGGGAATGACGGTGTGGGCGGTCCAGCGGTTCTTGCGATAGCCCTGGCAAACGGCCTGATCCGCTCGGATCGCCATCTGGCCAGCCAAGTGCGGTTCGCGCTACACTATCGCCGGCTGCAACCTGTGCTGCCGCCGACGAGCCCCGAGCGCCAGGAGCCGCAGATGCTGCCAGAAGACCCGTCGAATTCCTTTGCGGCGACTCAGCAATTCGCGGGCCTGACCGCGCCCATCCCGCCGCCGCCGCCGCCGGCACAGCCGTGGACTTCGCTGCCGCTTTTTGCCTCGCTGTCTGACGAGACGGCCCAGCGCTTTCGCGACGCGATGACCACGGTGCACTACCGCGCCGGGCAGACGATTCTGGCCCAGGGCGAGCCCGGCGATGACATGTACGTGCTGGAGCGCGGGGTGGTGCGAATCACCGTGCGCAATGAAAAGCACGTGGTGGTGTTTGAGCGGACCAGCCCAGCGCCTGCGCTTTTTGGCGAAATGGCCCTGATTACCCGCGAGCCGCGCACCGCCACCGTCAGCGCTGAAGAAGACTGCCAGTGCCTTCGCATCAACAAGGCCACGGTGCAGGAGTTGTTTGGCCGCCATCCGGACACCGCGGTGTTTCTGACCCGGCTCGTTGGCGAAAGGCTGATGGAGTTCAAGGGGATCCGCCGGGTGGGCAAGTACGAGGTCACGGGGCGCCTGGGCTCGGGCGGCGTGGCGACGGTGTTTGAGGCCCGGCACCCGACCCTGGGTGTGCCCGTGGCGCTCAAGATGCTGTCGCACGCTTTGGTGTTCGATGAGGCATTTGCTGAGTATTTTCAGCATGAAGCTCGCCTGGTGGCCCAGCTGAACCACGATCACATCGTGCGGGTGCTGGACACGGAGCAGGCTTACGGCACGCACTTCATCGTCATGGAGAAGCTGACCG
>JBIKTV010000549.1:0-3834 GCA_044347905.1 Myxococcota bacterium
CGCGCCTTCCGTGGGCAAAGCGTAGGTTTCATCCAGGGAATTGGTGTGGAGCGACTGCGTACCGCCCAAAATGGCCGACAGCGCCTGCCAAGTGGTCCGCACCACGTTGTTCATCGGCTGCTGGGCGGTCAACGACACACCGGCGGTCTGGCAGTGGGTGCGAAGCATCATCGACTTGGGGTTCTTGGCGCCAAACCTCTCCTTCATCAAGCGGGCCCACAGCCGCCGGGCCGCGCGCAGCTTGCCGATCTCCTCAAAGAAGTCGTTGTGGACGTCAAAAAAGAAGCTGAGCCGCGGAGCGAATTCGTCGACGTCAAGGCCCGCCTCAATGCCCGCTTGCACGTAACCGATGCCGTCGGCAAGGGTGAACGCCAGCTCCTGGGCAGCCGTGGCTCCCGCCTCGCGAATGTGGTAGCCCGAAATGGAGATCGTGTTCCATTTTGGCAGCTTGCGCGTGCAGAACTGCAGCATGTCGCGGATGATGCGCATCGACGGCCGCGGCGGACTGATCCACTCCTTCTGGGCGATGAACTCCTTGAGAATGTCGTTCTGCAGGGTCCCGGAGATCCGCTCGTAGGGCACCCCTTGGCGCTCAGCGACCGCGACATACAGGGCCAGCGCGACGATCGCCGGCGCATTGATCGTCATCGAAGTACTTACTTGGCCTAGGGGAATGTCGCCAAACAGCCGCTCCATGTCGTCCAGGCTGCACACGGAGACGCCCTCTCGCCCCACCTCGCCCTCTGCGAGCGGATGGTCCGGGTCGTAGCCCATCAGCGTCGGCATATCAAAGGCGGTGGACAGGCCCGTTTGCCCCTGAGCGAGCAGGAATTTGAAGCGGCGGTTGGTGTCTTCCGGCGAGCCAAAACCGGCAAACATCCGCATGGTCCAGGGCTTGCCGCGGTACATGTTGGACTGCACGCCGCGGGTAAACGGGTACTGCCCGGGCACACCCAGCTGTTCGTAGTAGGCGGCATCGGGGGCCTGCGGAAAGCACGCGGCCGGCATGGGCCTCGCATCCAGCGACAAAAACGCGGACTTGTGGGTCTTGGCCTTGGCCAAATCGTCGCTGTACGCCCGCAGCTGCGGATCCGGCGAATGGGCTAGCTTTTCAATGGGATGACCAAGGGCCACGTCGGCGGGCAGGGTGGGGGCGTTGCGATTCTCGTCGGCCATGGTGGTGCTCCGCAGCTCGCTTGTCGTCCGAGCGGGGTCGGCAGCATACTCGACGTCTGCACAGCGCGCGAGACACCCTTGCAACCCAACGAACAGACGCCTATTTCCCAGCCGGTTCCGCGAGACTGGCGCTGGCAGCCCGATCGACGCGGCCGGCAAATTGCCCAGCATGTGCGCCAGACTGTGCGTGCACTCCGCCTCTGGCAACCCGGCGACCGCGTGCTCTTGGGCTGTTCTGGCGGGCCGGACTCGCTGGCCGCCCTGCTGCTGATCGACCACTTGCGCCGCTCTTTGGGCCACCACCTGTCCGTCGCCTTGGTCGATCACGGGCTACAGCCGGGCCGCGAGCTCGCCGTCGCCTTGGTCCAGGAGGCCTGTAAGGCCCGCGATTTGCCGCTCCACGTGGTGCACGTGCAGGTCCAAGCGGGGCCTCAGCTAGAAGCGCGCTGCCGGGATTTGCGCTATGCCGCCTTGACCAAGCTACAGAACCAGTTGGACTGCAAAGCTATTATCACGGCCCACCACGCAGATGATCAGGCTGAGACCCTGTTGATGCGCGCCTGCCGCGGCGCTGGTCCTGAAGCGTTGACGGGGATCCGCAGCTACCGGGGCGACGGGGTGGTTCGGCCGCTGTTGGGCCTGAGCCGCGCCGATCTGCTGGCGGTGTTGGGCGATCGCCCGGCTTGGCGCGATCCCAGCAACGCCGATGAAGCGCACCTGCGCAACCGCTTGCGCGCCCAGGTGATGCCGCTGCTGGAACAGGCTGTGCCCGGCGCCTCTGCAGGGCTCTCTCGCACGGCCGCCCATCTCAGCCATCTCGACAGTGCGGCGCAGTGGTGGTTGGCGCAGGCGCTCTTTCAGGCCCATCTCCTGCTGGAGCCTGGCGATCTTCAGGGCCCCTTGCAGCCAAGCGCCTGGGTCGACGGCGCCCTGGTGCTGCCGCGAGCCCTGCTGCCCGACCATCCCGCCGCGCTCGCACCGATCATGCGTTGGATTTGCCAGCGCTTGGCGGTGGCTATGCCCAGCGATGCCGCGGTGGCTCAAGTCGCAGTGGCTGCCCTTGGCCCAGGGCCGCTGACGACAGCCATTGCCGGCCTGCAGTTCACCCGCGACCGCGACCATTGGCACATCCGCCGAACGCCGTGATGCGTTTATCGCCGCTGGCGGACAGGTTTTCGCCGCCTGACGTTGCGCGAGCGCGCCCTGCACCCTAACCTTGCTCTGTGGGCTCTGACGGCGTCGGGGCTCGTTGCCCTGTGTGGTTTCGCAGCCAAGGGGGTCCAAAAGCCGCCCCGCCCCCTGCAGGCGGTGTTGGACCGACCCCAAGGAGTCCTGTGTGAAGCAGTACCGCAGCATGCTGGTATGGGTCGGTTTGATTCTACTCGTGGTCGTCATGTTCTCCAGTTGGAGTGGCGGCGCCGCGGGTAGCGAGATCACCTTTACCGAGTTCATCACCAAGTCCACGTCCACCAAAGACGTGAGCGAAGCCGATCGCATCGACGAATTCAGCGTGCGCGGCCTGCAGATCACCGGCTTTACCCGCGGGGGCAAGCCGTTTCGCTCCACCGGGGATATCAAAGAATTCCAGAAAGATCTCATCGGTAACGGCGTAAAGATCACCTATGAACGAGAGGACGCCAACGCCTTTTGGCTGTCGCTGCTCTCAACTTGGCTGCCCATGCTGCTGCTCCTGGGGTTGTTCTTCTTCTTTATGCGGCAGTTGCAGTCCGGCGGCTCGCGGGCCATGAGCTTTGGCAAGTCCAAGGCCAAGATGATGACCGAGGCCAGCAACAAGGTGACGTTTGACGACGTGGCCGGCATCGACGAGTGCAAGAACGAGCTGGAAGAAATCATTCACTTCCTCAAGGATCCCAAGAAGTTCACCAAGCTCGGCGGTCGCATCCCCAAGGGCGTGCTGTTGATGGGCCCCCCGGGTACCGGCAAGACGCTGCTGGCGCGGGCCGTGGCGGGCGAGGCCGGCGTGCCGTTCTTCTCGATCTCAGGGTCGGATTTCGTCGAGATGTTTGTCGGCGTCGGTGCGAGCCGGGTGCGCGATCTGTTTGAGCAGGGCAAGAAGTCCGCGCCGTGCATCATCTTTATTGACGAGATCGACGCCGTAGGTCGCCACCGCGGCGCGGGCATGGGCGGCGGCCACGACGAACGCGAGCAGACCCTCAACCAGTTGCTGGTCGAGATGGACGGCTTTGAGAACAACACCGGCGTGATCCTCGTCGCTGCGACCAACCGTCCCGACGTGCTGGATCCGGCTCTGCTCCGCGCGGGTCGCTTTGACCGCCGCGTGGTGGTGCCGGCCCCCGATGCCAAAGGCCGGCTGGCGATTCTCAAGGTCCACACGCGCAAAGTGCCGCTCGGTCCCAACGTCGATCTCGACTCCGTGTCGCGCGGTACCCCGGGATTCGCCGGCGCGGACCTGGAGAATTTGGTCAATGAAGCAGCGCTGTTGGCCGCCCGCCGCGATCGCGAAGTGGTGGCTCAGGACGACTTTGAGAGCGCCAAAGACAAGGTGCTGATGGGCACGGAGCGCCGCGGCCTGATGCTCGACGCCGATGAGCTGCGGAGCACCGCGGTCCACGAGGCCGGCCACGCACTGATCGGCAAGTTCGTTGAGAATTCCGATCCGCTGCACAAGGTGACGAT
>JBIKTV010000550.1:0-3833 GCA_044347905.1 Myxococcota bacterium
GCGACCTACCCGGTGCGCAGCGTGGCCCGCGAGGAGCTGGAGGCGCAGGTCGCCGCGGCTCGCCCCAAGGCCAAGGCGGAAGCACCTGCAGCGGCGCCGAGCCAGCCAGCGGCCGCGACAGCTGCGGACAACCAAGTGATCATCTACCGCACAGCCTGGTGCGGCTACTGCAAGAAGGCCGCGGAGTACCTCAAGCTCAAGGGCGTCCCGTTTGTCGAAAAGGACCTGGAAGCAGAAGCTGGGGCGCGGCAAGACATGCTCGCCAGGGCGCAAAAGGCCGGCTTTCCGGCGCAAAGGCTCCAGGGCGTGCCGATTCTGTACGTCAAAGGGCGGATCATTCCCGGATTCGACCGCAACGCCATCGATCAGGCCCTTGGTCAGTAGCTGAGGCGGCGCGTTTTCCGCCCCCATGCGGACCCTGTTCGGACCCTGTACATCGCGCATCGCAGGATCTACCCTCGTCTGAGCGGGCTTGGTGCGGTCTGGTCTGGCCAGCGCCCGCCAACCTGCCCATCCCCTTGCCTCGTATGCGCTGGAGTCACCTTGAAAACCTTGCCCATTTTGATGCTTTTGGCCTCATCGCTCCTCGCTTCAGCGTGCGCCAGTGAGGACGACAACCAGACCGCCTCTGCACCGGAATGCGCCTCCAAGCTCAAGTGGAACGGCGGAAATGAGGGCAGTTCCTTGATGAACCCCGGCCAAGACTGCATCGCTTGCCACAAACAGCAGGGAGAGGGTCCGCAGTTCCAGGCGGCGGGGACGGTGTTTGGCGCGCTGGCCGAAGGCGACCTGTGCCTCGGAAAATCGGGCATCACCGTAGAAATCACCGACCACAATGGCAAGGTGCACACGGCGATCACCAATGCTTCTGGCAACTTCTCCTTTAGCAGCGCCATCGCCATGCCCTACACTGCCAAGGTCAAAGCGGGCGGCAAGGAGCGGGCGATGATCGGCGCGGTGTCGACCGGCGCGTGCAACAGCTGCCACACCAAGACCGGTGGGTCGACGGGAGCGCCGGGGCGCATCCTCATCCCAGGCGTGTAGAGCCCCGGTTCCTCAGGAAACTGCTACGGATGCCCGGGCGGCGTGCCCTCAGGCGGGTCTTTGACCACCACCTGACCGCGGTTGACCTGAACGGTAAAGCGACCCTGCCCGGGCCGTTCGATCTCCAAGAGCACCGAACTGCCCTCTTCGCCGCGGATGCGCTCGACCACTTGCGGCAGCGGCATCGACGAAACGGCCGAGCGATCGACCGACACGATGCGATCGCCCTCGCGAACGCCGGCCTGCTCCGCGGGGGTGCCGGCCATAATGCCGCGCACGACGACGCCCTGGCCATCGCGCATCAAAGTGGCGCCAATCCCCTGGAAAGAAAAGCGTTCGCCGGCGACCTTGGCGGCCAAGGCCACGTCGCGCACCAGCTCGCCGCCGTCGGGCAGGTCCAGACCGCTCGCCAGCTCTGAGCGGTGCTCTGGGTGGTCGACGCGCAAAGAGTGGCGGCCGGGGGCGACCGTGGCGAGCTGGTAGCGGCCATCGGCATCGGTCGTGGCACTGCGCGGCGACGTGCCAGGGCCAAAATCCATCAGCATGACTACAGCACCCGCAACGGGCTGGCCGGACTGCTTGGACGTCACCCTTCCGCGCACCGTGGCGCCTGCGGCCAAGCGAATGTCGATGCCCGTCTGGCGACCCGCCACCGCCACGCGCAGGCTGCGGGCAAACCCCGGGGCGCGGCCATCGGCGTCGGCGCGCAGGTCGTAGCTGCCGGGGCGCAAGGGGCCAAACTCAAAGACCCCCGCTTCATTGCACTGCACCGGCGGGGACATGCGCCGCACCGGCAGCGCGGGGCCGTCGTGCTCGGCGCGCTCAATCGACACCGTAGCGCGCGGCACCGGCTGGCCATCCGCCCCCAGCACCCTGCCCTGGAGCGCGCCCCCCGACTGCAGGCGGATTTGCCAAGATCCATCTGGGGTCAAGCGCAGTTGTTCGACATTGGAGGCGGCAAAACGCTCGTGCACGGCGATGACGGCCCGCGGCGCCCCTTGCAGCGCCAGGACAAAGTGGCCGCTGGGATCGGTCACCCCCACGGCCTGTTCGGGCTGATCGGCGCGGACGATTTGGGCGAAGGCCACCGGCTGCCCCTCTGGATCCACCACTTGCCCGCGGACATCCGTCTGTTCGGCCAAAGCAGGCGCAGCGGCCACCTGAGCGGGCTGCGGCGACGGCAGGGACCGACGCGGCGGCGGGGCCGGCAGGGGCTCTGCGGGGCGCACAGGGGCCGGCGGCGGCTCAGGCTCGGGCTCTGCGGCCACCGCGAGATCGGCCGGGGCGGCCACGTCGGGATCGGCAAAAAGCGCCCACATCACCAGGGCCAGCGTCCCCAACGCCAGCAGCGCCAACAGTGCCCATCCCAGTCGCCGCATCACCCGTCCTCTTGCCGCACCCCAGTTGCGCCGGCCCCGCAAGCAAACACATCGCCGGGCTTTGGGCAAGGCCCGCAAGCGCTATTGGGGCTCACGTATCGCAGAGGTCAAACATCTCCGCGTCCATATAGTCTTCCAGCACCACTTCCGGGGCCGGCCGGTCGGTGATGGCCTTGATTTCAGCGGTGCCAAACACATCCAGGTAGCGCTTCCACACGCCGGCGCAGATCCGCTCCCACTGGCAGCCGCCGCACACCTCCGGGGGCTTGACCCGCTCAGGATCGGCGACGCGGCCCGCAAAATCACCGTAGAGATCATAGTGATCGATGTAGTCGGGCAGCAAACACGGCGGCGGGCAGGCGGACTGGCTCGTCTCTACCCGCAAGCCCACTTGACGGCCAAACTCAAAGGCCTCGGCAAAAATCGGCGCGCAATCGCTGAACTTGAGCAGCAGGTGCTGGTTGAGCCAGGCGTTGCCGCGCGGCATTGCATAGGAAAGCTGAACGCGCGTCAGGCCTTTGCCCCAGCGACCCCAAGCCCAGCGGACAAACTCGGCGCCCTGGGCCAAGTTGGGGCGCATGACCACGCACGTCAGCTTGACGCGAAAGCCGTGCTGGACGGCCAGGTCAATCGCCCGCAGCTTGGCCGGAAAGCGCTGCTCGTCTGGGTGGTCGATCATCGCCGCGGACAGGCCTGGCTCGGTGGCGTGCAGAGAAAAGCCAATCCCCACGCGATCTTTGTAGGGCAGATACTTCTCGATCTCGCCCGGCGCGGCCAGCAGCACGCCGTTGGTCTGGATGATGACGTCGCGGGCGCCTCGCTCACAGGCCAGCGCCACGAGACGCGGCAGGGACTTGACCAAAGTCGGCTCGCCGCCAGAGAAAATCACCTGGGCCAGCGCCCCCACCGGCATGCCCCGGAGGATCGCCTCGGCATCCGTGCGCGACTCGACCACGTTGAGGTTGCCCTCGGTGGCGTTGCAGAAAACGCAGGCTTCATCGCAGTGATCGGTCACGCGGATGTACAATTTCTTGCCCGGGCTGATCTCCAGGTAGCTGTCCTGGGTGGGCCGGGTAAAGAAGCGCTGGCGCAGCTGATCGATGCCCAGCTGGGCGGCCCCTGCGCCGAGGTCCAAGCGCCGGGCCACTTCGCCAAGCATCTCTGCGTGATCTTTGGTAAATCCCGCCCCTCTGTAGCCGATATTCCACGTTTGGCTGCGCACAAAAGCTGGGGCCTCGTCGCGGCGAGGCTGGGCCAGGATGGCAAACCCCTCTGTGCCTGCGGGCCAATCGAGGTCCAGGCGCAGGTAGTCGCCCTCCACGTCAAAGGCCCGCACCGCAAGGCCGCCTAGGCGCTGCCCCGGCTCCAGGGCCGCAGGGCGCAGCAATTCGTCCAGGAGGTGCTGGCGGG
>JBIKTV010000551.1:0-3828 GCA_044347905.1 Myxococcota bacterium
AGCTCTGCAGCAGCTTGGCGTAGAGCCGCAAGGCGCCGCGGACGCTCGTGGCGACCTGCAGTTGGCCGTCGCCCTTGTGGCGCAGCCAGCCCGCTTGCACAAAGCTGTCCAGGGTGCGGGCGTACTGAGTCTCAAAACTCACGCCCGGCTCGTAGACGAACTCAAAGCGGAACAATTGCGAAAGGAATTTGGTCAGTTCTTCGAGTCCCGCCGGGGTCATCGCCGCGCCGTGCTGCAGCTTGGCCAACACCGCACAGGCCAGCAGCGCCTCCGCCACAAACAGGTGCAGCATGTTGTTCTTGTAGTAATCCAGGTGCATGCGCCCTTCGGCGCGGACGATCAGCACGTCCTCGTCGTCAAAGCGCCGCCGCAGGATCCACCTAGCGCCTTCAAACAGCTGCAGGGCCTTGTCGACCACATCGCCCACGGCGTGGCCCACGGCACTCGCGCGCGCCGCCTGAAGGCCAAACGGATCGGGCTCGCCGCCAGCGGCGTGTTGGCGCGCCTGATCGCGGCCTTCTGCCTCCAGAATTTGCTGGCGCCGCACCTGGATCGCCGTCACCAGCGGCTCCGACAGCACCGCGCCTCGCCGGCTGGCAAGGTCGAGCAAGTAGCCAACCCGCAAGAGCAAATCGCCGCGGGTGATGCCCTTGTGGACCTTGGTCATCAGCACGGCCGCCACCAGCGCCGTAGGGGTCAGCACTGCCGCCTGGTTGATGCGCCCCAGCACGCGGAACCCGCAGACTTTGAGCGCGGTATCAAAGGCTTTGCTGTCGCGCTGCCCGACGGGGCCCATCGCCCCCTGCTCCTCTAGCAGCGCGCGCACGCTCATGGGCTCGCCAAATTGCACGCGAATGCGGCCGTATTTGTGCACGAGCACGCTGGTGGCTTTGAGGACCTCCACCGGGGATTCAGCCTTCTTTTCGCCGCCTTCTAGCTCTTTGCGGTAGGCCTTCTCTTCTATCAAGCGCTCATAGCCAAAGTTGGCGGGCAGAAGCACCACGTCGTCGCGCTTGCCGTCGGCCACGGCCTCAAGCACGTGCTTGAACAGGCCAAACTTGGGCGGCAGCAGCTTGCCGGTGCGCGAACGACCACCTTCAGGAAAGAATTCAAGCCAGTGGCCGTCCGCCAGCAGCTTGCGCACGTAGTGGCGGAACGCGGAGGCGTAGATCGGCTGGCCAGAAAAAGAGCGGCGCAGAAAGAACGCACCGGCGCGGCGGAATAGGTAACCCATTGGAAAGAAAGATAGATTTGCCCCGGCAGCGATGTGCGGCGGAATCAGGCCCGCGCGGTAGAACACGTAGCTGACGATCAGGTAGTCGATGTGCGACTTGTGGCTGGGCACGACCACAATCGGCGCGGTGCGGCCGGCCTGGCGGATGCGTTCCAGGCCCTCTTCGTCGATCTCGATGCCCTCATAGATGCGCGCCCAGAGCAGGGTAAGCAAGAAGCTGAACCCCGCGACCACATTCATGTTATACCGGGCAGCGATCTCGTCTAGGTTCGAGTCAAACTCGGTCGTGACCAGTTCAATGGATTTGCCAGTCTGCTGAGACAGCTGGGCCAGATCCACCTGGACCTCTGGGTCGGCGATGATCTCGCGGCGCACCTGCTCGGGCGGCTTGATCGGCACGCCGCGGACGATGCGGTCCTCTTGGCGCAAGGCCTGGGCGATGCGCAAGCGCAGCTTTTCCGCCAGCAGCGACGGCTCGGCGATCTGTGCGTGGTCGTTAAGGAATTCCTGCAGGTTGATCGGGTCGCCGGCCCGCACTTGGGCGCGGCGGTGGTTGATCAGGAACGCCACCAGCTTGCGCACCCGCCCTGGGGCGGAGGGATCGCCAAAAAACTCGTCGATGATCGTCGAGCGCGAGCGGTCGGGATCGCGTTCCCACACAAGCAGTTGTGGAACGATCAGCAGCGGGTGGCCGGCATCGCGCTGGGCCTGCAGCAGCTCGTGCAGGTAGCCCAGCTGCGGCCGGGCCAACAGCAAGTCCAGCAGGGAGAAGGACCGGCGCAAGAACAGCATCACCGGTTCGCGGCGGCGCAGGAGGCCGTGCAGCACTTCTTCTTCGCGGCGCTGGGGTTGGCGCAGCACCCGCCGGCGGAACCAGCCCAGAAGGCCCTTGCGCCACGGCTGCAGCCAGGTCATGGAGATGCCGTTGGCAAAGCGCGCCAGAGGCAGGCCAGAGCGGACAAAGGCCCAGTTGAAGTAGAAGTAGTCCAACAGGCTGATCGCGGACAGCACGTAGATGATCGCGCCGTCTTTGGATAAACCTTTGATGTCGCTAACAATGCGCGCCGGAAACTGCACCGGCTTGAAGAACACCCAGGCGAACCAGCGCGCCAACAGGCCAAAGCGCTTGACCATCGCCGAGGGGTGATCGAGCTCGGCCGCGGTCAAGTCGTCGGCCAGCGGGAGCGTCCGCAGCGCTTGCGGCGTCATGGCGGCGGCCGGCGGCGCGGCAGCAGCGGGGAGCGGTGCGTCAGGAGGCAAAGGGGTGTCGACCATGGGCGCATTGTCCCCCGGCGATCTCTTGGGCGCAAGCCGCTCTCCGTCGCCCAAGGGCAGCAGAAAAATCGACAGCGCCCCGGGCTGCGGCATCCTAGGGCCATGGATGGATCACCTCGCCACATTCGCCAGTCGATCGAGCGCAAAACCCCAGCGGACCCGGCGGAAATGCGCGATCCGGTGGACGCGTACATTGAACACTTGCAGGTAGAACGCCAGCTCTCGGGCCACTCTGTGCGCTGTTATGCCGCGGACCTGGCCCACTGGGCGGAGTGGCTGCAGACGCAACAGCGCGACGTGCTGACCGCCGAGCGCGACGACGTTCACGAATATATCGCCAATTTGCATGGGCATTTGGCCCCCAGCTCGGTGGCGCGGCGGCTGTCCTCGCTGCGCTCTCTGTACCGCTACCTCATCGTGCGCGGCCGGCTCAAGGCCAGCCCGGTCGAGGGGCTGCGAGGGCCCAAACAGCCCAAGACCTTGCCCAAAATGCTCAGTGTTGACGAGGTGATCGCCCTGCTGTCCAAGCCGCTGGAGGGCGACGACGGCGACCCGGTGCTGCAATTGCGCGATGTGGCGCTGATCGAGCTGATGTACGGCGCGGGGTTGCGCGTCTCTGAGCTGACCGGCCTGGACCTGCTGAGCGTTGACCTGACCGAGCGGCTGGTGCGCGTCCGCGGCAAGGGCAAGAAGACCCGCATCGTGCCCTTTGGCTCCAAGGCCCAACAGGCGCTGGTGACTTGGCTGCGCCACCGCGGCGAGCTGTTGGGGCGCTGCAAAGAGGCCGGCAAGGTGCTGACCGACGCGCAGAAGGCGCTGTTCCTCAACTGGCGCGGCTCGCGGCTCAGCAGTCGCTCCGTGGGGAGGATGCTAGAAAAGCGTTGTGCCCAAGCTGGTTTGCACAAGATTATCAACCCGCACGCTCTGCGCCACTCCTTTGCCACCCACATCCTGGACGCCGGCGGCGATGTCCGCGAGGTGCAGGAACTGTTGGGCCACGCTCGGCTTTCGACCACGCAGCGCTACACCCACGCCTCGCTGAACCACCTGATGCGGGTCTATGACAGCGCCCATCCGCGTGCGCACCTGCCTGGCCACTCGCCCGCGCACGGCGCCGATCAGGCCAAGGCTGGCGCGCTGGGGGCGGTGCCGTGAAGGCGGCGTCGCTGCGGTTCAGGTCAGCGTTCGCTGCGGCAAAATGGGCAATTGTCTATGCAGTGTGTGCGGTTCTAAGTGGGTCCCCCTCGTCCGCTACCGCCGGCACGCCTCCTCCGCTGCGCCTGGGCATGGAGCTGGGCTCGAGCTGGCTGGGCGGCGAT
>JBIKTV010000552.1:0-3826 GCA_044347905.1 Myxococcota bacterium
GTGCCGGCGCCGGGCGAGATGGTGGCCGGTGGCTTGGGCACGCTGTACCTGGGGCCCCACTGGGCTGTGACGGGCGGCCTGCACTATGCCGCGCATCTGGATGAAGTCGTTGGCGATGAGCTGATCGGCGTGTCCCACGGTGCCGCCGCGACATTGGAATTGCACCACCTGCTCACGCCGAGCGATCTCCTGCAAGCGTCGATGTACCTGCGCTACGGCATCAGCCACGGCGGGCTGGCCAAGCCGGTGACCACCCTGGCCTGGACCCACGGTTTTAGGCGCTTTGGCGGCGTGCACCTGATGGTGATTCTGACGGCGTTTGACGTCGACGGCGCCCAGCCCGGCGGTTGGCTGAGCGACCTGCCGGCCCTGCCGACGCTCGATCTGTGGTGGCGCTTATAGTGTAGCGGAGATCTGCCGATGGCCGTGCGCGAATTGGTGAGCGAATTTGAGGCGAGGCGCGTCGAGAGGATGCTGCGCTCGCTGTGGCCTGGGCTGCTGCGCGCCGATGAGGCGCTGCGGGTGCTGCGCGGCGTCGAGCAGGCGGGCTGGGTTGAGGTGACTTGGGAGCTGGCCGACCAGCAGCGGCGGAGCGTCTACCGAGTCGATGCGCGGATCGAGCGCAAAGGCCCTGTGCGCGGTCAGGAATTGGCCGATCGCCAGGCTGTGGAGCTGCTGTACGACCTGCTGGGCGCGCAGTTTGAGGATCACCTCAAGGGCGATCGCCAACCGTTTACTGGGCCGCGCTGGGAGGCCGCGGAATTCGCTGGCCGCCAGGTGTTTTTGCGCGGTCAAATCCGCGATGAAGCGAGCGAAAGCCGTGCTGAGGCCCTGCTAGAAGCGGCGGCCCGAGGGCCCGATCCGACTGAACCGTGACAAGCGCGCCCCGGCCCCGCCTTGACACCCAGCCCGGCGAGGCAAAAGATCCGGGGCCTATGCGACCGTCTTGCCGTTGGGCAGGGCACCACCGTTCCCTTCATCTCCCTGATTAAACCAAGGATTTTCGCCATGACCCAGCCCATCCGCGTGGCCGTGACCGGCGCCGCCGGCCAGATTGGTTACAGCCTGCTGTTCCGCCTCGCTTCCGGTGAGACCTTTGGCAACCGCCCGGTGATCCTGCAGTTGCTCGATCTGCCGATCCCGGAAGTGCAAAAGGCCCTGCAGGGCGTGGCGATGGAGCTGCAGGACTGCGGCTTTAAGAGCCTGGCCGGCATCGTCACGACGGACGACCCCAATGTGGCCTTTGACGGCGTTTCCTGGGCTCTTCTCGTCGGTTCCAAGCCGCGTGGCCCCGGCATGGCCCGCGCAGACCTGATTCGCGAGAACGGGCCGATCTTTGTCGGCCAGGGCCAGGCTCTGGAGCGCGGCGCCAGCGACATGCGCGTGCTGGTGGTCGGCAATCCGTGCAACACCAACTGCTTGATCGCCGCCAGCAACTGCAAGAGCGTTCCCAAGGAGCGCTTCTTTGCCATGACCCGCCTCGACGAGAACCGGGCGATCGCCCAGCTCGCCGCCAAGGCCGGCGTCACCAACGCGGACATCAAGCACGTCAGCGTGTTTGGCAACCACTCCGAGTCGATGTACCCCGACTTTGAGAACGCGCTGATCGGCAAGAAGAAGGCCGCGAGCGTCATCAAGGATCGCAAGTGGCTGCGCGGCGAGTTCGTCAGCAACGTGCAGAACCGCGGCAAGGCGATCATCCAGGCCCGCGGCAAGTCCTCTGCGGCTTCGGCGGCCTCTGCGGCCATCGATCACGTCAAGGATCTGGAGAATAAGACCGCGCGCGGCCAGTGGTTTAGCGCGGCCGTGTGGTCCGATGGCAGCTACGGCTCGCCGCTGGGTATCTACACCTCGCTGCCGGTGACTTCGGACGGCAAGGGCGGTTACTCCGTGGTTCAGGGGCTCAAGCTGTCGAGCTGGGCGCAAGAGAAGATCCGCCTGACCAACGACGAGCTGGTCGGCGAACGCGAAGTCGTCAAGGATCTTCTGTAGTTCATCGCGGTGGCTTTGGCGAATCGCCCGGCCACCGCTTACGATCGCCCTGCCCCCTTTGCCACTGGGCCGTTCGGCGTGGCGAGGGGGCGGGCGTGTCCCCCGGCAAATCAACGGCCCAAGCGAATCGCTGGATTGCGCTGGCCGGGCGAGGCCCGCTTGATGGCGGGCCGCCAGCGGCGCCGCCGGGGCGAACCGCTGTGGAGCGCCAAACCCGTCGCGTGACTCGGCGTCCGAACGCGGGACAGAGGGGAGAGAATCATGGACAGTGATGTCGTCAAGGTCCAAAGCCCAGGGGTCGGCAAGGTGCTGGAGCGCCTGATGGGATCGACCATCGGCCTCAAGGCCATCATGGCGCTGACGGGCCTGATGCTGGTCGGTTTTGTGCTCGTCCACATGGTCGGCCACCTGCAAATGTTTGGCGAGACCGACAAAGCCCGGGAAGCCTACAACAATTACGCGCACTTGCTGCAGAGCTTGGGCGGCCTGAAGTGGGCTGCGCGCCTGGGACTGTTGGGCGCCACCGGCCTGCACGTCTGGGCGTTCATCCAGCTCACCAGCCGCAACCGCGCCGCACGGCCCGAGAATTACGCGGACAACAAGTGGTTGGCGGCCAGCGCCGCGGCCAAGAGCATGCGCGCCTCCGGGCCGATCGTGATGTTCTTTATCATTTACCACTTGTTGCACTTTACCGCACTCAAGGTCACGGCCGACGGCTACGAGGGCATGCTCTACACGCTGACCTCGGGCGCGCACAAAGGCCTATCCGTGCCGGATGCGTACGGCCGCATGGTCGCCGCGTTCAATAACCCTGTGCTGACGGGCATTTATGTGGTGGCGGTGGCCCTTCTGGGGATGCACCTGGCCCACGGCATTCAGAGCTCGATCCAGACGCTGGGGCTGAACAACGGCACGTACCGGCCGCTGGTCCGCAAGGCCGGCCCGGCGCTGGCGGCGCTGATCGTCTTGGGATTTGTGGCCGTGCCGCTGGCGATCGCCGCCGGGGTCATCCACTGAGTTCGCGTTGGGTATGGAGGGGTGACCCCTCAGCAACCCAGGTTGACGTCTGCAGTATTTCACGACCGGCCGCAGCCGGCGAACCCAAGGGTGCCTGCGCCTCATCTCTTGAGACGGGCCCCTGGCGGAGGACGCGATGAGCATCAAGCTCGACTCCAAGATTCCCTCGGGACCGCTGGCGCAAAAGTGGAGCAAGCACCGCTTTGACCTCAAGCTGGTGAACCCGGCCAACAAGCGCAAGTTCAACATTATCGTGGTCGGCACGGGCCTGGCGGGCGCTTCGGCGGCGGCGAGCCTTGCGGAACTTGGCTATAATGTTCACGCTTTTGCCTTTCAGGACAGCGCGCGCCGCGCCCACTCCATCGCCGCTCAGGGCGGTATCAACGCCGCCAAGAACTACCAGAACGACGGCGACTCGGTGTACCGGCTGTTCTACGACACCATCAAGGGCGGCGACTACCGCGCCCGCGAGGCCAACGTCTACCGTTTGGCCGAAGTGTCGACGGCGATCATCGACCAGTGCGTCGCCCAAGGCGTGCCCTTTGCCCGCGAGTACGGCGGCACCTTGGCCAACCGCTCCTTTGGCGGCGCCCAGGTCAGCCGGACGTTCTATGCCCGCGGCCAGACCGGCCAGCAGCTGTTGCTCGGCGCCTACTCCGCGCTGATGCGCCAGGTGGGCCTGGGCACGGTGAAAATGCACGAGCGCACGGAGATGCTGGATGTGGTGCTGGTCAACGGCCACGCCCGCGGCATCGTCACCCGCGACTTGGTGACCGGCAAGATCGAGACCTGGGCCGCCGACGCGGTGTGCTTGGCA
>JBIKTV010000009.1:0-34474 GCA_044347905.1 Myxococcota bacterium
CCACCCGATTCCATTCCGAACTCGGAAGTTAAGCTCTCCAGCGCCAATGGTACTTGACGGGAGACCGTCTGGGAGAGTAGGACGCTGCCGGAATCCACGACCAACACCCCCCTGTAGACTTCGGTCTACAGGGGGGTGTTGGCATTTTTGCGTTTTGCCATGGCTGGGCCGGGGCCGGGGCCGGGGCTGACGGCGCCTGTCGCGGCGGGGCGGTGGAGTCGGGTCAGGCCGGCGGTCTAGGCGGTTAGGGGCTGGAGTTGGGGGGAAGTGTTCTGGCGGTGGTTCGGCTGCGCAGCCTTACCCGGGAATGCCCACTTCAACGAGTTCGATGTCCAACAGCTTCTGCAGATCCAAAGGGTTGATGCAGACCAGGAAGCCGCGGGCGCCGCCATTGAGATACACCAGCGGCAGGTCAAAGATCGAAGCTTCGGCGTACACGGGCATGGTCTTGCGCGCGCCGAGCGGTGACGTGCCACCCACCAGGTAGCCGCTGTGGCGATTGGCTGTGTCGGCGGTACACGGAGTGACTTGCTTCTTGCCCAATTGGCGGGCCAGATTCTTGGTCGAAACCTGCAGGTCGCCGTGCATAAGGACGATCAGCGGCTGGCGGTCGTCGTCTTCCATGATCAGCGTCTTGATGACGGCATGTTCGTCGACGCCAAGCTCGCGGGCCGACACGCGCGTGCCGCCCTTTTCTTCGTACTTGTACAGGTGCTCGCTGAAGGACACGTTCGCGGCGCGCAGAACGCGGATGGCTGGTGTCACTGGGTAGGTCGGGGCCATGGCGTCCTTGCAGGGCGGTGGACCAAGAATCTAAGCCCTGCCGGCCGTTTGGGCAAGATCCGGGCCGGGGGCGGAATCCCGACCGCCAACCGTCAGCGGGAAAGGCTATTTGGCTATCTGGATGCCCAAGAGGTCCATCAACCCGACCACAAAGGTCAAGGGGTGGGGTGGGCAGCCCGGCAGATACAGCACGGGGGTGTTGTCGGCGACAAACTGGCGCTCCAGCTGCGGTGCCTCGGCGAAAACACCGCCCGATATTGCGCAGGCCCCGTAGGCGATGACAAAGCGCGGCCTGGGCATGGCGTCGTAGCAGAGTTGCAGGGGCTCGGCCATGTTGCGGGTGATGGGGCCGCTGATGACCAGGCCGTCGGCGTGGCGCGGCGAAGCGACAAACTCGATGCCAAAGCGACCCATGTCAAAATTGACATTGCCGGCGGCGTTGAGCTCGGCCTCGCAGCCGTTGCAGCCCCCGGCAGAAACCGAGCGCAGGCGCAATGAACGGCCAAACTGCTTTTTCAGGGCACTTTGGACGGCCATGGGCGGCGGACTCGGGCGGGCGGCAGAAATGAGCAAGTCGCTGCGGACCACGGCTGCAGTATGGCAAGTATTTGAAAATGTAAGCTTGTGCTCTGGGCACGCGGGCTCGCAGTCGCCGCACAGGGTACAGCGGCCCAGGTCAATGGTCAGCGGGTTCAGGTCGACAAAGGCATGGGCCGGGCAGGCATCAGCGCATTGCCGGCAGCCCTCAGGGCACGGGCCCGGGGCAATCGCCGGTAGGCCGCGGTAGTTTGCGGGAGAGGCTGCCCGCAGGTCGGGAATGTACTGGCGGCCCTGAGAAATTCGCACACGGAGTGAACGCAGCATGGCCAGCCCCTACAGATCGCTGCCGCAATAGGACAGGTCAAAGCTCTTGTTGCAGATCGGAAAATCGCTGATTTCATTGCCCCGCAGAGACTGGGCCAAGCCAAACCAGTTGCGCAGGGAGGGGTCTTGGGCCTTGAAGTGGCAAATCTGGCCCTCGCCGTCGGTCTGGAGGGCATGAACCACTTCGCCGCGCCACGCTTCGCAAAGGCCAATCCCCAGCGAGTTGGGGGCGAGCGGGCCCACGGGCTGCAGCGGCGTGTCGTCGAGGTGAGGTTGCTGCAAGGCCTGGCGAAGCCACTCAAGAGAGAAGCCGATCTCGGCGATGCGCAGGTCTGCCCGGGCCCAGCAGTCGCCCGAATTGACGGTCGCGACAGGGATCGGCAGCAAGCGAAAGGCCGGGCCGGGTAGGGTGGTGCGAAGGTCCAAAGGCAAGCCGCTCGAGCGCGCGGCCATGCCCACAAGGCCCATCTGGTCGGCCATTTCTGCGGTCACTGTGCCCACGTCGTGGAGGCGGCCATTCACCGTCAGCGAAGTGCGGAATAGCTCGACCATCACCGCCATGTCGCGCTCAAACTGCTGCAGCTGCGTCAGACAGCGCTGGGCGACCTCTGGCGCAATGCCAAAGCGCACGCCCCCGGGGCGCAGCCAGCCGCGGCCAAAGCGACTGCCGCACAGGAGCATCGACATGTTGATGATGGTGGTGCGCAAGCGCCCCCAGGTCGTAGAGCCTTGGAGAAAGCCGATGTCGGTGGCGATGCCGCTCAAGCCACTGAGATGCATGGCGATGCGCTCAAGCTCCAGGGCAATGCCGCGGACCAATTCCACTTGGTCGGGCAGGGTCAGGTTGGCCAAGGCCTCAAGGGCGCGGCAAAATCCCCAGGTGTGGCCGATGACCGTGTCGCCGGCGATGGACTCAATCAGCGCGGGCGCGTGGGCGAGGGGCCGGTGCAGCAACTGCGTCTCGATGCCACGGTGTTGGTAGCCAAGCTGAATTTCCAGGTGATAGACAGTTTCGCCATGGCAGTGGAATCGAAAATGCCCAGGCTCGATGACGCCCGCGTGGATTGGACCCACCGCGACCTGGTGGATCTCTTTGCCGACCATGTCAAAGAAGGGATAGGAGTCCATGGGTTCAACGGGCGAACGCAGCGGCTTGAGCCACGGATGGCCGGGCATGGGCAGTCCGGTTTGCTCGTGAATCTCGCGCTCAAAGATGTGCAGGGCGGGAAAGCGCGGGGTCAGCGAGGTGCGGTCGCTAAGGTCCGTGGCCAGGCCGCGCAACAGAGAAAGCCCAGCGGTATCCTGGATGACGGCGCTCAGTTCGACCTCGCCGGTAGAGAGGCGCCGCGCAAAATAGCTGACTGGGCGGGCGCCGTGCTGCAATCGCCGGCACAGCTGTCGCTCAAACTCGGCGTAGGGCGGGGTCGCAGAGAGGGGGATCACTAGGGCGGGCGAATAGACCATCAGCGGCCCCCAAGACTGTCGGCCACCTGCCGAAGCAGGAAGGAGAGCGGAGCGGGTGTGTAGATACCCAAAGACAGCAGAATCGCTAAGTAGAAGAGCTTTGGACCCAGCGCCAAAACCGACTCGTTTTGCCGTGTAGCGCCGGGACGCGGCTCGCCCCACACCATCGGAAACAGCGACCGCCCTGTGGCCACAAACACCACGGTCAGCAGCAGCGCCATCGCCACAAACGTGACGTATTGGCCGTTGGCAATCAGGCCTGTCATGATAATGAGCTCGCCAAAGAAGCTGCCAAAGGGGGCAAATCCAAGCAGGGCAAACACTCCGCCCAGAAAAAACAGGGCACTGTGGCGCATTTCCGTGATCATGCCGTGCAGTTCGTCGATCTTCTTGGTGCGATAGTAGGCCTTGATGTTGCCGGCGGTGAGGAACAGGATCGCTTTGACCAAAGCATTGCTGACGACGTAGAGAATCACACCGTATCCGGCGGTCTTGCCAAGCGCGAGTCCAAGGGCGATGACGCCGGCGTGGTTGATCGAGGCGTAGGCGATAAGAAGCTTGTAATTGTTAGTGGATACGATCTTCAGCGTGGCGATGACCATAGAGAAGAGGCCGAGCGCCGTCAGAAGGTAACGGGTGATGTCAGCGTCCATGGGGCCATAGACTTGAAGCACTCTAAACAGGCCCACAAAGGCGATGTTGAACTGCACCGCTGCGAGCAAGGCTGTCACGGACGGCGAGGCGGCGTCATAGGTCTCAGGTAGCCAGGAGTACATGGGGGCCAGACCGAGCTTTGAGGCGTAGCCCAGGATAATCAGGACCAGACCAATCCGCCGCCACAGCGGATCCGCGAGAGAAATCTCCTGCATGAGATCGGTGTGATGCAGGCTAAGGTGTTGAGGCCCCATGCCCAACTCGATGGCGTGGCTCAGGCAGATCATGCCCAGCATCACCAACCCCAGGCTTACGGCAGAGAACAAGAAATAGTGCCACGCGGCCGTGAGGGTCTCCAATTGGCGTTGGTGGGAGATCATCGGGACAGCGGCAAGGGCGGTGATTTCGAGAAAAATCCAGCCGACCACCATATGGTTTGACAGAATGGCGGCATTGGCTGCGGCCATAAAGACCAGGGCTAGGCGGGCCAGGCGATAAAACTGCTTCTGCAGCTCCGGGGCGGCGCGAATGCGGTTGTGCATGTGCCAGGCAATGCCGCCAAACAGCGCGTTGACCAGCAGCAAGAACAGCTGGGCGGTCGCGTCGACGCGCACCCAACTGCCAAGGAGGTAGTACGCGCTATCGCGGGGCATCATCAGCGGCGAGAGCGCCAAGACGGTCAAGCCGGCAATGGCCAGCACGATGCGGTCGGCCTTGGCAAAAGCCGCGGGCCACAGCAGCAGCAGCGCGCCGATGACGGGCAGGAGCACGGCTATCAGCGGGAGGTTTGTCATAGGATGGCCAGGTCCGTTGAAGGGGTCGGCGTTTGTGCGGCTCGGCCCAGGCGTTTGAGGTGAAACAGCATGGTCGCCAGGGTCAAGAGAAACAGCACCATCAGGCCCAGGCGCAGCGGCCAAGCGGTGGGGTGCTGGCTGCGCATCTCAAACAGCGCAATCGCGTTCTCTAGGGTGAGGATGGCTACCGCTTGGCCAAATGGCGCGCGCTGGGTCGCCAGGATCAGCATCGCCACCAATACCGCGCAGACGGCGGTGCCCACATGCAAAACCGCCTGCGCCGTGCCGTCCGTGGCGCGCAGGGCAAAGGCGAAGCCCGTGAGCAGTAGAATCACCGCGAAGGTCCAGATCAGCAAGTTGGCTGGAATTGCGTCAAAATCGCCGTCTACCTGGGTGAACTCGGCCATTTGACCTAGGGCGAGCGGGGCGGCGATTGTCCTCAGGAGCGCCATGTCCACCAAGGCCAACACAGCGCTGGCGGTGTCTAGCGGGCCTTCAGACCACAGCATGGCCGTCATGGCCAGACCTTGGAGGAACAGCCCCGCCGCCGCGGCCCGCCACGAACGAATGAACAGGGGGGCTATTAGGGCGAGAAAGAACAGCAGCGGTGCGTAAATCATGGTGGGTTAGCCCTGGTGCGGTTGGGTGACGGCGATGAGGAGCGCCACCAGACCAAGCGCGGATGCTGCGAGGGCAAATTGGGGAATCAGTCGCATCCTGAGCCGAGCAAGCAGGGACTCCATCAGGCCGACCGATGCGACTGCGCCGCCGATAATCGCAAGAGAAGCCACGGCGCTCCCCCAAGGCTGGGAGGTTAGAGGAAAGGGATTGAGCAAGGCGGCCAAAAGGCCCATGTAGATGGTCATTTTGAGGCCCGCAGCGTACTGCAGCATGGCCAATTCCGGGCCGCTGTGGTCCAGAATCATGACTTCGTGGATCATCGTCAGTTCGAGATGGGTCGTGGGATCATCGACCGGGATGCGCGCCGATTCAATCAGCAAAAGCAGCATCAGGACCGCAGCGCAAAGCAGCTTGACCGGCAGGGTTTGCCAGCCATGGGGGCCCATGAGCTCGGCAAATGTCGCCTGGCCGCCAAAGAGCCCCAGCGTGCCCAGGACCAGGAAGAGCGAAGGTTCGGCAAACACCGAAAAAGTCGCTTCGCGGGCGGCGCCCATGCCCTCAAAGGCGCTGCCGGTGTCCAACGCCGCCAGGGTTAGAAACAGCCGTCCCAGGCCCAGCGTATAGGCAAAAATCACGACGTCATTGGAGAAAGACAGGACTCCGCTTCCTGGCGTCATGGGGGCTAGCAGGGCAGCAGCGAGGGTCGTCGCCATCACCACCGCGGGGCCAAGGCGGAACACGGCGGTGGTGGTTTCGCTGTAGACCGATTGCTTGCGAAGAAGGCGGCGCGTGTCCCACAGAGGCTGCAGCAGAGGAGCGCCGCGGCGACCGCCCCACCACGCCTTAATGCGGTTGATCAGGCCTGGGGCCAAAAACGGCAGCAACAGCGCCCCAACCAGGTGCACTAGCAGCACGGCGAGGGTCATGGGCGGCCTCCACTGCCCGCCAGAGCCAAGGCAATGCTGGCGATCAGCACCACTAGGCCGACGGCAAAAGCAATGCGCGGCGTCCGCGGGGCAAGGGCCGCGAGGTGGGCCAGCGACTCTTTGCCCTCTTTGAGCACTTCAAACATGCGGTATTCCACCGGGTCGATGGCATGGGTGCGCAGATGAGCGGAGGTTGGAAACAGGCCCTCCGGCAATTCTTGGTCGCGTCGGTTTGGCATCATCACGCTGTAGTAGTGAGCCAAGTGGGCGGAGAAGGATGCCCCAGTGTACTGGGCACGCGGCACCGAACGGGTGTAACCGCAGCCCCAAGTGCGGTGTGGCGGTGCGGGTGGCGGCAGGAACCAGCGGCGCGCAGCCACCAGCGCGGCGATCAGCACCAGCAGCAGGGCACTGAATAGCACCATGGGCCGAAGCACCGTCGCCGGCACCGTGACCTGCTGTGCAAGGTGTTGCGGCACTCCAGACAGCGCGATCAACTGCTCGACCGGCACGGCCACCATCGCCAAGCCGATCTGGGGCGCTAGGCCAAACACAAAGAGCGACGCCGCCAACAGCACCAGCGGCCAGCGCATCGACGCAGTGGGATCGGCAGGATGGTGGTGGGCAGCGTCGCGCGGTGTACCAAGAAAGGCTAGGCCAAACGCCCGCGTCATGGAAAAGGCCGATGTCGCGCCGACAAACGCCAGCACCATGGCCGCCAGGGCAAACAGGCCGCGGGTTGGGGCGCTGGTGATGGAGCTGTGAAAGAGTCCTTTGTAGATCAGGAATTCGCTGACAAAGCCGTTCAGCGGCGGCAGGCCGGCGATGGCGATGCTGCCCAACAGAAAGGTGGCGGCGGTGTAGGGCATGCGGCGCGCCAGGCCCCCCAGTTTTTCAAGGTCGACACTGTGGGTAGCGCGGTAGATGGCGCCTGCTGCGTAGAAAAGCAAACACTTAAACAGGGCGTGGTGCACAATGTGCAGAATGCCGCCGGTAAACCCAAGGACGGCGAGCGTGGTGTTGTGCCAAGACAGGCCCAAATAACCCAGGCCAAATCCCAAGCAGACGATGCCGACATTCTCGGTCGAGCTGTAGCCCAGCAGGCGCTTCAGGTCGCGCTGCACAGTGGTGTACATGACACCCATCACCGCAGAAACTAGACCAAAAACGATCAAGAACCAGCCCATCCACACATCCGGGGTGTCCATCAGCAGCGTAAACCGGAGGATCCCGTACAGCCCGGCCTTGTGGATCACGCCCGACATCAAGGCCGAGACGTGCGCGGGGGCGGCGGCGTGGGCACGGGGCAACCAGGTGTGAAAGGGAAAGAACGCCGACTTAAAGGCAAAAGACGCCACCAATAGCAGAAAGGTGATGTTGCGTTTGGCGCCTGGAATGCGCAGATGCGAGCCAAAGCTGCCAAAGTCAAAGGAGTGGGAGTCGATATAGAGGGTCAGAAACGCCGCGATGAGAAAGAGCAGGCCTAGGTGGGTGGAGACGAGGTAGTTGAAGCCGGCAAAGCGCACGTTATTGCTGCGGTAATCCCAAATCACCAGCAGCCAAGCGGCAATCGCCGCCACCTCCCAGCCCAAGAGGAATGCCATGGCATTGCCAACGGTGTAGATGATGATATAGGACAGGGAGACCATGTTCAGCAGCGCGTAGTGCACGCCAAGATTGCGCTCGGAGGCAAAATACGGCTGCAGGTAGCCGCGGGCGTAGATGGCCCCCAGCGCCGTCAGCGGCAGCGAGAAGGCCAGGAACAGTGCCCCCAAGCCATCGACCTGCAACCTGATTGTGTCGACCGGATAGGACCAAGCCAGCTCGGCCGTCAGCATCGGTTGGCCGGCGAGCGCAGGCACCACGGCGATCAGCGTCAGCACCGCGGCGGCCACCTGACTGGCGATGCCCGCGGTCGCGCGCAGGGGATTGCTCGGCAGCGCGAGGGCAAACACGGAGCCGAAGAGCAAACAGAGGGTCGCGAGAAACAAAGGAATCATTGGTGGCTCAGAGAATGTGCGGCGCGTCGTGCGAGGGCCGCAGGCCGCTACGCCGTCGATCATACGCCTGCTCGCGCGTTCGTCAAGGATGACGCGGGGCCGGCGGTGGGTCGATCCAACGGATCGGTCTGCTCAATATCATGAAACGTCAAAGAAAGAGCTGACGATCATCTGGGGGCCAGCGCGGAGGTGCGGATGCCGGCGGCTTCCATCACATCGCACCCGCGCGGTGGGGCGCCCAACTGATAGAAGAGTTCATCGGCATGGCCCAGATCCAGCAGCGTGGCCACAAACGGCTCGCCGACGGCCAAGCGCCCGCGATAGCCGCCCGGTTCGCCCAGGGCCAAGGCCGCGCATCGGGTCGCGCCGCGCAGCGCTTCCATGGGCGTCAACCGGGCGCCCAGCACCGCCATCTGCATGGCCAGCGGCAGGTTGGTGGTCATGGCGGAACCCGGATTGCAGTCTGTGGCGATCGCCACCCTGGCGCCGGCGTCCACAAGGGCCCTCAGCGGCGCAAAGGGCTCGCGCAGGAACACGCTGGTCAGAGGCAAGCCCACCGCGACCGTGGGCGAATTCGCCAGGGTTTTGATGGATTGTTCAGAGGTCACCAGCAGGTGCTCGACGCTCGTCGCACCGCTCTGCACCGCCCAGGCCAAGCCGCCCACATCGGCAAATTCGTCCACGTGGGCCTTGAGGCCCAGCCCCAGCGCCCGGGCGGCCTGCCAGATGCGCTCGGCTTGGGCGACGTCAAAGTAGCCGCGCTCGACAAACACATCGGCAAAAACCGCGCCGCGCTTAGCCAATTCCGGCAGGATGACGCTGCACACCTGATCGACGTAGCCGTCTGGGTTGTCCTTGAACTCGACCGGCACGGCGTGAGCGGGCATCGCCGTCGCGACCAGGGTGACCCTGCCGGAAAGCCGCATGGACAATACGGAAATCGCTTCGATGAGCCTCGCCTCGCCCGCCGGCTCCAGGGCATAGCCGCTCTTGATCTCGATGATGCGCACGCCGTAGGCCGCCATCTCTTCCAGCCTGGGCAACGCCGCTTCGACCAACTGCGGCACGCTGGCCTCGCGGGTAGCGCGCACGGTGCGCAGGATGCCGCCTCCCGCAGCGGCGATGTCCTGGTAGGACCGGCCGGCCAGCCGTTCGCTGAATTCACTTGCGCGATCGCCGGCGAACACCGCGTGGGTGTGGCAGTCGACCAGCCCCGGCATCAAGGTGCGCCCGCCCAGGTCCACGGCACTGTCCCACGCCGGCCGATCCGCAGCCCCTGGCGCGCCGATCCACTCCAATTCCCACGGGCCGTCGAGCTGCTGCCGAATCACTGCCTCGCTGCGCCCAGGGCTCTGACCGTAGCCCTGCCAGTCGCGCAGGGGGCCGCGATCCGCGCCGGTACCGGTCAGCAGGTGGCCAATGTTCTGCAGCAGCACCCTGCGCCGAGCCAAGGGGCCCGTCAGCCGCACATCGCTGTTCATGGCGCGCGCCGCATGGGGATGGCGATCGCGTTGCGCGCGGCGCATTGTTCCGCTTCCGTGTAACCGGCGTCGACGTGGCGGAGCACCCCCATGGTCGGGTCGATGGTCAGGACCCGTTGCAGGCGCGCTGCGGCTTCTGGGGTACCGTCTGCGACGATGACCACGCCGTTGTGCTGGCTGTAGCCCATGCCGACACCGCCGCCGTGGTGCACGCTGACCCACGAGGCGCCGCTCGCCGCCTGGGCCATGGCGCCCAAAAACACCCAGTCGCTGACCGCGTCGCTGCCATCCTTCATCGCCTCGGTCTCGCGGTTTGGGCTGGCGACGCTGCCGCAGTCCAAGTGGTCGCGGCCGATGACGATGGGCGCAGATACCTTGCCGGAAGCCACGAGATCGTTAAAGATTTTGCCGGCCTTAGCCCGTTCGCCCAGCCCCAACCAGCAGATGCGCGCCGGCAGGCCCTGAAAGGCGATTCGCGGGGCGCCGTTGCGCAACCACTGCTGTACGCCGGCGTTGTCGGGGAATGCCTCGAGCAACGCTTGGTCGGTCACCGCGATGTCCTTGGGATCGCCGGAGAGCGCCACCCAGCGAAACGGTCCGCGGCCGTCGCAGAACTGGGGGCGGATATAAGCCGGGACAAAGCCAGGGAAACTGAAAGCGGTCTCCTCATCCAGGCCGCCCTGCATCGCCTCGCCGCGCAGGTTGTTGCCGTAGTCAAACACGTGAACGCCCAGCTCGACGTACTGAAACATCCGCTGCACGTGCTCGACCATGTCCGCGCGGACCTTCTTGATCCACACATTGGGCTGGCTGGCGCGGAGTTCGCTCGCCTGTTGCAGCGTTGCCCCGGTCAGGTGATAGCCGTTGAGCGGATCGTGGGCGCTGGTCTGATCGGTCAAAACGTCAGGGATAATCCCGCTGTCTTCCAGGTGCCGCAGCAGCTCCAGCGCCGTCGCCTGCACCGCGACACTCTTGGCCTCTCCGCGCGCCGCGTAGTCCACGGCCTTCTGCACCGCGTCGTCCAGATCCGTTGCCCATTCATCCAGATAGCGCGTGTCTAGCCGCCTTTGGATCTTGGCCGGATCGACCTCTGCCACCAGCATGGTGCCGCCCGCAAGAGTACAGGCCAAGGGCTGCGCGCCGCCCATGCCGCCCAGGCCCGCGGTGACCACCAGCTTGCCTTTGAGCGGCACCTGCGAGTCAAAGCCGGCCAGCTTGCCGTAGTGTTGCCGGCCCGCTTCGGCAAAAGTCTCATACGTTCCCTGGACAATGCCCTGCGTGCCGATGTAAATCCAAGACCCAGCGGTCATTTGGCCAAACATCATCAGGCCTTTGGCGTCCAGCTGGCGGAAGTGCTCCCAGGTGGCCCAGCGCGGCACCAAGTTGCTGTTGGCGATGAGCACTCGCGGCGCATCGGTGTGGGTCTTGAGCACGCCCACGGGCTTGCCGGACTGCACGAGCAGGGTCTCGTCGGCTTCGAGTTGGCGCAGCTCGCGGGCAATAGCGTGGAAGGCCGGCCAGTTGCGCGCTGCTCTGCCCAGGCCGCCGTAGACCACCAGGTCCTGCCAATGCTCTGCGATGTCCGCGTCCAGGTTGTTGTGCAGCATCCGCAGTGCCGCCTCCTGGACCCAGCCCTTGCAGGTCAACTGCGGGCCGCGCGGCGCTGCGGGGGCGCGATCGGGGCGTTCCAGGGCAAAGCGGTCGGTCAAATCGGTCGCGCTCATGCGAATTCCAACGCGGCGCCGGCCGCGGGCGCTGGGTAGCACATTTTGCCGCGCCGGGGTAGGGTGGATGGTCGCCAGTTTGTCAAAGCGTTGAATATACGCGAGAACTCCGACCGCCAAATGAGCCAAGTGGGGCCCGCGTGGCCCAGGTTGTCGGCAAGGGCGCAAAGGCGAGGTCTAGGGCGGCGGATTTGGCCGGTCCGGGCGGACGGAATCCAAACAGTTGAAAGATTCAGCACGGTGTTGAATTGTGCGCCACGATCTCGCCTCGGGCATCCGCAAATGCCGCCGCGCAACGACAATTTCTGCGCTTGGCACGCTTTGTGCTACATTGGGCCGCAGGTGGGGATTCTCTGGCCCGCCGTCCTGGAGGTTGTCATGCGCTCGCGATTCACCATTTCCTTAAGGGGTCTAGCGCTTGCCCTGGCTGTCGTTTGCCTTGGCGTCGGTTGCGAGCAATCGGCTGGCCCTAGCGCGGCCGACAGCGGCGGTGCGACCCAGGACATGGCGATTGGCGACAGCGCCAGCGACGCCGCGGATTCCGCCGGCACCACGGACGCCAGCACCTCCGACACGGCGATATCGGACACTGCGACCTCGGACATCGCCAGCGACATCTCCGACGCCGACACCAGCGCCGCCTGCCCCAGCCAAGCGCCGCAGCCCAATAGCGCCTGCAGCGTCGCCGGTTCTGCCTGCAACTTTGGCCAGGAGTGCTGCTGCGGCAAGTGCTACCCGTCGCTCGTCTGCCAGTGCACCGGCACCAGTTGGATGTGCTACGCCACGGATGCCTGCATGATCCCTCCGGATTCCTGCGGCGACACCAGCGAGCCCGATACGTCAAGCCCCGACACCAGCCCCACCGACACCAGCCCCACTGACACCGCGCCGCAAGTCTGCAACGAATCCAGCAGCAGCCTGATGCCCTGCTCGGATGGGATGTACTGCGCCAAGCCCGAGGGCCAGTGCGGCGGCAACGGCCTGTGCAAGCAAAAGCCCAGCGGCTGCAGCAAAGAGTACATGCCGGTCTGCGGCTGCAACGGCATCACCTACGGCAACCTGTGCGCGTCGGCTTCCGCCGGGGTCGCCGTGCACTACTCCGGCGAGTGCAAGGAAGTCGCCAAGTGCCAGGTCGGCGACAATTCCTCGTGCAAGGAATCGCAATTCTGCATTGGCGACGCGGGCCAGTGCGGCGGTGAAGGCCAGTGCGCCACCAAGCCCCAGGCCTGCCCGATGGTGTTCAAGCCCGTGTGCGGCTGCGACGGCAACAGCTACGGCAACAGCTGCGAAGCGGCGGCCAGCGGCGTGGTCGTCGCCCTAGACGGCGAGTGCCCGGCGGCCTGCGACGCCAGCACCAACAGCGGCTGTGCCAAGAGCCAGTTCTGCCTAGCGCCCGACGGCCAGTGCGGCGGCAAGGGCATGTGCGTCGGCATTCCGCAGGCCTGCGACATGATGTACCAGCCCGTATGCGGCTGCGACGGCAAGACCTATGGCAACGCCTGCTCTGCGCTCATGGCCGGGGCCCAGGTCGCCGCCAAGGGCGCATGCTCGACCGCTAAGCTCCAGTATTACCTCACTTGTGGCGCGCCTGTGTGCGCCGGCTGGACGGACAAGGGCATCGTCCTCTGCACCAAAGAGCAGCAGGTGGGCGGCGCGTGCAGCAAAGACGGCGAAGTCTGCGACCCCAAAGACCCGTGCAACGCCTTGATCAAGTGCACCAGCAGCGACCCCAAGCAGCAGCCCGGCGGATGCCCGATCTCCAAGGCCAAGTACAAGAGCGATATTCAGTATGTCCAGAAGGTCGAGGCGCAAAGGCTCGCCGATCGCCTACTGGCCGTGAAGCTGGCCACGTATCGCTACACCGCCCAGGGGCCGCAGGGTGCCCGCCACTTGGGCTTTATCATTGACGACGATCCCCAGAGCCCCGCCGTCGATGCCCAGCGCGATATGGTTGATCTGTATGGCTATCTGTCGATGGCGGTGGCGACTCTGCAGCAGCAGCAGGCGGAGATCCGCACGCTCAAGGCCGAAGTTCAGGCGCTCAAGCAGCGGCGGCGCTAGGGCAACTGCTCAATCGCCAAGCGCTTCAAGAGCTTCTGCGGCATCGACCTCGCCCGAAGCGACTGCGGCGACCAGCGGCACATAGCGGTCCGCGGACTGCACCGCGGTGTACAGGGCGTTGCGCACCGCCGCCTGGACCGGAGGCACGCCGTCCAGCAGCATGCCCGCGCGGAAAGTCACCGATCCTTCATCGATATCCAGGTCCAGCCCGCCGACGGCCAGACCGGCGTTGAGCCGCACCACCAGCTCGGCGACATTGCTGATGGCCGCGGCGATCTGCTCCTCGTCGGTGTTGTCTTCGGCGATTAGCTGCACCGGCAGGCGCACATGCACGACCACCAAGCCCAGGCCGTCATCGACCTCAATGGTGATGTCGTGGATGCCGTTTTCGCCCTGGTAGCGCGTGAGCAAGGCCATGCTCTCAGAGCCGCCTTCGTCCTCGGCGAGCTCAAACGGCCAGCCGTCGTCCTGCAGGAATTGCTGGGCGGTCTGGAGCCAGCTGGCCAGGGGCTTGGCGCCCGCCAGGGGGGTGGGCTTGCTGCTCTTAAAGGGCTTGGGCGTCGTGGTCATGGGAATTCTCCGCGGCAAAAGGCGCGGCGCAGGGTGCCACAGACCTGCCAAAACGACCAGAAGCCCGCCGCTGAATTTCAGCAACGAGCCCCTGGGGTCGAAAATGCCTAGGCCCTGTCGGGCGATGGACTTGTCGGCCGATGGCCTTGTCGGGCGACGGCCCTGTCGGGCAATTAGCCTTCGGCCATCACTGTCGCCGCCACCGCCGCCGCAGCCGGCGCCAGCTGTCCGTCGGGGGTAAAGGCCACTTCGCGGACCTTGTGATCGAGCTTGTCAAACAAGCGCGGATCGTCCTTCATCAATTGCCGAACCTTCTCACGGCCTTGGCCCAAGCGCTCGCCATCCAGGCTGTACCAGGCGCCCATCTTGTCCAGGATGCCCATCTCAACCGCGGTGTCGATGAGATCGCCCGACGCGCAGATGCCTTCGCCGTACAGAATGTCGAATTCGACCTGCTTGAACGGCGGGGCCACCTTGTTCTTGACGACCTTGACGCGGGTGCGGTTGCCGATGTTCTCTTCGCCCGACTTGAGCGCGCCGACGCGGCGGACATCGAGGCGCAGCGACGCGTAGAACTTGAGCGCCTGGCCGCCGGTGGTGGTCTCCGGGCTGCCAAACATCACGCCGATCTTCATGCGCAACTGGTTGATAAACACCACGATGCAGTTGGACTTGCTGATCGACGCGGTCAGCTTGCGCAGGGCCTGGCTCATCAGCCGCGCCTGGGCGCCCACCTGCGAATCGCCCATGGCGCCTTCGATTTCGGCCTTGGGCACCAGCGCCGCCACCGAGTCGATGACGATGATGTCCACCGCGTTGGAACGCACCAAGGTGTCGACGATCTCTAGGGCTTGCTCGCCGTTGTCGGGCTGGCTCACCAGCAGATCGTCCGTGCGCACGCCCAAGCGGCGGGCATAGCTGACGTCCAGGGCGTGCTCCGCGTCGACAAACGCGGCGATGCCGCCCTGCTTCTGGGTCTCTGCGATGGCGTGCAGGGCGATGGTGGTCTTGCCGCTCGACTCGGGGCCGTACACCTCCACCACGCGGCCGCGCGGGAAGCCGCCGACGCCCAGGGCGATGTCCAAACCAATCGAACCCGACGAGATCACGGTAATATCGCGGGCGTGGGAGTCTTGATCTCCCAAGCGCACCATCGTGCCCTTGCCAAAAGCGCGGTCAATGCTGGCCAGCGCGGTGGCAATCGCCGCCTGCTTGTCGGTCTGCAGCGGCTGGTCGTTGTCCTGAACTTCCTTCTTTGCGCGCGCCATGGGAACTCCTTGCAGCTGTTGAGATCGGGCCTGATGGACGGGATTAGGAGCTGAGAGAATGCGATTTGTCGGCAGCCTCCAGTCGGCGACTGCTGTACAGATGTTCAGTGATCACCGCGCGGCTGTCAAGCATTTTTCTTGGACCCCGGCCGCTTGGGGAGCTCGCCTCTGTTCACTCTCAAGATTCGCCTGATGTTCCAATGAATTATCTCTGTACCCTAGACACGCCAGCCGAGCGTGCTTCTATGGGGCGACGCGCCCGCGTTCGGTCGGGCCCAAGGATGTTTCGTGCAGCTCCCTGATCTTCAAGGAAAAGTCTATATCGTCACCGGTGCGAACGCCGGGCTGGGCTTTGAGACGACCCGCTACCTCGCCGCGGCCAACGCCACGGTGGTGATGGCCTGCCGCACGCCCGGCAAGGCCCAAGCCGCTGCGGATCAGCTGCGCAAGGAACTGCCCCACGCCCGCCTTGAGCAGGTGCAGATCGACCTTGCGGACTACGCCAGCGTGCGCCGGGCTGCTGCGGAAATCCTCCAGCGGTTCAAGAAGATCGACTGCCTCGTCAACAATGCCGGGCTGTTCTTTGACACGCGCAAGCTCAACGACGCCGGCCATGAAATGACCATCGCCACCAACCACTTGGGGCCGTTCTTGCTCACCAATCTGCTCCTGCCGCGCTTGCGGGCCACCCCAGGGGCGCGGGTCGTCTCTGTGTCTTCAGAGGCCCATCGCATGGGCAAGCTGCGCTTGGACGACCTGCACGGTGAGAAATCCTGGGGCGCCTGGCAGTCTTACGGCACATCCAAGCTCGCCAACATCGTTTTTACCCGTGAGCTAGCGCGGCGCCTAGAAGGCTCTGGGGTCACCGCCACCTGCTGCCACCCGGGCTTTGTCGCCTCCAACTTTGGCGAAACCAACGGCACCTTGTGGGATCGGCTCATCGGCATCTCCAAGATTTTTGCCATTTCGCCGCCTAAAGGCGCGCTTACCCAGACCTGGCTCGCCGCCTCGCCGGAAGTCGCTGGGCAGACAGGCGGTTACTATGCCAGCCGCAAGCTGCGCACCCCCACGGTCCAGGGCCGCGATGACGCTGTGGCCCGCGAACTCTGGAGCCTTTCAGAGAAGCTGGTCGGGCTAGCCTAGACACTGCGAAATTCGACGCGAGGTCCCGCTCAAGCAGTGCGACGGCGCAGCGCAGACAGGCCCATGTACACCACCGCCGCGATCGGCACGCTGTTGAACCACGCATAGGGATACAGCGCGGCAAAGAAGGCGGGGGCCCGGTCAATCACGCCAATCGACTGGAGAAAGCCCGGCAAGTTGGGGGCAATGCCCGCAGCCAGTGCCACGAGCGCTGCGGGATTCCACCGCCCGTAGCGGCCCTGCACGCGGTAGAGATCGGCGACATCCAACTCTGTGCGGCGCAACAGGAAGTAGTCGCAGATCAGGATGCCCGCCACCGGCCCCAGCAGCGCCGACACCCCGCCCAGCCAGCCGTCCAGATACGTCGCCGGATCGGCCATTAGTTTCCAAGGCATGCAGAGGATGCCCAGGACGCCGGTGATAAGGCCGCCGCGCTCAAAGCTGATGTGCCGCGGCGCGAGGTTGGCAAAGTCGTTGGCCGGGCTGACCACATTGGCGGCGATGTTGACAGAAAGCGTAGCGATCACAATGCCAAACACCGCCACCACCGCCACCACCGCCCGCACCGCGGCGCTGGCAATGAGCGGCTCCGTCAGGCCCTTGGGCGGCGAGGCGGAGGTCAATTGACCCAGCAAAAACTCAGGGTTCCAGAGATCGGCGATCGGCGCCCCTGTCAGAACCGCGGCGCTGGCGGAGGTGATGATCAGCGCCATTGCAGAAAACGCAATCATCGTCGTGGGTAGCCCCAGGGCCTGGCCGATCATCTGCTCTCGCTGGCCCTTGCCGTAGCGGGTAAAGTCCGGAATGTTCAGCGAAAGCGTGGCCCAGAAGCCGACCATCGCCGTCAGCTTGGGGACGAACACCGGCCAAAACTCGGCCAACGTCTTGAACTGCGACGGCTTATCCAGCAGCGGCCCCATGCCGTCGGCGCGGTCGACCACCCACCAGAGCAGCATGCCGGCCAGCACCAGCACAATCGGCGCCGCCCAGTTCTCAAACACCCGCACCGCGTTCATGCCTTTGTAGATGATCGCGATGTTCATGGCCCAAAACAGCAGAAAAGTCAGCAGGCTGGGGATCGACGCCCCCAAGATCTGCG
Organism: Myxococcota bacterium; assembly: GCA_044347905.1. GTDB lineage: Bacteria > Myxococcota_A > UBA9042 > UBA9042 > UBA9042 > SXRM01. The sequence goes on from JBIKTV010000009.1 coordinate 17,453, forward strand.
CGCCGCCCCCCACATCGGCATAGCTGGGCCAAAAGGTCAGCACAAAGGTCTTGATCGCCTCGCCGCCGATCCAGGTGTTGATGCCAAACCAGCCGCAGGCCACCAGAGCGCGCAGCACCGCCGGGATGTTGGCCCCCGCCGTGCCAAAGCTGGCGCGAGCCAATACCGGGAACGGAATGCCGTATTTGGTGCCGGGATGGGCATTGAGCAGGATCGGCACCAGCACAATCAGGTTGCCCAGGCCGATGGTCAGCAGCGCCTGCCACCAGTTCATGCCGCCGGCAATCAAGCCGCCCGCCAAGGTGTAGGTGGGGATGCAGTGGGCCATGGAGATCCACAGCGCGGCAAAATTGTACGTGGTCCAGTTGCGGCGGCGCGCTGGGACAGGGGCCAAATCCGCAGAGAACAACGGACTTTCGCCGATGTCCGCGGGTAGGCCGGCCAGGGCCTCAGCGGCGAGCTTGGGGTCGTGCACGGGGCCTCCTAAGGGGGGGCCCAGAGCCTAAGCGAAATCCGCAAGTTCGCAAAGAGTTGCCGGGGAATCTTCGCTTATCCGCGGGCTTTGACGGCGATGCGCTGGCGGCGGCTGACCACCAGACCCAAGAGCACTGCGCCCAAACCTGCAGCGCCCCAAGGCAATTCGCCGGCCCGAGTGTCGCAGCCGCAGCCCTTGTCGCTCTTGGCCGCCTTGACGTTGCCGCTGGAGTCGAGTTCGATGGCTTTCTGCTTAAAAACCACGCGAATGGCTTTGCGCCCGCCGGGGTCGTGCTCCACGCGAATCAGCGTTCCGGGCACCAGGTCGTTGAACTTGGCCCCCTCAATCACCTCATCCCAAGCCGGCGCGCCGCCGTCGAGGTTAAAGCCCTTCTCTCGGCCGTCCTTGGTGCGGATGTACAGGCGGGTGCCGCCGCGATCGAGCACGCGGGCGTCGTCATACACCTCGACCTCGACCTTCTGGCTGATCTCAATGTCCGGCCTCACCACGCCCGTGGGATCGTAGCGCACCGTGGCGATCGCCCCGTGCACCAGATCCTCCACGCCGCCGCCCTTGATGCACTGGGCCAACAGCTCGCGGTTCTTGGGGATCGGCACGGTCACTGAGCTCTTGGCCTCCGGCGACGACTTGATGTACAGGTAGGTCTCGCGCACATCATCGACATAGGCGTCGCGCAGGATGCTGTAGGCAAACCCCTGGGGTTTCTCTGCCGTTGCCCGCGTGTCCTCGGTAAAAGCGGGGGTCATCGCCGCGGGCGGTGCCACGGGGGCCACCTCCGGAGCTGCGGCGACGACACCCGCTTCCGCCTTGGGCTTTTCCGCAGCCTTGGCCTCTGGTTCCACCGGCTGGGCGGGCAATTCCGGCGGGGGACGGCGCCGAGCCGGCCCGGCATAAGGCTGCCCAGGCACGCGGACATCGGCACCGGCCAGCGTCGGCACGGCCAAAGTCAGGAGAACCAGGAGCTTGAGCATGGGACGCATCGTTCCCTCCACGAGCTGCGCAATGGGCCGCGCGACGGCCAGGGACGCCTGAGAGGATGTGAAAGAACGTCGGTTTCAGGACATGGAGAGTCAAAAAACCCAATGTTGTCGACCGTTGTTCTTTCACATCCAGAATATTCTCACAGGCTGTGCGGCGCCGCCCGGATCTACCCAGCGGGCACGGCAAGCCTACACCGCCGTCACATTAGCACGCGGAGAGGATGCTGCACGTTGGCGGCCCATTTGCGGGCTCGCGGCAACTACAGCCCCAGTCGCCCTTCGATGGCCTTGAGCTCCTCGCGCAGTTCCGCCGGCAGCCTGTCGCCAAACTTGGGGTAATGATTGGCGTGAACGTCGGCGATCTCGGCGCGCCAGCCCTCGCGATCGACGCTGAGCAGCTCGGCCATGTCCTCTGCGCTCACGCCGTCCGGGCGGTCAAAGCCGTCGATCTCCGGCATGAGGCCGATTTCCGTCTCGCGGAAGCGCCCGGTGCCGTCGCACTGCTCAAAGATCCACTTGAGCACCCGGGAGTTCTCGCCGTAGCCCGGCCACAGCCAGCGACCCTCTGCGGTCTTGCGGAACCAATTGACAAAGAACACCTTGGGCAGCTTGGCGCCCGGGGTTTTGCCGATGTTGATCCAGTGTTGAAAGTAGTCGCCCATGTGGTAGCCGCAGAAGGGCAGCATGGCGAAGGGGTCGCGGCGCACGGTGCCGGCCTTGAGATCCAGCGCCGCAGCGGTGACTTCCGAGCCGACAATCGATCCCAAGAACACGCCGTGGTTCCAGGAGCGCGCCTGGTGGACCAACGGGATGGTGCCGGGGCGGCGACCGCCAAACAGGATGGCGCTGATGGGCACGCCGGCCGGATCGTCCCACTCTGGGGCGGTGGACGGGCACTGGCTCGCCGGCGCGGTGAAGCGGGCGTTGGGATGGGCCGCGGGCTCCTTGCCGTCCCAAGTCTTGCCTTTCCAATCAATCACATCGCCGGCCGGCGGCGCAAAGCCGATGCCTTCCCACCACACGTCCTGGTCGCTGGTGAGCGCGACGTTGGTGAACAGGGTGTTGCGGTCGATCATCGCCATGGCGTTGGGGTTGGAGCTGACCGAAGTGCCCGGAGCCACGCCAAACATGCCGGCCTCGGGGTTGATCGCGTACAACTGGCCGTCGCGGTGGAACTTCATCCAGGCGATGTCGTCGCCGATCGTCTCGACCTTCCACCCCGGCACCGTGGGCACCAGCATGGCGAGGTTGGTCTTGCCGCACGCGCTGGGGAAGGCCGCCGCCACGTACTTGGCCACGCCCGCCGGATTGGTGAGCTTGAGGATCAGCATGTGCTCGGCCAGCCAGCCTTCATCGCGGGCTTGCACGGAGGCGATGCGCAGCGCCAAGCACTTCTTGCCCAGCAGGGCGTTGCCGCCGTAGCCCGAGCCGTACGACCAGATCAACCGCTCTTCCGGAAAGTGGCTGATGTACTTGTGATCCAGCGGCGCGCACGGCCACTGACCGTTGTCTGAAGCGCCGGGCGCCAGCGGCTTGCCCACGGTGTGCAGGCACGGGATGAACTCACCGTCCTGGCCAAGCACCTGCAACACCTTGCTGCCCACGCGGGTCATGATGTGCATATTCGCGACGACGTATGGACTATCGGTAATCTCCACGCCGATTTTGGCGATGGGCGAGCCGATGGGCCCCATGGAGAACGGGATCACGTACAGCGTGCGGCCTTGCATGCAGCCGTCGTACAGGCCGCGCATGGTGGTCTTGAGCTGCTCCGGGTCGATCCAGTTGTTGGTCGGGCCGGCGTCTTCTGGATTGCGGCTGGCGATGTACGTGCGGTTTTCTACGCGGGCAACGTCAGACGGATCAGAGCGGTACAGATAGCATCCGGGGCGCTTGGCCGGATCGAGCGGCGTGGCTAGCCCGGCGTCGACCGTGACCTGGACCATCCGATCGTATTCTGCCGCTGAGCCGTCGCACCACTCAATGGCGGAAGGCTTGGTCATATCAGCAATTTCACGGACCCATTGGAGGAGTTTGGCGTGCTGAGTGGGAGCGTTCATGGAGGCCTGCCGGTGCGGCTAGACGCGCCGCGGGGCAAGGCTAACGCAGCGCTGGGGGGCGTTCAAGGCGATGCGGGGGGTGCTGTGCCACAGAATTGCCATCGCGGCCCGCCATTCAACCGCACGGTCGTTCGGCAGGATTTTGCGGAGCGGGAGCGAGATTGCGAAAAAACGTTAACAGATCAATGATCAGACAGTTGCATGGCACCGCCGAATTGACGGAATAACCGAACGGTCGTACGGTTTAGTGCAGGGCCGGCCCCAACGCCGCGCGCCCACGCCCCAGAACGGCAAGAGGAGGAAGCCCGTGGCAGCTCGGCCCCGCAGCACAGAAGCGAGAGAGACCCGCCGCGACTTGGTCGAAGCCGCGCTGGAGCTCTTTGCGGAGAAGGGCTACTACGGCGTGTCTCTGCGCGACATTGCCAGGGCCGCTGGCGTGCAGCAGGCGACGATCTACCACCATTTTGCCAGCAAAGAGGCGCTGTTTGAGGCGGTGATTGCCGATCCCGTGGGGGATTCAGGCCACGCCGGACCGCCCGCGCCGCCCGAATTTAGGGGTTCCGCCGATGAGCTGCCGGCCTATCTTGAGCGGGTGCTGGTGGCGACGCTGGAGAAGTTCACCATCCTCAAGGAGCGCAAGCGCTTTCGCGTGCTGTTGAGCGATGGAGTGCGCTTGGCCCACGAGGGCAAGGTCAACTACTTTGAGCGCACCGCCGCCGTTCGCGCACCCATGCTCCAGCTGCTCTCATCTCTTATGGATCGCGGCCTGTTGCGTCGTCAGGATCCCATGCAGCTGGGGATCATGTTCATGGCCCCGGTGCTGATGTGGCGCCAGCTGCTGGTGTGTTCGCCAGAGCACGTGTTTGTTGAGCAGTATCGCGCTTTTGCCCGCGCCTGTGTAGAGCAGTTCCTCAGCGGTTCCGCTGCGCCGCCGATTCAGCCGCCGTCCCGGGTCTCGCTGCCCGCGGATCTTCCTGAAACGCTGCCGTAGCCCGCGCTCTACCTGGTTTGCCAAAGGCTTTCTGTCCGGAGGTCCCCGATGTCCCGCCTCGCCGTCGTCAGTCTCGCCCGCCTTGCCCTGCGCAATGTGCTGCGCAACCGCCGTCGCACGCTGATTACGCTGCTGGCTCTGCTGGTCGGAGTCGGCGTGATGGTGTCGATCCGCGGATTACTCAACGGTTTTCAGCGCGCCCAGATCGAAGGCGTGGTCACCGGCCAGACCGGAGCGCTGCAGATCCACAAGAAGGGCTACCTCAAGAACGTGTTGGCCTCGCCGCTGAGCTTGGATCTGCCCGCAGATGCGGAAATGTTCAAGAAAATCGAAGCTGTGCCCCATGTCACCGCGGTGGCGCCGCGCATCATGTTCGCCGGGATGGTCAACCTGGGCGACGAGACGATTTTCCTGGCCCTGCAGTCGGTCGACCCGGATCGCGAGTTCAAGGTCTGCCCGCTTCGCCGCGAAACCATCGTCGATCAGGGGCGTTTTAAGGACGGCACCGTCAAGGACGCCCTGGTCGTCACCACGGAGATGGACAAGGCCCTGCGAGACAAGGCCGCCAAGACCAAAGACCCGCCGGCGCTCCTGGCTCCGGACAAGGACGGCCAGCTGTCCGGCGAAAATGTCAGCCTAGTCGGTACCTTGTCTCTCAATGGCCCGGGCGAGCGCAAGCTGGGCCTGGTGCGCCTGGACGTGGCCCAGCGCCTGCTCAAGATGGAGGGGCGGGCAACGGAGCTGCTGATCGCCGTGGACCGCCTCGAGTCGATCCCGCAGGTCCAGGCTTCGCTGCAACAGCTTTTGGGCCCGGAGTACGAAGTGAGCACCTGGGAAGACATCGCCAAGTTCGTGGTTGCGGCGCGCTCGCGCCAAGACGTGATTGTGCAAGTGGTGGCCTCCGTGTTCCTGCTGCTGATGCTGCTGGGCGTGGCCAACACCATGCTGATGAGCGTGCTGGAGCGCACCCGCGAGATCGGCACGATGATGGCCGTGGGCGTGCGCCGCGGGCGAATTGTCGCGCTGTTCCTGTTTGAGGCGCTGTTTATCGGCGCGCTGGGCGGGCTGGTGGGCGGTGGCGTGGGCTCGCTGGTCACCGCGCTGCTCAATTACCGCGGCATTCAAGTCACCGCGCCCGGGAGCAATGTGCCGTTCATCATCCGGCCTTTTGTGAGCCCTGGCTATATTGGCATGATTATTGTGATTGCTGCGGCCGGCGCCCTGGTGTTTGCCCTGTATCCCGCGTGGCGGGCGAGTCGGCTGCGGCCGGTGCAGGCCTTGGCGGGCGGCTAGGGCAGATCGGCTGGCTATCCGCCACGGGTACTGCGCCCGAACGTCGCGAAATGGGCCAATTCACCTGCGATCACCGCGAGATAACGTAAGGGGGGGTCATGTCAGAATTCCTAAAGCTGCTGCAGCTGGCGGTGCGCAACGTGACCCGCAACAAGTCGCGCTCGGCCCTGACCATGGGCGCCATCGGCTTTGGCGTGCTGATGTCGCTGCTGCTGGGCAGTTTTATCTACGGCCTGGGCAACGTGATGATCGACGACATCGTCAAGGGCAAGACCGGGGCTCTGCAGGTGCACCGAAAAGGCTATGACGATGTGCGCGAAAACCAGCCCCTGGACTTGGATTTTGCCCAGCACGGCGGCATCGTCGCCCAGGTGGCCGCGGTGCCGGGGGTCACGGCGATCTCGCCCCGCATCGTCTTTGGCGGCATCCTCAACAACGGCACGCAGTCCACCAACTACGTGGCCGTGGCCTTTGACCCCAAGCTCGAGTACGCGGCGCTGCCCTGGGCGACCTATGGCATGACCGGCAAGGCCGTGGGCGAGGATCCCGGCAAGCCGCGCGGCGTGGCCCTGGGCGAAGAGCTGGCCCTGGCCATGCAGCTGACCCCCGGGACCACCGCCGTGCTTCAAGCCGCGGCCAAGGGCGGCCAGCAAAACGCCATGGATGTCGACGTTATCGGCTCGCAGAACAACGGCAACGTGTTTGAGGCCAAGCGCCTGATCACCGTGCCGCTGGCCTTTGCCCAAGAGCTGCTGGGCATGGAAGGGCGGGTCACGGAGCTGGCGGTGGCGGTGCAAGACGTCAAGAAAGTCGAGGAGGTAGCCGCGGGCATTCGCGCTAAGCTGGGGGCGGAGTGGGAGGTGCAGACCTGGCCGGCGCTGCGGCCCAACGTCGCGGATGTCGTGCGGTTTCAGAAGGTTGTGCTGATGAGCGTGGCGCTGGTGTTCCTGGTCATCGCCATCATTGGCGTGGTGAACACCATGCTCATGAGCGTGCTCGAGCGCACCCGCGAGATCGGCACGATGCTGGCCGTGGGCATGCGCCGCGCCAAGATCACCTGGCTCTTCCTGTTTGAAGGCGTGGCCTTAGCGGCCATTGGCGGCACCAGCGGCATCCTACTGGCCTTTGGCATCGTGCAGCTGGTGGTGGCCCGCGGCGGGATCCCTGCGTCGGCGCCCGGGGCCACGGCGGTCTACGTCATTTTCCCTGATTTGGCAGCGGAATTGGTCGCACCCGTGTGGATTGCGGCCACCCTGGGCACGCTCATCGCCGCGGCCTGGCCGGCGTATAAGGCGAGCAGACTGCGGCCGGTGGAGGCGCTGCGGGCGATCTAGTCTGCCGATCCGCCGAGGCGATGAATCCCAGTAACCTGTCAATCGTTCAATTTTTGCGGTCCGCTGCGACCGCTGCAAGGAGTCGCGATGAACCTGTCCCTGCTGCTGCGCGCCGGCCTGTCCGCGCTGATAATCGCCACCGCCGCCCCGGCTTTTGCCGCGGATCCAAGCGCTTCTGACCTGCTGCGCGCCTATGACAAGGTGATGGGCCCGCCCAACTTTGAGGCCGTGGTGCGCATGACCGCCCACCGCGACGACGGCAGCGTGCGCAACTACAAGATGGCCATGCTCAAAAAGGGCGATGACAAATTCCGCATCGCCTTTCGCGAGCCCGCGGTGGTGGTCGGCCAAGAGCTGCTGCGCCAGGGCGATAACCTCTGGGTTTACATGCCCAATCTCAAGCGCGCCGTGCGCCTGGCCAACCGCGATTCCTTTCAGGGCGGCGACTTCAACAACGCCGACGTGCTCCGCGTCAACTACGAAGCCGACTACACCGCCGTGGCCACCGCGGACGGCGACGCGTGGCTGCTCGAGCTCAAGGGCAAGACCACCAACGCGAGCTACGACAAGATCAAGCTGTGGCTCCGCAAGGCCGACCAGCAGCCGCTCAAGGGCGAGTACTACACCGCCTCTGGCAAGATGCTGCGCAAGGCGGAGTTCAGCGATCACAAGGACTACGCGGGGCTCAAGCGCCCGGGCAAGATCGTCATGCGCAACATGTTGGCCACGGCGCGCTGGTCGGAGATGGCCTGGGACTCGCTGAACACCGCGGTCAATCCGCCGGCGACCAAGTTCGTGCTGGATGACCTGGGCAAGTAAGGACCTGTCCGAGAATAACTCGGCCAGGTCCGTGCCGCTGGGTGGGTCGCAAGTTCGCGTCCTTGTTGGCCGTCTCACCGCTCCGTGTCCATCAAGGCGATCGAATTATTTCCGGAAACATCCTAATTGAGCGATCGACAGGTTCTGCGCGGCGAGGGGAGGTCGGTGATGGGCAAGGGCTCGATTCCATACATAGCGGCGGGTTGGCTGGCTCTGGGCCTGGTCGCAGCGACCCCTGCCTGGGCTCAGCCGGTGCATCTGGCCGACGATCCCACCGCAGAGTGCCTGCCCGCCGGGCGTGTTGTGCCAGAAATGCCGGTTATTGCCGCAGAACCGCCGCCAGAGGGGCCAGAGGTGCGCGCGACTGGCTTTCTGGACTCGCGCTGGACGGGCGGCTATGCCACGGTGGCGCGGCTGATCCCGTCCAATGACGTGGCGCACCTGCAGGAGCTGACCGAAGCCAACCTGCAGCTCAAATTGTCTTGGCCCAGCGGCAATTTGGCGTATGTCGATGCCAGTTTTGTGCATCAGCGCGGCTGGATGTACTGGGGCGAGGCCAAGGACCAAGCGCGCACCCGCCTCGCCGACCACGACGTGCCGAGCCTGCGCCCCGCAGCGATCGTCTCTGAGGCCTATGGCGTGTGGGCGCCGCACGACCGCTTCAACCTCACCGTGGGCAAGAAGCGCGTGCTGTGGGGGCCAGGCCTGGCGTGGAACCCCACCGATCTGCTCAATCCGCCCAAGGATCCCACCGATCCGACCCTGCAGCGCGCCGGCACCTGGCTCGCCCGCGCAGAGATCCCCATGGACAACTGGAGCCTCAGCTTGGTGGGCGCGGCCAAGACCACCCGGCAGTTTGGCGGCCTGCCCAGCGGCCTCGTGACCTACCCCGACAACTTGCCCGCCGGCGAGACCAGCGATGATCGCCCGCATTTTGCATTGGCGGCGCGGCTTTATGCCCTGGTGGCGGAGACCGACCTCAACGCCATGCTCTACATGACCCAGCTGTACAACGACGCCTTTGAATACAAGCCGCGGCTGGGCCTCTCTGCCTCGCACGTGTTCCTGGACGCGATCGAGGCCCACGCAGAGGTGCTGCTGCAAACCGGCTCGGCCCGCAGCTACTTTGACGGCGCGTGTACCGGTGAGCTGACCGCGCTCCTGGGCTGCGTGGCCGCGGGCAAGACTCCGGCGGGCTACACCAAGCTAGAAGACGGCGAGATCCGCGCCAAGGCCCTGGCCGGTGTGCGCTGGCAGTTTGGCGAAAACGCAGCGATTTCTGCAGAGTACTTCTTCAACGGCGAAGGCTATGACGCCAAGGAGTTCGACTCGTTTGCCCAAGCCCTGTCGCTAGGCCGCGATGCCCGGCGCCTGGGCATGACCCTTCCGGCTGGGGCGATGGGCAGCTTTGGCCCGTCTAGCTCTGACCCCGGCACGCCGCAGAAGTTCGCCTTTGAGCCGCTGCGCCGCCACTACCTGTTCCTGACCTACCTGCACCCCCAGCTGGCCGACGATTTTACCATCAATACCGTGGTGATCCTGGGTCTCGCCGACCTGAGCGGCCAGTTTGCCCCGCAGCTGACCTGGTCGGCGCGGCAGTGGCTGAACCTGTCGATCGGCGCGTTTGTGGCCTTGCCGGGGCTGTCAGGGCAGGGCGCTCTGGCGGCGGGCGAGCGCTGGACGGAGTACGGGCTGCAGCCGTCTCTTGGGCGCGTGTTCACCAGTGCAAGAGCTTTCTTTTGAATTGACCCGGTGTTGAACCAATCTGATACGAGCGTTCCATCGGTTCGCTCCCACCTGCTCCGCGCGGAGGGCCCCATGTCGCTGGTTAGTCTCAAAGGCATCAAGAAGTCCTATCAGCTCGGCAAGACCGAGGTTGTGGCGCTCAAAGGCGTCGATCTGGAGATCGATCGCGGTGAATTCACTGTGGTGATGGGCCCTTCCGGCTCGGGCAAGACCACCTTGCTCAACATCATCGGCTGCCTGGACCGGGCGAGCGAAGGCTCCTACCGCCTGGACAACGACGAGATCGGCCACCGCGATTTCAACGACTTGGCGGAAGTGCGCAACCACAAGATCGGCTTCATCTTCCAGAATTTTAACCTGATCCCCGTGCTTAACGTCATTGAGAATATTGAGTTTCCCTGCGTTATCCGCGGCGAAGGCGGCAAGGCGCTGCGCGACCGCGTGCTGGCCATTGCCAAGGACGTGGGCCTGGAACCGCACCTCAAGCACAAGCCCGACGAGCTGTCCGGTGGCCAACGCCAGCGCGTGGCGATTGCCCGGGCGCTGATTACCCAGCCGCAGCTGGTGCTGGCCGACGAGCCGACCGCGAACCTCGACTCGGCGACCAGTGACCAGATCATCGACCTGATGCTGGCGCTAAACCGCGAGAAAGGCGTCACGTTTCTCTTTAGCACCCACGACCCTCGGGTGATGGAGCACGCCCGGCGCGTGGTGCGGATCCACGACGGCGTGATTGTCGACGGCACCGATTCCGCCGCCGTGGACGTGGCTCGGATGCACGCCGGCAGCCATTAAGGGTTCGTCACGGCGACACAGGGCACCGGCCAATTCTGTTAGAGTTCTCAGTCACAATTCTGTGACAAAACAGCGAGCCCGTCACTTGACCGACCCCTAGGGCAAGCGCATCCTCGACCCAGGTCAGGCCGCCCGCGGTGATTTCTCCCAGGCGCGCTTGACCTACCTGAACCGGCTGCCCCCGCAGCTGTCTCTGCTCCCCCCGCAGAGGTGTTCAGCAGGTTCCTGGTTGCTGGACAGACCCCGCTCTCCGGGCTGCCCTGCACGCTGCGGTGTCGCAGCAGGAACCTTCGGCGGACCGGCCTCGACCCCACCCACCCACGAGGCCGGCCCGCCATTGTTTTTTTGCCTGTCGGCAGGCGGATTCTGCTCGGTCTAGCCCGACGCCGCCCGCTGTCCCTGCGCGAGGCCCGCCATGGTGACCGCCGTCCCGTCCCGCCGCACTCGCATCGCCCAGGCTGGGCAAACCCTCTTGCTACCTGAGGATTTGCTGCCTGTGCGCATCCGCCAAGTCGCCGGCGCGTTCCTGCTGACCGGCGATCTGGGCGGCCACGCCTTTCTAGAGCCCGACGAGTACCGCCGCTGGGCCCAAGGGCAACTGCGCCGCGACGAACCCGCTGCCCAAAGGCTCAAGGACGCGGAGCTGTGGGCCGAGGGAGATCAGCAGCAACGGGCCAAAAAGCTGCTAGAACGCAAAAGTTTTCTGCACTACGGCCCCAACCTCCACATCTTTGTGGTGACGCTGCGCTGCAACCACTCCTGCCAGTACTGCCACGCCTCGCGGGCGCGCATGGACGCCTTTGAGACCGACATGGACATCGAGACGGCGGAACGGTCGGTCGATTTCGCTTTCCAGTCGACCTCGCCGTTCTTGACGATCGAGTTCCAGGGCGGCGAACCGCTGGCGAACTGGCCGGTGGTCGAGCACCTGATCGAGTATTCGCTGCAGAAAAACGCCTTGGCCGGCAAGAATCTGATGTTCGCCCTGGTGACCAACCTGTCGCTCATGGACGACGAAAAGCTGGCGTACTTGATCGAGCGCAAGGTGCAGATCAGCACGTCGCTGGACGGACCCCAGCCCATCCACGACGCGGTGCGGGTCTATCGCGACGGCAATTCCTACGCGGCGACGGTCGGGTGGATCCGCAAGATCAACGCCAAATACCGCGAGATGGGCCTGGATCCGATGCTGTACCGGGTAGAAGCTTTGCCGACCGTGACAAAGCTGGCTCTGCCCCACGCCAAGGCGCTGATCGACGAGTACGCGGCGCTGGGCTGCCACTCGATCTACTTGCGCCACCTGGATCCCTTTGGCTTTGCCGGGGTTACCAAGGAGCGGCTGGGCTACAGCATCGCTGATTTCCTGGAATTTTACCGCGGCGCCTTGGACTATGTGGTGGAGCTGAACCGCAACGGCACGGACTTTGTCGAGCGCACCGCGGCGATGTTGTTTACCAAGATCCTGGGCGGGCGCGACCCCAATTTCTTGGATTTGCGCAGTCCCTGCGGCGCGGGCATCGGCCAGATCGCCTACAACCACGACGGGCGGATGTTCACCTGCGATGAAGGGCGCATGGTCGACCGCAGCGGCGACGACTGCTTTGCCATCGGCCACGTAGCCAAGGACGAGTACCGCGCGGTGCTGAGCGGCGAAGTGGTGCGGGCCATGACTACGGCCTCGACGCTGCAAGGCCAGCCGGGCTGCGCGGACTGCGCCTACCTGCCGTGGTGCGGCATCTGCCCCGTGCACAACTACACCGAGCAGGGCAGCATCCACGGGCGGATGATCGAGTCGACGTGGTGCCAAAAGTACATGGGCGTGCTGGACTTGCTAATGACGCGGCTGCGCCAGGCCGACGACTTTGAGCGGGCGCTCTACCAGCGGTGGGCATCGCCGCGGGCCCTGGAGCACTACGTTCAGCAATAGCCTCTCGCGCTAGATTCAGAAAAATGCGCTGATGTTCAGCCGACATAGCCTCATCGGCGCCGATGGCTTTTCGCGGCCGGCCAGCGTGCTATTCTCCATCGCGCCGGGCCTATCCCCCGCATCGCCCGGCGGGATGCGCTTTTGATTCCTTTGCCCTCGCCGACATCTGGCACAAGTCCTACCGCCCGCTGGCTCGCGGCTTTTCTGGCGTTGATCACCGCCGGCCTTTGGCTGCTGCCGGAAACGGCCATCGGCGAAAGTCGCGCGGCGCTACATCAGTATGCGATCGGTCATCCTATTGAAATGCTTCCAGATTCCTGTTCCGATTGGCTTGAGCGCGACCACTGGACGGCGATTCGCGTGCGCACCTCGACCGCGCAGTTTGACCGGCTTTGCATGGCTGCCGGAGACGCCGTGAGCCAGTCAGGGCTGAGGCGCTGGGGCGTGAGCCGAGAGGGCTCGCCACTGGGCTGGCTGAGTGGGCCGCTGTTGTACCCGGATCTCCTCAGCTTGATCGCCGGATCGTGGCTGTTGGCGGCGGTGGTCGGCGGCGCGTTTGAACGTCGGCGCGGTCGGCGCGATCTGGCGATTGTCGTGGCGGCAAGCGCCGTGCTGCCTGCGCTGGCGTGGTGGTTGCTGTCCGGCCTGGCCGCGCAACCTTGGCTGGGCGGCGCGGCCTTGGTCAGCGCGCTATTGGCTGCCATGGCTGTGCTGTTGTCCGCAGAAGGTCAGAGCTATTGGCTACCCGGTGCAGCCGAGCCCCTGGAGCTGCCGATGTGGAGCCTTGTGGGCTGGTGGCTGGTGTTGCGCTTGATCAGCGCGGCGCTGTTTGGCTTGGAACGCAGCGCACTGACGGCGGAAATGCTGGCGCTGCCGGCGGGTGCGGCGGTCGGCTTTGCCCTGCGGAGCGACGCCGGCGAGGCGCTTCGCCAGTGGCTGGCCCAGGGCAAGGCGCAGCTGGACGCCGCTGCGGCCCCTGTGCCCGTTGGGCCGTCGCTTGGGCCAGAAGTCCAACCAGGGCGCGGGGTACCGCCGCCGTCCGCCGCGGTGGCGCGGCAAGACGAGTACGGTCCGCCGACCCATGAGGTAGAAGAGACCCTGGACGGCGCGGAGGATCCGGCGCTGGCTGCGCTATTTGCTGAGGATTTGCCTGCTGTTGTGCCGGTTGCGCCCGCGGCGCCAGCCGCCGCCGCGGCGATGCCCGCCCAGGCAGCTGCGCTCTTTGCCCGCGGCGCGACCAAGGCAGAAGAGGCGCCGCGCGGTGGCGCCGCTGCATCGTCCGGGTTAGACGACCTGTTGTCTGAACTGATCGGCGGTTCAGCGCCTAACCCTTCACCGAGCGGCCTTGCGGGTCAGAAGGCGGCTCCCGCGCTCAGCGAGGTCGCATTGCCAGCGGTGATCGCTCCCGTCGCGGCCAGGCCTTCGCCCGCGGCGCCTCTGGAGCCGGCCAAGGCGACTCCGCGCGCGGAGCCCACGATCGCGTATTCGCCCGACCAGGCGGCGGCGCTGCGCTCGGCTAGTGCGATAGCCCGGCCCGTTCCAGCGGTTCGGCTGGCTCAGAGTCTGCGGCGCGGCCCGGACGGCGGCCTGCAATGCCTCCTGGACGGCGAATGGGAGGGCTTGGCGACCGACCTGGTCCAAGGGGTCGCCGTTGGTTTGGTGGAGCACCGCGACTGGCCCAATATGCAGCCCGAGATTTGGATCGACGTGGTGACCGCGCGCGCCAGCCGCCAGCATCCAGCACAGGCCGTGCGGCTGCACTTGAGCCGCGCAGCGCTGGAAGAGTTCGCGCCCGCTGTCCCGATGGCCCGCGCTTTTGCCCAACTCGCTGAGGAATTGGCCGCCGGTGGGGCGCTCTGCCTGCCGCAGCAGCCCCTGTGGCCCGGCCCGCCCTGGCCGCGCTATGCAACGGCAGGCGAGTTTATCGCCATGTGGCAGAGGGAGTTGGGCGGGAGCGCCTAGCGACCAGCGCGCCCCTGCTTTGTGGGCCGCAAGCGCTCCGGCCCCGCAGGATATCCCACGTGAGGACTTGCCATCGGGGCGAAACTGAGACTTCCCGGGGCCGGCAGCGCCGCGGCATGCGACGGACCTCCGATCTGGAACCGCGCTCTGGCCGGGGCGCGGGGTTGCAGAAACCTGCGCGCTGGGGCACAACCTTGCGCGTCCGGTGCCTCCTCTCTTCCGGCCCCGCGAGGCGAACATGTCGACTGCTGAGAATCCGTCCGCTCCCTCCGCCGCTGCTGACGTGCGCACGGAAGATGAGCCGCGCCGCTATGATTTTGCCCGCATCGAGGCCAAATGGCAGGCGTATTGGCTGAAGAACAAGACCTTTGCCACCGCCACCGATGTCAGCAAGCCCAAGGCCTATATTCTTGATATGTTTCCGTATCCTTCAGGGGCTGGGCTTCACGTCGGCCATCCAGAGGGCTACACCGCCACCGACATCTACTGCCGCTACCTGCGGATGCGCGGGCATAACGTCATGCATCCCATGGGTTGGGACGCATTTGGCCTCCCCGCAGAGCAGTATGCCATCCAGACCGGCACCCATCCAAGCGTTACCACGCGGCGCAACATTGACACGTTTCGCAAGCAGATTCAGGCATTGGGCTTCAGCTATGACTGGGATCGCGAAGTCGACACCACCGACCCCAGCTACTACAAGTGGACCCAGTGGATTTTCCTGAAATTGTTTGAAAAAGGCCTGGCCTACCAGGCGGAGATCCCGGTCAACTGGTGTCCGGCCCTGGGCACCGTGCTGGCCAATGAAGAGGTCATCGACGGCAAGAGCGAGCGCGGCCAGCACCCAGTTGTGCGGATTCCGATGCGCCAGTGGATGCTCAAAATCACCGCGTACGCTGAGGATTTGCTGACTTCGGTCGACAGCCTGGACTGGCCCGAAGGGATCAAGGCCATGCAGCGCAACTGGATCGGCCGATCGGAGGGCGCGGAGGTCGACTTCGCCATCGAGCCCGGCGCTGAAATTGCTGAAAAGCTTCGCGTTTACACCACTCGTCCCGACACGCTGTTTGGCGCGACCTACGTGGTGCTGGCGCCGGAGCACGGCCTGCTGGAGCGGCTTGTCACGCCAGAACAGCGCGCGCAGGTCGACAGTTACTGTGAAGCCGCGCGGCGCAAGTCCGAGCGCGATCGCCAGGATGGCGGCAAAGACAAGACCGGCGTGTTTACCGGGCGCCACGCGGTGAACCCGGTCAATGGCGCGCTCGTTCCCATTTGGGTCGCCGACTACGTGCTCGGCGGCTACGGCACCGGGGCGATCATGGCGGTGCCCGCCCACGACGAGCGCGACTTCGCCTTTGCCCGCACCTACGGCCTGCCTGTGGTGCAAGTGGTGTCCGCGGACGGCAGCGCCTGGAGCGAAGCGCCGGCGGAGGCCTTTGTCGACGAGGGAATCGCCATAAATTCCGCGGAATTCTCCGGTCTGGCCACGGCGAATTTCAAGGCGCGCATCACCGCGTGGCTGGCGGACCGGGGGTTGGGCGAAAAGCGCGTCAACTACAAGCTCCGCGATTGGGTGTTCAGCCGTCAGCGCTACTGGGGCGAGCCGATTCCGATTTACTATCCGGTCGTTAGTGCCGTGGATGGCTCGCCGCTCGATGAAGCCGGGCTGAATCCGGTCGACGTGGCGGCGCTGGTCGCTCAGGGCTCTTGGCGCATCCTCTACTCGGTGCCCTTGGCGGTTCAGTCCAGTGAATTGCCGCTGGTTCTGCCGCAGACCGACGATTTTCAGCCCACCGGCGACGCCGAACCGCCCCTCTCCAAGTGCCACGACTGGCGCTTTTTTGAGCAAGGCGGCCGCTGGTTTGCCCGCGAGACCAACACCATGCCGCAGTGGGCGGGGTCGTGCTGGTATTACCTGCGCTACCTGGACCCGCACAACGACAAAGCTCTGGCCGACCCGCAGCTGCTCCAGCACTGGCTGCCGGTCGACCTGTATGTCGGCGGCGCCGAGCACGCGGTTCTGCACCTGCTGTATTCGCGCTTCTGGCATAAAGTCCTGCATGATTGCGGTGTTGTTCCTACGGCTGAGCCGTTTCAGCGCCTTGTCAATCAAGGGATGATCTTGGGCGAAGACGGCGAGAAGATGTCCAAGTCCCGGGGCAATGTCGTCAATCCAGATGATATGCTAAAGGAATTTGGCGCCGATGCTTTCCGGCTCTATGAGATGTTCATGGGCCCGCTGGAGGCGACCAAACCGTGGGCGACCAACGGGCTGTTTGGCACCCGGCGCTTTCTCTCGCGGCTTTGGGCGCTGACCGACAAGCCGCTGAGCGAAGAGGCGCCGGACGACAAGATCCTGCGCTTGCTGCACAAAACCATTGCCAAGGTCGGCGACGACACGGCCGGGCTGCGGATGAACACCGCGGTGGCGGCGATGATGGCGCTGATCAACGAGCTGACGCGCATGGAGGCCGTGCCGCGGCAGGTCCTGGAGACGCTGGCGCTGTTGCTCAGCCCGTATGCACCGCATTTGGCAGAGGAAGTTTGGGAGAAGCTGGGCAACGCCCCCACCGCGGCGGCTCAGCCCTGGCCGAGCTTTGACCCGGCGTTGTGCGTCGA
>JBIKTV010000553.1:0-3817 GCA_044347905.1 Myxococcota bacterium
CCAAATGGGCCTTCTTGGTCTCGACAAAGTTGCCGACCTTGACCTTGGCGTCGAGCACGGTGCCGGGCCGCAAGTGGGCAAAAGGCCCCACGTGGGCCAGCGGGCCGATGATCGCCTCGCTCGCCACAGTGTAGGGCAGCAGATGGGCCGCTTCGCCGACGCTGGTGTCGCTGATCACGCAGCCGCGCTCAATGACGACACCGCGGGCAACCGTGGTCTTTCCGCGCAGTTCTACGCCGCCGCCCAGGCGCACATCGGCCTGCAGCACCGCGCCCGTCTCAATGAGCGTGGTGGCCGGCTCCTCCAGCGTCACCCCCGCGATCATCCACTGGGTATTGACGCGATCGCGCAGAATCTCCGTGGCCAAAGCCAGCTCAGCGCGGTTGTTGACGCCTTGAATCTCGCGATGATCGGCCAGGACGTGGGCGATGCCCGGGGTGCCGGCGGCGGTCGCTTGGGCCACCAGGTCGGGCAGATAGCGCTCGCCCTGGGCGTTGTTGGTGTCGATCTTGGGCAGGCCCTGGGCCAGAAAGGCCGCGTCCAGCGCCATCATCCCGGCGTTGATCGTCCGCACCGCCCGCTCGGCTTCGCTGGCGTCTTTGTGCTCCACGACCCGCTCAATGCTTTGATCCGCTTGGAGAATCACCCGACCATAGCCCGTGGGATCGGCCAGTTCGCCCACCAGCATGGACAGCGGTCGCTGTTCGCGGACCCGGAGCAAGTCCCGCAGGGTAGCGGCGGTCAGTCGCGCCTTGCCAAACCGGCTTGGCGCATTCCACCGCGTGGCCGGTACCGCCTTGGAACGGCTGCTCGCAGCACACGGGCAGGGCACTAGGGGCCAAGAGAGAGGCGTTGCGGCGGCTCCACTCGGCGACGAAGGCCTCCACCTGATCGCGGCCGTGACCGCTGACCACGGCGATGCGCTGAGGTTGCAATTGTGCAGCTACATCAAGGACATGGCCGATCATCGGCTGGCCCAGCACCGGGTGGAGCACCTTGGGCAGGCTGCTCTGCATGCGCTTGCCGAGGCCGGCGGCGAGGATGACGACTGCGAGGGATGACGGCTGCGCGATCATAAGCTGCTCCTGCCCTGCCGCGACGGACGGCGGCGAAAACGGTGGGATAGGATGCGCGGGTCGGCGGCTGGCTGCAAGGCGCTGTTTCGCCGCCGCGGCGCCCGTGATAATCTATCGCGCCCCGATTGGGGCCCACCTCTACTGTAGGTACCGCCCATGGCCCTCCCTGGCTCGCCCGAACCGCTTCGCTGGACCCCGCCCGCGCTGGACGACAGCGCCAAGCTGCGGATGCACGACCTCATGGTCAAGTCGCGGGCTTGCGAAGAGGTGCTGATCCGCATGATGCGGACTGGCCACGGCTATTTCTGGATCGGCTCGCCGGGCGAAGAGGGCTTTGGCGTGCCGCTGGGCATGCTGGTGCACAAGGGCTACGGTCCGGCCTATGATTACCTGCACTTGCATTACCGCAGCGCGCCCACGGTGCTGGCGATGGGCTCCGAGCCGATCGACATGCTGCGACAGATGCGCTCCACGGCCACCGACCCTTACAGCAAGGGCCGCAATTTTGTTAATCACTTTGCGATCAAGCCCTGGAATATCGTGCCCGTGACCCCGACCATCGAGACGCAGTACGCGGTGGCCCCGGGCACAGCGCTGATGCAGCGGCGCCACGGCGGGGTGGGGATTTCGATTGTCACCGGCGGCGATGCGGGCTCGGCCGAAGGCGATTTTTACGTGGGCATGAACTGGTCGACCCGGCCTGGCCAAGAGCTGCCCGTGCTGATGCTGATCGCCCACAACGGTTACGGCATCTCTACCCGCTCGGAATCCGTGCAGAATTTCCGCGAGCTCAACCGCCGCGGCGATGGGTTTGGCATTCGCAACGCCGTGGTCGACGGCAACGACCCCATCGCCAGCTGGCACGCGCTGGTTGAAGCGATGGAGTACGTGCGCCATGAGCGCAAGCCGTTTATCCTGCAAGGGAATGTCAGCCGGCTGTACGGGCACTCGTCGTCTTCTGGGGCGAGCTTGCTGGACGAGCCGGATTGCCTGCGGCTGTATGAGGAGCGCCTGCAGCGGGAGAATCTCGCCACGGCCGCCGAGATCAAGGCTGTTTGGGACCGTTGGCACGACCACCTCAATGACGCGCTGCACCAGGTGATTGAGGAACCCATGCCCGACGAAGAGCACGTGCTGCAACACGTCTTCTGGCAGGGACCCGCGGGCAACTAGACGGTATCGATCGCCCATTTTCTGAGCTGATAGCGAGTACCTCCGGCGGTTATTGGGAGCATCCATGGCGACTTTGGCCCAGGCGATTCGGTTGGCCTTGCACTACGGCGAGGAACACCTTGGAGTCACGGATATTTTTGGCGAAGACGTCGGCGCGCCTCTTGGCGGCGTGTTCACTTGCACCCAAGGCCTGAAGACCGCCTGGAATTCTCCGCTCGACGAGCGCGGAATCGTTGCCGCGGCCCTGGGCATCGCTTACGCCGGCGGCAAGCCGATCGCAGAGATCCAGTTCTGCGACTACATCTACAACGTCATTGATTTGATGAAGTTGTGTGGCAACGCCCACTGGTCCAGCGCGGGCGAATACCACGTGCCCATGGTGCTGATGACCCCGGTGGGCGCGGGCATCCACGGCTCCATGTACCACTCCCACAGCTTTGAGAGCATGGCGACGCACATCCAGGGTTGGAAGATCGTCATCCCCTCCAACGCCAAGGACGCGTACGGCTTGATGCTTTCGGCCATTGCCGACCCCAACCCGGTGCTGTTTATGGCCCCCAAGGGCCTGATGCGCGTCAAGGGCGAGGAGCCGATCCCCGGTGCGCCCCACGACGAACGGCTGCTGCACCAGATGATCGACGCCCCGGTGGGCGATCGCAGCCACTGGGAACCGCGTTGGCCCGAGGTGCAGGACTACCGCGTGCCGATCGGCGAGGCCAAAATCACCAGACCTGGCGCGGATTTGACCGTGGTCAGCTACGGTCGACTGCTGGGCGTGTGCAACCACGCCGCCGACCAACTGCGCGGCGAAGGCATCGCGGCCGAGGTCATCGACCTGCGCACGCTGTACCCCTTTGATGAGACAACGGTATTTGAGTCGGTGCGCAAGACCGGCCGGCTGATCGTGGTCAACGAGGATACGGAGATCACCAATTTTGGCGAGCACGTGATCCGCCGCGTGACCGACGAGTGCTTTTACGACCTCCTCGCCCCGCCCAAGCTGGTGGCGGGCCTGGACGTGCCCGGGGTAGGCCTGGCCTGGGGCTATGAGAAGCACAGCATTCCGCAGCCAGATGGCATCCTTGCGGCCATGCGGGCCCTGGCGCAGCTGCAGGCCTAAGCGGCCGGCGAGACCTGTCCGCCCTTTGGGATCCTCACCCGCGCCGGAATAGCCGTGTAGCCCGCCGTGTTGAGTTAGACGCGCGCGGGACTCCAGGCACACCGCGTGAGGGCCCGTGAAAAATCTAGTCGATTTTCCCCGGTCCCATGTGCCTGCTGGGTGGGTCGCAAGTACGCGCCCCCTATCGGGTTCGTCGCACCGCTCCGCGAGAGGTCTTGTCAAGTTATCTTTACACGGGCCCTAAATACAGGTGAACCATGGCACATGAACGGGCGGCTCTGCGGGCGGCTTCGGCCCTCGCGGCACTGGCGGCGGCGCTGGCGGCGTTTGCCGTGTGGCGCTGGGGCGGAACGGAAGTGGTCCGCGCGGAACCCGTGCGCGCGGCGGAGCCAACTGCGCAGGCCGGCGCTGGGCCGGGCAGCGGCTCTCCTGGCCCACTGGCGGCCGA
>JBIKTV010000554.1:0-3810 GCA_044347905.1 Myxococcota bacterium
CGCGAGATCATGGCGCTGCCCGAGGGCACGCGGGTGCTGGTGCTGGCGCCGCTGGCCCGGCAGCGCAAAGGCACGTTTAAAGACGAGCTGGCCGAGGCCCTGAGCGCGGGCTTTGTGCGGGCGCGCATCGGCGGCGAAGTGGTGGAGATCGCCGCGGGCATGTCGCTGGACAAGCAGAAGAAACACGACATCGACCTGGTGGTGGATCGCGCGGTCGTGCGCAGCGAAGAGGCCCGGCGGCTGTTTGACAGTGTCGAGCAGGCCCTCAAGCGCGGCGAGGGCAAGTGCAGCGTGGCGGTGTCTGGCGCGGTGCCTCCCGGGGCCTGGGCAGAAAAAACCTTTAGCGAAGCCCGCTATTGCGACACGTGCCAGCGCAGTTTTGCCGAGCTGTCGCCGTTGACCTTCTCGTTCAACTCGCCCGTGGGCGCCTGCGAGGAGTGCAAGGGCCTGGGCTTTGCCATGCAGGTCGATCCCCAGCGGGTGATCCCGGACGCGGCGCTGAGTCTGCGCAGTGGTGCGGTGGCGCCGTGGAAAAGTGCTGTTGAGCTAGGTGGTTGGACGTTCAAGATCCTGGAAGGCGTGGCCGAATCCCTGGGCATTGAGCTCGACAAGCCCTGGCGCGACCTCAGCGACCGCGAGCGAGAAGTGGTGCTCTACGGCGCAGAGGGCCGCTTTGCCGTGGCCTGGCAGGGCAGCAACAGCGCCGGGACGTTCAACAGCCGCTATGAAGGGGTGATTCCGCAGCTGCAGCGGCGCTGGCGCGAGACCAAGAGCGATGGGCAGCGCGAATTCTACCAGAATTTCTTTGTGCAAGCCGACTGCCCCGACTGCCATGGCCTGCGGCTGCGCGCGGATTCGCGGGGCGTCAAGGTCGCCGGTCGGTCGCTGAGCGAGGTGTGCGCCCAGCCGATTCGCGAGGCGCGCGAGTGGATCGGCGCGATGCCGTTGGAGGGCAACCAGGCCAAGATCGCCCAAGAGGTGCAGAAGGAAATCCGCAGCCGCCTGGAGTTTTTGGAGCAGGTGGGCCTGGGCTACCTGACCTTGGACCGCGGTTCGGCGACGCTGTCGGGCGGCGAGGCCCAGCGCATTCGCCTGGCGAGCCAGGTGGGATCGGAGCTGACGGGGGTGCTGTACATCCTGGATGAACCGTCGATCGGCCTGCACCCGCGCGACAGCCAGCGGCTAGTGCAAACCCTGTTGCATCTGAGGGACTTGGGCAACACGGTCCTGGTGGTCGAGCACGACGAGGACACGCTCCTGGCCGCCGACTACCTGGTGGATTTTGGCCCCGGCGCGGGTCGGCTGGGCGGCACGGTGGTGGCCCAGGGCACGCCAGCGCAAGTGATGGCCGATCCTGCTTCGCGGACAGGTGGTTACCTCAGCGGGCGCCTCAAGATGGACGTGCCGGCCAAGCGCCGCCAGCCCCAAGGTTGGCTAGAGGTGCTGGGGGCCACCAGCCACAACTTGCGCGGCCTGGATGCGCGCTTGCCCACGGGCTGTCTGGTGGCGGTGACGGGGGTGTCGGGCGCGGGCAAGTCGACGCTGATCCACCACGTGCTGTTGCCCAACGTGCGGGCAGCGCTGGACCGCAGCCGCTCAGGCTGGCATTTGTGCAGTGAAGTCAAGGGGTGGCAGCAGTTTGACAAGCTGATTGAAGTAGACCAGCAGCCCATTGGCCGCACGCCGCGCTCCAATCCGGCCACTTACACCAAGCTGTGGGACCTGATCCGCGGGGTGTTTGCCGAGCTGCCAGAGGCCAAGACCGCCGGCTATAACCAGGGGCGTTTCTCGTTCAACGTCAAGGGCGGTCGCTGCGAAAACTGCAGCGGGGACGGGGTTTTGCAGATCGAGATGCACTTCTTGGCGGACGTCTACGTGCCGTGCGAATTGTGCCGCGGCCGGCGCTTTAACGAGGCGACGCTGGCGGTGTTGTTCAAGGGCAAATCGATCGCCGATGTGCTGGAGATGACCGTGGACGACGCCGCGGAATTGTTCAGCGCCTATCCGCAGATCCGCAAGGTGCTCAACACGCTGCAAGAGGTCGGGCTGGGCTACATGGCCCTGGGGCAGCCGGCGACAACGCTGTCCGGCGGTGAGGCCCAGCGGGTCAAGCTCTCGCGCGAGTTGGCGCGGCCGGCCACGGGCAAGACCCTGTACGTGCTGGATGAACCGACCACCGGGCTCCACTTTGACGACATCGCCAAGCTCCTGGCGGTGTTGCAGCGGCTGGTCGACCGCGGCAACACCGTGTTGGTGGTCGAACACCAGCTCGACGTGGTGCGCGCCGCCGACTGGGTGGTCGACCTGGGCCCAGAAGGCGGCCATGGCGGCGGGCAGATCGTCGCCCAGGGTCCGCCAGAGCGGGTGCAGCAGGTGGAGGCGAGCCACACGGGCAGGGCGCTGCGGCATACCCACGGCCAGCACGGGTCGAGCTGCTGACCCGCCGCCACGGCGTTGACAGATCCTCTCGCGTCTTTTACCAAATCGTGCAAAAATGGCCGGTCTGATCCCAGGGCCGGCGTTGGCTGGTGGCGGCCGCCTCAGCTGTTTCGCGCCCAGGGACGGGGAGGCTATGATGCGCAAAGGCAATTCTCGATTGGGGCGTGGCAGTGCACTGGCGGTGCTGGCCGCGGTGATCTTGACCCTGGTGGCCTCCGGCTGCGGCGAAGACGCGACCATCCTGGGCGAAGAGGCTGCGGCTGATGGCCAGACCACCGCCGATGCGCAGCTGGACACCGGGACGGGCACCGACGCGACCACCCCTGCAGACACGGCGGGAACAGACACTGCCGGCGGCGACATCGCAGACACGGCTGGAACCGACGCCGCGGTCGACGAAACCACTGACGCGACGGATGGTGTTGATATTCAAGCTGATCAGCAGGATGGCGGCGATGTCGACGCGGCGGGCGACGCCACTTCGAGCGATTGCCCCGGCGCGGCGAACTGCCCCTGCTCAGCCCACGTCGACTGCGATTCAGGCCACTGCGGCGCGGGTGCCGACGGCAAGGGCGCTTGCACCGCCACCTGCCCAGAGACGGACGCGTGCGACGACGGCAATGCCTGCACCGGCCCCGACGGCTGCAAGGGCGGCGCGTGCACGGGTGGGCCCAGCAGCTGCGACGACAACAACCCTTGCACGACCGACAGTTGCGACCCCAAGCAGGGCTGCCAGCACACCCCGGCCGCGGCCAGCTGCGACGACGGCAACCTGTGCACCATTACGGACAGCTGCAAAGGCGGCAATTGCTCAGGCGTAGAAGAGAATTGCGACGATGCCAATCCGTGCACCGACGACACCTGCGCGCCCAAGAGCGGCTGCGCCCACAGCCCCAACGCGGTGCAGTGCAGCGACGGCAACAGCTGCAGCCTGGGCGACGCTTGCGATGCGGGCAGCTGCGCCGGCGGCAAGGCCAAGTCGTGCGACGACAGCAACCCCTGTACGGTGGACAGCTGTGCGCCAGAGACCGGCAGTTGCGCCCACCAGGCTGCCGAAGTCGCCTGCAATGACGGTAACTTGTGCACTGAAGCGGACAGCTGCGCCAGCGGCCAGTGCGGCGGCAAACCGCTGAGCTGCGACGACGGCAACGCCTGCACCACCGACAGTTGCGACCCCAAGACCGGCTGCGGCTACCTGGACAACACCGGCAAGTGCGACGACGGCAACGGCTGCACCGACTTTGACAAGTGCTCGGGCGGCAAGTGCAAAGGCACCGCCAAGGACGCTGAAGACTGCGACGACAAGAATCCCTGCACCCAGGACGGCTGCGACAAGGCCAGTGGCCAATGCACCCACCAAGCGCTGCCGGG
>JBIKTV010000555.1:0-3801 GCA_044347905.1 Myxococcota bacterium
AGCAAGTGCGCGCGCGAGCGCACGTAGGTCATCGCCGCTTCGACCGACTCCTTCATCACGTCGCCGAGCTTGCCGGTCACGGTCATGCGGCCCTTGCCGGGCACCAGGCTGACTTCGACGAGCAGCAAGTCGCCGCCCACCGCGGTCACCGCCAAGCCATTGGCCACGCCGACGCGGTCCTGCATCTCAGCGCCTTGCTTCCTGAACTTCTCCGGCCCCAACAACTCGATCACTTGTGGCCCGGTCACGTCGTACTTGACCTTCTTGCTGCCCTTTTTGGCCTTGGCCTTGCCCGTAGACAGGTGGCGGGTCGCGAGCTTGCGGCACACCGCGCCGACCTGGCGCTCCAGGGTGCGCACGCCGGCCTCGCGGGTGTAGCTGCGGATCAGCGTCTCGATGGCGTCGTCGCTAAAGCTCACGTCGGCGGCCTTGGCCATCCCCGTCTCGTCCAGTTGGCGGCGGATCAGGTACTGCTTGGCGATCTGCAGCTTGTCGTGCTCCGTGTAGCCGCCCAGCTCCAGGATCTCCAGGCGGTCTGACAGGGCCCAGGGAATCGCTTGCAGGTTGTTGGCGGTGGTGATGAACAACACCTTGGACAGGTCGTAGTCCAGGTCGATGTAGTGATCGACAAAGGTGTCGTTCTGCTCCGGGTCCAGCACTTCCAGCAGCGCAGAGGCGGGGTCGCCGCGGAAGTCCATGCTCATCTTGTCGATTTCGTCCAGCAGCAACACGGGGTTGCTCGTGCCGGCGCGCTTGAGCGAGGCGATGATCTTGCCGGGCAGGGCGCCCACATAGGTGCGGCGGTGACCGCGGATCTCGGCCTCGTCGCGCACGCCGCCCAGGGAAATGCGGATGAATTTCCGGCCCAACGACCGGGCCACGCTCTTGGCAAGGCTGGTTTTGCCCACGCCCGGGGGCCCCACGAGGCACAGCACTGGGCCGCGCCCCACCTCGCCGCGCAGCTGCTGCACCGCCAGGTATTCCAGGATGCGCTCCTTGGGCTTGTCCAGGCCGTAGTGGTCCTCGTCGAGCACGCGCTTGGCCTCCACGACGTCGAGCTTGTCGTCGCTGACCTCTTTCCACGGCAGGGCCAGGACCCAATCGAGGTAGGTGCGCACCACCCCCGCCTCGGCGCTCATGGGGTTCATCGCCTTGAGCTTTTTGAACTCGCGCTCCAGCTTGGTCCGCGCCTCCTCCGGCAGGTCCTTTTCCTGGATCTGCTTGGCCAATTCTTCAAGCTCGGCCTTGAATTCGTCGACTTGCTCGGCGCTCTCGGCCGCTTGGGTCTGGCCACTTGCGGCCTTGGCTTGGCGGCGCTGCGGCTGCTCTTGCGACAGCTGCTCGGACTCGGCTTCCAACATCGCAATCAGCTTGGCCAAACGGCTATAGGGATCCGCCGTTTCCAGAAGCTCTTGGCGTTGGTTGATCTTGAGGGCGATGTGCGCGGCGATCGTGTCGGCGAGCTGGCCGGGCTCCTCTAGCGCCGTCACGGAAGAGAGGATCTCCTGCGGAATTCGGCGGTTGATCTTGATGTACGCCTCAAAGGCCGCGCGGGCGTCCTGGCGCAAGCGCTCGCCTTCGCCCGGCACGGTCTCGCCTTTGCCGCCCGCGAGCTCGGTCACTTCGGCGGCCAGGTACGGCAACCCTTCAACCAGACTGGTCAATTGCGCTCGCATCCGCCCTTCCACCAGCACCTTCACCGTGCCGTCGGGCAGGCGCAGGATATTCTTGACCACGCCGATACAGCCCACGCGGAACAGATCGGCGTCGCCCGGCTCATTGGTGCGGGCGTTGGTCTGGGTGACGATGAGGATGTCGCGGTCGGCGCGCTGAAAGGCCGCCTCTAGGGCCGCCACCGACTTCTCGCGGCCGACAAAAAGCGGCACCACCATGTGGGGGAACACCACCACATCGCGCAGGGGCAGAACGGGCAGGCGGTCGGGGCGAAGGTCACTGGTCATCTGGTCTCCAAGGCCGAGGTCAGGCAGAAACCCCACGTAAGGGAGGCTGAGTCCTGGCGTCAAGGCTCTGCACCGCGCTAGGGCGTTGACAGCGGCCCGATCCGGTCGCAGCCTGCCGCTGGAGGATCCCATGACCACGCACGCGGACGCGAACCCCCAGGCCCTGACCGAACGCCTCAGCGGCGGCCTGACGCTCGATCAGCTGGTGCTGCCTGCCGGGGCTGGGGAGCGGCTGATCGCCGCGCTAGGGCAGGGCCAAGCCCTGGCGGACCATCCGACTTTGGCCCCAGCGCTGGCGGGCTGGCTGGCGAGCGCGGCGGCTCCGGCCGGCTGTCTGGCGGCGATCAGCGGTCCGCAGGGCACTGGGCGCACGGCATTGGCGCGGGCGCTGGGCCTAGCCCTGGGCCGGCCGGTGGTGCGGATGCGCAAAACCACCGACGGGCTGCCCGACCTAGGGGCCATCAGCGCAGAAATCACTTATCACGGCGCGATGTTGCTAATGGACGGCGCGGAGCGTTGGCTGGGCCCAGGTCAGCCCGGGGCGGCGGCGCTGGCGGAGTGGCTGCCGGGGCTGCCTTGCCCCGTGGTGCTGACCTGCCGGGATCTCAATGGCTTGCCGGCGTCGCTCGTTGGGGTGTTGCAGGCCCACGTGGCGCTGCGCTGGCCCAGTCCGGCCGAGCGAGAATGGCTGTGGGAGCAGCACCTGGTGGCCGACCTGCCCCTGCAGGGCGAGGTAGATTTGCCTGACTTGGCGCGCAGTTATCCCATGCCTGGCGCCAGCATTGCCAGGGCTGTGCGCCTCGCCGTGCAGATGGCCCTCGCGTCGCCGCCGCCGCAAATCACCAGCGATCACCTCCACGCCGCCGCGCGGGGGATGGCGGAGGCCGCGGCGCTGACCATCTCTGCCTGTCCGACCCAAGCGAGTGGCCTAGAAGACCTTGTGCTCCCTGGTGAATTGTCAGAGCGCATGGGGGACTTGCTGCGCACCGTGCGCGCCCGCCAGCGCCTGGGGCTGCAAAATGCCCGGGGTCTGCAGCGCGCCCTGGTGGTGCTGATCGACGGCGCCGCGGGCACGGGCAAAAGTCTGGCCGCCCACGCGATGGCCGCGGAATTGGGCTTGCCGCTGCTGCGTTTTCGCGACAGTCTGCCCGGCCAGCCGCCGCTGCTGCGGGTGCGCGATCTGGTCCGGCGCGGCGCAGAAACTGGCGCGCTGCTCCTCATCGACGACGCGGAGACCTTGCTCGGTCGGCGCGGCCAGGAGCCGGCCCAGGGCGGCGATCGCCACAGCGCTCTGGAGCTGGACGATCTGCTGGCGCTGCTGGACGAACACGACGGCCCGCTGGTCTGGACCACCCGCAGTGTCGGCGCCCTGGACCCGGCGGCGCTTCGCGCTGTGCACACCCGCATGACCTTGAGCGAGCCCGGGCCCGTGCAGCGGGTGCGGCTGCTGCAGGCCTTCTTGCTGCGGGCCAAGCTGGTCTGCGCCGCGGATGTCGATCTTGAAGCCCTGGCGGGGGCTTACGCGCTTAGCGGCGGCCGACTGCGCAACGCCGTGGCCCGGGCGGCGGGGCACAGCTTGGCAGAGGGCGCCGCGGCGATCAGCCTTGCCCACCTGCAGACGGCCCTGGGTGAAGAAGCCCAAGCGGCGGGCGTGGTGGTCTGGACCCAGGCCGGTCGCAAGCCCAGCCACGGCGAGGCCTAGCGGCAGGTCAGAGAAAACAGCGGGCTGCCCCACTCCAGCCACCGCGGCGATGATGGCCGTGACCTAGCGGGTTTCGCTTGTCTCATCCGCAGGTTCTGTGAGGGTCACCCCGCCAAATACCCGCCCTAGCGCCCGCCG
>JBIKTV010000135.1:0-12708 GCA_044347905.1 Myxococcota bacterium
CGAGCGGCAGCATCGAGCCGCCGACCGACGTGACCTTCACCACCGGCCCCGTGGCGCCGCTGCCCGCTTCGCTTGGCACGCTGCAACTGGCTGCCCTGCCTGTGGAACTCGTGTCCGTGTGGACGACTACCGGCAGCTGCACAGAGGCGATTCTGGCCGCCCGCGGCAGCATTGACTTCGCCGCCGTCGGCGAATTCGCCCCGTGGCGGGCTCTGGCGCGCGCAGAAGTCCGCATCGACGGCGCATCCTGGGCCAATTCCGCGTACGGCGACCTGCCGCTGGCGGGCGAGGCACCGGCCTATCAGCCCAAGGGCCGGACCATCCACGCTTTTCACGTCGCATGCGCCACGGTGCCCAGCTCGGCCGACGCCGGGCTGCAACCCGGTCTCCACCACGTTGAATTGCGCATCCACATCGCCGGCGAAGCCAATGATGCCCCGGATTTGGCGGGTGATTTGAGCGTCACCTGCCCAAGCCAGCCACCGGTCGACGCAGGCAGTGACAGCGACACAGCCGACGGCACCGATGCCAGCGTCGGCGCCGACACCGCGACCGGCGGCACGGCCAAGCCAGCGAGCTCGTCCGATGACGGCTGCAGTGCCTCGCGTGTCGGCCTGACTTCTGCCATCCATCCCATGGCTTGGCTCATCGCCCTGGGTCTAGCGGTGGTCGCCCTGCGCCGGCGGCTTTCCAGCCCTGACCGCTAGCGATTGCGCCGTTCCTTGCGGAATTCCCAAGGCGGTTGGGGATTTTCGTCGGCCCATAGCCCCACGCGCCCGGCCCGGGCCTTGGCTTCAGCATCGCGCAGCTGCGTATCCCGGCGGGCAAACTGCTGGTACCACCACGCGAGCCCTTGCTGCACCAGCAGCAGATTGACCGGCCGCCCCGCCACCGTCACCCAGCCCACGCTGCGGCCGTAGCGGTCCAGGTCGCGCACCTCCACCAGCGCCTCTTTGCCAAAGGCCATCTCCGCCAGGCTCGCCTTCGATTTTGCGCCAAACGCCTGGGCTTTTTCCGGCGCGTCGATGCCCCAGAGCCGCACCTTGACCGGCCTCTGGTCCACGAGCACGGTCAGCGTGTCGCCGTCGCTAATGCCAATCACCTGCCCGCGCAGGGGCGCCAACGGCTCAGAGGGCGACCGCGCAATCGCCAAGCCGGCCAGCACCAGCGCCACGCCAAAGACCACCAGCGCCAATGCCCGCCGCAGAGTTCGATTCATCAGAGGCTCGCGACGGCGACCAAGACCGCAGGGCCAAGGGTAACGCCCCTGCCGTGTCTTGGCCACCGCCGCGCGGTTCTCAGCACCTTGGGGGGTCGATCACCCCTCGCCGGCGCTCAATTGCAGTAGAACCCGTCGTAGTTGGTGTTGCCGCAGCCGTTGAAGCATGCGTTCCCCAACCATCCCTGACTGCAGTGCGACGGATACATATTGGCGCTGTTGTTGCACTGATCGCCGCCGTGCGGGGACGAATAGCTGCTGTAGCCCATGGCCTTGCAGACATTGTCCAGGTACGAAGTGTTGCCGTAGGCGACTTCGATCCACTGCACATTGTAGAACGCCGCGCCCTTGGCTTTGAGGCAGGCATTCAGGTCGGCGACCATGATCAGCTTGTCGCCCCCGGGGTCGATGCAGCCGCTGCGCGGCAAGGTCTTGGTGTCGTTGACGCAAATCACGCCGCGGCCGGTGCTGTTGGGGTTGCCGCCTCGGCAGTGGCAGCCGTAGCTCAGGCCGTAGTCGGCATCGACAAAGGTCAAGTAGCACTGCTCCGTGGTCGACAGCCAAGTGCAATCCCCATTGCTGCACACGCCGTTCCAGCCGGCCCCATTGCTGCAGTCGTAATAGCCGTTCCAGTTCTTGAGCGAGACGTCCTTGCCGCTGGCGTCCCAAGCCGTGTCGACCCAGCGCTCGGCCGTGGGAGAAACCGTCTTGCCGCCATAGGTAAAGTACTCATTGGGGTTGGCCGGGTGCCAGCCAGAGCCGCAGGCCGTCTCAAAGTTGCTCTTGGTGTACGAACCGTTGCAGCCGACCATCGTGGCGCTGCTAAACACCTGGTCTTCACTGCCATCGGCGCAGCCGCCCTGCGAGACGCACTGGCTGTTGGCGCAGATCTTGCCCGCGCCGCAGACGTTGCCGCACTGGCCGCAGTGGCTGCTGTTGCTGGCCAGCGCAACCTCGCAGCCATTGGCCAAGCTCGCGTCGCAGTTGCCGTAACCACTGTTGCAACCACAGGTAAATGACCCCACCGTGTTGGTGCAAGCGCCGTTGCTGCCACAGCCGCCGTTGTTGGTCTGGCACTCGTTGACGTCGGTGCAGGCAAACCCGTCGCCGCTAAAGCCGGCCTTGCACTTGCACGACACCGACTGCGCGCCCGGCGTACACACCGCATCGCTGCTGCAGCCGGTGCCACCCACGCACTTGCCGCCGTTGCAGGCGTCACTGCCCGTGCAGCCGTTGTTGTCATTGCAGTCCGCGGTATTGTTAGCAAATTCACAGCCCTCAGCCGGGTCGCATGCGTCGTCCGTGCACGGATTGCCGTCGTTACAGGCGATCTCCGCTCCGGCGACACAGCTGCCGTTCTTGCACACATCGGCGCCCGAACAGAGCGAACCGTCGCTGCAGCTGGCGGTGTTGTTGACGTACTGGCAGCCCTTCTTGGGGTCGCAGCTGTCGTTGGTGCAGGAATTGCCGTCGTCGCAGCTGGTGACATCGCCCGGCAGGCACTCGCCTTCGGCGCACTGGTCTTGGCCGGTGCAGGCGTTCTGATCGGTGCAGGTGGCGGTGTTGGCCAGCGTCGCACAGCCCGTTTCGCCGTCGCAGCTGTCGTCCGTGCACGGGTTCTTGTCGTCGCAATTCTGCTCTTTGCCGGGCTGACAGTCGCCGTCCGCGCACACGTCCCCCACGGTGCAGACCGAGCCGTCCGAGCACGGCGCTTGATTCGCCGCCGATTTGCACTCGCCCGTCGCGGGATCACAGGTCTCCGTGGTGCAGGGGTTGCCGTCGTCGCACTCGCTTGGGCCCGCGGGGGTGCAGATACCGAGCTTGCAGGTGTCGCCGGTGGTGCAGCCGTTGGCGTCGTCGCACTTGGCCGTGTTGAAGCTCTTGACGCAGCCCTTTGCGGCCTCGCACGCGTCATCGGTGCACGGATTGCCGTCGTCGCAGCTGACCGGTTTGCCCGGCTCGCACGACTTGCCCTTGCACTGGTCGCCCGTGGTGCACGGGTTGGCATCGTCGCACGGCAGCGAGTTGGCCGCGTTCTGGCAGCCGCCATTGGCCTTACAGCTATCGGTGGTGCAGGCGTTGTTGTCGTCGCAGTCGGTGCCGGCGCCGGGCATGCACACGCCTTGGCTGCACTTGTCGCCCACGGTGCACTCATTGGCGTCGGTGCAGTCTGCGGTGTTGACCGCGCTCACACAGCCCTTGACCTTGTCGCAGCTGTCGCTGGTGCACGGATTGCCGTCGCTGCACTGCGGCGCTGCCCCGCCCACGCAGACCTTGTCGGCGCACTTGTCGCCCACGGTACACGCATCGCCGTCACTGCACGCCAGCTGGTTGGCCAGGGTCACGCAGCCGGTCTGGGCATCGCACGCGTCGCTGGTGCACGGGTTCTCGTCGTCGCACACCACGGGGTCGCCGGGGACGCACTTGCCACCCGCACAGCTGTCGTCCGCCGTGCAGACATTGCCGTCGCTGCAGTTGGCGCCGTTGTTGGCAAAAACGCAGCCCTTGGCCTTGTCGCAGCTGTCGTCGGTGCAGACATTGCCGTCGCTGCAAGTGATCGCCTGGGTGCCGGCGCATTTGCCGTCTTTGCACTGGTCGGCGATGAGGCAAGCATCGCCGTCGTCGCACGCCACCGCGTTGACCGTGTAGACGCAACCCACGCCCGGGGCGCAGGCGTCGTCGGTGCAGGGGTTGGCGTCATTGCAGGTTTTTGCTTTGCCGGGCGCGCACTTGCCGCCGTCGCACAGGTCGGACTCGGTGCAGAGATTGCTGTCACTGCACGGCGCGCTGTTGGCCGCAAAGGTGCAGCCCTTGACCGGGTCACAGCTGTCATCGGTGCAGCTATTGCCGTCGCTGCACGGCACGGACTTGCCGGGCTGGCATACCGACGCCACACAACTATCGCCCTGGGTACAGGAATTGCCGTCGTCGCAGGTCAGCGCATTGGCCGTGTGGGCGCAGCCCTTGGCCGGTGCGCACGCGTCGGTGGTGCAAGCGTTGTTGTCGTCGCAGCCCGTGGCGCTGCCGGGGAGGCACTGGGCCTCTTGGCACTTGTCGCCCACGGTGCACGCATTGTTGTCGGTACACAAGGCGGCGTTGGCGACAAATGCACAGCCTTTAGCCGGGTTACAGCTGTCATCGGTGCAGGGGTTGCCGTCGTTGCAGGTCGCCGTCGCGCCGGGCTTGCAGGCGCCGGTGCTGCAGGTGTCGCCCAAGGTGCACAAGTTGCCGTCGCTGCACGGCGCGGTGTTGGCCGCCGACTTGCAGCCGCCTGCGGAATCGCACGTCTCAGTGGTGCAGGGATCCTGATCGTCGCACGGGCTGGGCTTGAGCGGCTTGCACACACCGTTGTTGCAGGTGTCGCCCTCGGTGCAGCCGTTGTAGTCGTCGCATGCCGCGGTGTTGTTGGTGTAAGCGCAGCCCTTGAGCGGGTCGCAGCTGTCGTCGGTGCACGGGTTGCCATCGCTGCACAGCTGCGGCGTGCCCGGGATGCAGCTGCCGGCTTTGCACAGGTCGCCAAACGTGCAGACATCGCCGTCGTTGCACCCCAAGCCGTTGACCAATTGCTCACAGCCGGTGGTCGGCTGGCAGCTGTCGGTGGTGCAGGGGTTGGCGTCGTCGCAGCTGGTCACCGCGCCGGGCAGGCAGGCGCCGGCCACGCACGCATCGCCCACGGTGCAATTGTTGGCGTCGGAGCACGGCAGCTTGTCATCCGCCGTGGCCGTGCAGCCGCCGGCCAGGTCACATGTATCCGTGGTGCATGGGTTTTTATCGTCACAGGTGGCGCCGGGGCCGGAGACGCAGGCGCCGTCTTTGCACGTGTCGCCCAGGGTGCAGGCGTTGCCATCCTCGCACGCGGCGGAAATCGGCAGGGCGCTACAGCCTTTCTTGGGGTCGCAAATGTCGGCGGTACAAGGATTCTGGTCGTCACAAGCCGCTGCTGAACCTGCGGCGCACTGTTGGTCCTTGCACACGTCGCCGGTGGTGCAGGCATTGCCGTCATCGCAGGCGCCGTCTTGGCCCACGTGACTGCAGCCGCTCTCCTTGACGCAGGTGTCCTTGGTGCAAACGTTTTTGTCGTCGCAGTCGACCGCACTGCCCACACTGCAGCTGCCTTGCTTGCAGACATCGCCGCTCGTACACGCGTCGCCATCGCTGCACGTCGAGCCATCGGGGGCCACCGCAAAGCCGCACTTGGCCTGAACACACACGGCGACCTGGCAGATCGCCGTCGCCGCCGGACAATCGCTTGGAACTGCGCACTTTGCCACATCGTCTGCGACATCGCCGCTCGTCCCGTCGGTCGGCAACGTGTCGGCCCCGGCGGCGTCGCCGCCATCGATGCCGGCAAAGCCATCGGTGTCCACGGTCGCCGCGTCACCGCCCCCGGTATTGCCGGCGCTGGTCGCGTTGTCGCCGCAACCGGCCAAGGCCACCGCCAGCCCGACAGCGACAAAGCCCAGGCGGGCAAAGAGAGATCTGTGATGCAATTCAGACATAGCGCAACTCCTGCGGCGGAAGACGATGCTTCCCGGCACACGCTCGCGCTGTAGAGGTCAGGACAGACACACAGCGCCATGGCGTGCGGAACGAAGTCTAGGCAGATGCCGGCAATGCCCCGTCACGCCCGTGTCACCTGTGGCCAAAACTGGCCGTCTATTCGTGCGCAATGGTAAAGACGGCTGAACGCGGGCCGACAACGACGGCGCTTGACCCTGCCCAGGCCGCGGCGCAGGATCCCCGTGGGCAGCGGACGGCTGACATTGCCGACTGCCAAGGACTCGACCTATGGCTCTGCCGCGCATCAAGATCTTCGCTCTAACCGCACTGCTGGCCAGCGCCTGCACCCAAACCGTTCCAGAAGCCAGCCAATTTGCCGGAGACGCGGCCGCCGATTCCGCAGCGACCATCGACATCAGCGGCGACACCCTGGGCCCAGACTCCACCAGCGGCTGCGGCCCCGCCCAGTGCGAAGACGGCAACCCGTGCACCGCCGACACCTGCCTGGGCGGCCAGTGCAGCCACGCCAAAGCCGATGACGGAAGCAGCTGCGGGTCATTTCTGGCCTGCAAATCAGGCACCTGCGTGGCGGACTGCGGCCCCGGCTTCCTGTCCTGGAAGGCCGACGCCGGCAATTCGCCGACCCTGGTCTGCACGGCGGAGTTTCCCGTCTGGGGCAACGGCCCATCCACGCCCATCGGCCTCAAAGACGACGGCGACGGCACGGTATCCGACTCCCTGACCGGCCTGCAGTGGCAGCAAGACACCTCAAAAGACCCCCTGAATTGGGCTGCCGCTTGGGCCTATTGCGACCAAACCGTGGTGCTGGGCGGTCACAGCGATTGGCGCCTGCCCACCCGCGCTGAGCTCGACAGCCTCATCGACTTTGGCCGCAGCAAGCCCAGCATCGCCCCCGCGCTCTTTCCCAAAACCTCGCTTGACCGCTACTGGACCTCGGTGCAAAACCCCGGCGCGCCCGGCGAGGCCTGGGGGGTCGATTTTTCCATGGGCTATCAGTCTGTGGAGCTGATGAGCAACGCGCGGCCGGTGCGCTGTGTGCGCGGCCAGGTCAAAAGCCCAACCTTCTCCAAGCGCTTTGTGGTCGACGCCGCCAAGGGCACGGTGCTCGACAACGCCACCAAGCTCACGTGGCAGCGCGCCATCGACACCAGCGGCGGCGAAGACGGTTTGGGCGGGCGCACCCTGATGCAGGCCATGGGCTACTGCACCAACCTCACCTTGGCCGGCGGCGGTTGGCGCTTGCCAGAAGTGCGCGAATTGCGCTCGCTCATCGACACAGCGGTTGAACAGCCCTCGCTGGATCACGCCGCTTTCCCCTCCACGCCGACCAAGAGCTATTGGAGCAACACGGTTCACGCGGCGGTCAAGACCGAGTACTGGCATGTGAATTTTCTGGACGGTTTCAGCGATGTCGAGGACGTGTCGACGCCGATGCGCGTGCGCTGCGTTCGATAAAATACTAGGGCTTAACAGGTTGCGCCGGCAGATTGCAGCCCGTCCACTGGCCAATCACCGCCCGCGGCACAAACGAGGCGACGCGCTGGACACCGAATTGCACCACGGGCAGGCTCGTCTGGCCCAATACCTTGCAATCCGCAGGCGTTGCGGCGCAATTGAACAGGACCTGCTGGGCATAGGCGCCCAATTCCGCCATCTGCCGCTGGGTCTGGCCCTGGCTGGGATCGCCGTAGACCCGCAGGCCCTTTGCCCGCAGGCAGGCGCCAAACTCCCGGTCGGTCGCGGCGGCCTGAAGCACGGCGTTCGGGTCTTGGGCGACGGGAAACAGCAGCCGCAGGTCGCGGGTGATGCGCACCTCAAAGGCCTTGGTGCTGGGCGACTGCGGCACCACGCGCGCGCGAATCACTCCAGATTCCAAGCCGATATCGCGGACTTCCAGGGGGCCATGGCTGCCCACGTAGACCTTTTGGATCAGCTGCCCGGCTTTGATCCTCTCGTCCGATGTCAATGCCGCCGGGACCGCCGGATTGGCCAACGCCTCTGGGGGCGCCATCCGCGCAGCCGCCGCTGGGACCGCGGCAGTCGCCGTCAGCGCACCGGCTTGCGGCGCCGTTGGCGGGGCCTGTCGGGCGCAGCTGAGCAGAGACAATACCATGAGATGCAATGGGATAAAGCGACGCGCCATCATCAATCTTCAAAGATGAGGCGGCACTCAGTGGTCAGCGCCGGATACTCAGTCCAGTTGAGCAGGCCAAAGCCGATGGTCGTGTCATTGTTTGACGTGCCGCTGACGTAGGTGGCGTCGGTAAAATAGCAGGACCAGGAAACCAATACGTGCTGTGTTCCGCCGTTGCCGTCGATGCCGGAAGTGTCCGTATCGCTGATGCGCCAGTGGTTATTGCTGGTATTGTAGAAGAATTTGTATGGCCCGCGCGCCGCCGTTTCACCCGTGCCGTCCCAATTGTACATGCCAATGGTGACATTGCAGCCGTCGACGTCACCGCACAGGGCGGCGAGGGTAGTCGTGTCGATCGCCTTGGTGCTGCGGTAGCCGTAGGCGTTGGTCTGGGACACCACGTACTTGGTCGGGTTGATGGCGAAAGTCGCACTCGATCCATTGTAGGCGTGCGTACCGGTAAAGGCGGCTGCGTTGGCGACAAAAGTCTTGGTCCCAGTAATGGTCTGCGACGTACCCAACGTTGCCAAATAGTTGGTGTCCGCAGCAATTGTCCCTGACGTTGTGATGGTACCGCCGGTCAATCCCGTCCCCGCGGCGATGGATGTGACCGTACCACCCGCATTCGTGTCCTTGTCCGCCGCGCAGGTCACGCCACCGCTGCTATTGATGCCCGTAACGACTTGGCCCGCGCCGCAAGCCTGGTTGGACGTGGCGAAATTCGCTCCACTGTACGTGGTGTTGGTGTCCGTGTCCTTGTCCGCCGCGCACGTGACCGCGCCACTGCTGCTGATGCCCGTGACCACCTGGCCAGCGCCGCAAGCCTGGTTGGACGTTGCGAAATTCGCTCCGCTGTACGTGGTGTTGGTATCGGTGTCTTTGTCCGCCGCGCACGTCACGCCGCCGCTGCTGTTGATGCCTGTGACCACCTGGCCAGCGCCGCAAGCCTGGTTCGACGTTGCGAAATTCGCCCCGCTGTACGTGGTGTTGGTGTCGGTGTCCTTGTCGGCCGCGCACGTCACGCCGCCGCTGCTGTTGATGCCCGTGACCACCTGGCCTGTGCCGCAAGCCTGGTTCGACGAGGCGAAATTTCCACCGCCGTAAGTGGTGTCCTTGTCCGCCGCGCAGGTCACCGCACCGCTGCCGCTGATCCCCGTGACCACCTGACCCGCGGGGCAAGTCTGGCCAGAGGTTGCGAAATTCGCCCCGCTGTACTTGGTATCGGTGTCGGTGTCCTTATCCGCCGCGCAGGTGACCGCGCCGCTGCCGTTGATGCCCGTGACTACCTGGCCCGCTGGGCAAGTCTGGCTAGACGTTGCGAAATTCGCCCCGCTGTACGTGGTGTTCGTGTCCGTGTCCTTGTCCGCCGCGCAGGTGACCGCGCCGCTGCCGTTGATGCCCGTGACTACCTGGCCCGCCGGGCAAGTCTGGCTAGACGTTGCGAAGTTCGCCCCGCTGTACTTGGTATCGGTGTCCGTGTCCTTGTCCGCCGCGCACGTGACCGCGCCGCTGCCGCTGATCCCCGTGACCACCTGGCCCGCTGGGCAAGTCTGGCTAGACGTTGCGAAATTCGCCCCGCTGTACTTGGTGTCCGTGTCCGCCGCGCAGGTGACCGCGCCGCTGCCGTTGATCCCCGTGACGACCTGGCCCGCGGGGCATGTCTGGCTGGACGTTGCGAAATTCGCCCCCGTGTACTTGGTGTCCGTGTCCTTGTCCGCCGCGCAGACCACTTTGCCGTCCGCACCGATGCCCGCAACTACTTGGCCCGCGG
This sequence comes from Myxococcota bacterium, assembly GCA_044347905.1. GTDB lineage: Bacteria > Myxococcota_A > UBA9042 > UBA9042 > UBA9042 > SXRM01. Next base: position 9,646 of record JBIKTV010000135.1, read on the forward strand.
TACACGTCTGATTCGACACGGCAAAGTTGACCCCGCTGTACTTGGTGTCGGTGTCCGCCGCGCAAGTCACCGCGCCGTTCGCGCCAATGGCCACGACCACCTGACCCGCCAAACACCCTTGATTCGCCAGGGCAAAGTCCTTGCCGGTGTAGCTGTTGTTGGTGTCCTTGTCCGCCGCGCATTGGATTTTGCCGCTGCCGTCGATGGAGTACACCACCTGGCCCGGCGCGCAAGCCTGGCCGGAAACCGCAAAATCCTTGCCGGTGTAGGTGCTGTTGGTGTCCTTGTCCGCCGCGCACACCACTTTGCCGTCGGCGCCGATGCCCGCAACCACTTGCCCCGCTGCGCAATTCTGCGCCGACAAGGCAAAGTCGCCGCCGTCATAGCTCGCCCCGCCGTCCTTGGCGCAGGTGACCTTGCCCGCGGCGTCGATGCCGGTCACCACGTTGCCGGCGCCACAACCCTGGTTGGAAACAGCAAAGTTACTTCCCGAATAGGTCGGGTTGGCGGAACACACCACCTTGCCCGCCGCGTCGATGCCGCCGACCACTTGGCCCGTCGAGCAGGTCTGACCCAGCAGCACCAGCTTGGGCTTGTCCGCCAAATCGTCCCAGCTGCCGGAAGTCGCGAGCTTGGCCAGGCTAGCCGACTTGGCAAACGGCGCCAGCACCGCGGGATCGAGGTGGTCGCTGGTCAGGCAGCCCGAACAGTCGAGCCCCTTGGCAGAAGCCGCAACTTCCGCGCGCAGCGCATAGGCCACCGGGTGCAGCGGCAGCTTGCCCAGTTCGGCCTCGCTGCCGATCTGCACGCTCACGTAACCCGCATTGCCGTTGAGGAATTCCTTCTTGTCCAGCGGCAGCTTGTCGCCGATGCCCAGCACAAAAATGCCTTTGACCACCTTGACGCCCGGGTCGACATAGGTCCACACCGGCTTGGTCTCGCTGGGCTGGGCGTAAAACCGCAGGGTCAGGCCGTAATCGCCATCGGGCACCGGAAAGCCGGCGGCATTGGTCAACCGCCCCTGTAACGCAAGCGCCCCCGGCACCTCCGCCTGGGCAGGCAGCGCCGCAAAGGCCAGCAGCCCCGCCACCGCCGACCTAAGCGCCCACAGCAAAGCCTGCCGCCCCTGGGGGACCTGGACAATTCTGCGATTCGCCGCCTTGAGTTCCGCCTGTGCCGCCATCGCCGCCTCCCTTTGCCGATCCGCCCGTTGGCCCATCTTTCGGCCCCGTCTCGTTCCCACCCGCGTCCGCTACCAGACCGCCAGCCAGCGCATGAATCCGGCCCACAGTGCTGACGCTCCCGTTGCTTGCAGTTCGCCCACCGGCGAGGGCCCACCGGCAGACAGCGCTACCACCGTCGCAGAGCCGGTTCCGCCGCCGGCGATGGCCACTAGGCCGCCCTGCCAGGTGTCGCCTTTGCAGATTTCGTCGGTCAAGCCATCGCAGTCATCGTCCAGGCCGTCGCAAGCCTCTTTGGCCGCTGGCATGGTCTGGTCCACGCACCCGCCCAGTTGGCCGTCCTTGCAGATTTTCTGGCCGCCGTGGCACACGCCCTGCCCGGCCGTGCCGCTGGGCCCTTCATAGCAAGCCTGCGTCGCGGCGTTGGCCAGGGCCACGCAACCCTTGTCAGGCGCACAGGAATCGTCGGTGCACAGGTTACCGTCGTCGCACTTGGCGGGGTTGGCCCCGGGCAGGCAGCTGGGCAATCCGCTGGCGTCGTTGCCGCAGCTGTCGCCAATGGTGCAGGCGTTTGCATCGCTGCAAGAGATGCCCGCCGCCAGTTTGTGCTGGCAACCGCCGCTGCCCTTGTCGCAACTGTCGTTGGTGCAAGGGTTCTGGTCGTCGCAATCCACTGCCGCGCTGTGTTCGCACGCCGCCTTGACCGGATCGCACGCGTCGCTGCTGCACGGGTCGCCGTCGTCGCAGGCGCTTTCATCGGTCTGGCCATCGCAGTCGTCGTCTTGGCCGTTGCAGCTGTCTTTGCCGGCTTTGGCGGCGGTGCTGCAGGTCGCTTGGTTGATGGTCTGGCACTGCACGGTGCCGCCGCTGCAGCTTCCCGTGCCGCAGGGCTGGCCGATCGCCACCGTGCCGCCGCCGGCGAGGTCGACCCAGGAGAAGGCTTCGTCGCTCAAGCCGTCACAGTCGTCGTCTTGGCCGTTGCAGGTCTCATAGCTGGGGGTCTTGGCGTCCAAGCAGATCTCTTCGCCCGCGGAGGTGCAGCTGGCCTTGCCCGGGCAAGCGCCGATGAGCACCCGGCATTTTCCACCGTTGCAGCCCTCGCCGGCGGGGCAGTCGCCGTCCGCGCTGCACGGCTGGTCAGAGCCCTTGCTGTCAAAAGCCTTCTTAAAGCACGCCGCGCCGGCATTGAGGTCGTCGATCTTGCCGTTGCAGTTGTCGTCCAAGCTGTTGCAGACCTCGGCCTTGGCCGGCGGCGCGTCGCAGGCGCTCAGGCCATCCTTGGCGCAACTGCGCTTGCCGCCGCACGAACCGTAGCTGTTGCTGGTCTTGCACGGGGTCGCCACGCCCGCCTTGGTGGCCCAGACGGAACAGCTGCAGAGCGCGCCGCCCTTGGGTTGGCAGGCCTTGACCGCAGCGCCGCCGCCCACCGGCTTGCCTTCGCTGCACAGGTAACCGTCCGGACATTCGCTGTCTTTGCTGCAGCTGCCTCCGCAGAACGCGCCTTCATCGCCGCGGTCTAGGCAGAAGGCGTCGTTGGCCCCCTGAACCTGGCAGTCCTGATTCTTGACGCACGGCGCGCAGATCGTCAGGTGCAGCGGAACGCACACGGAAATCTGGTCGGCCGCGCCGTAGACCTTGCAGGCAAACCCGCCGGGGCAACTGCCGTCGCTGCACAGCTTTGCGCACTGTTTGCCAGCGGAAGTCTCTAGACAGACGCCAGAATCGCATTCACTGTCAGCCGCACAGGCGCAGGTGGGCCCGCCGGGGCAGGCGCCGCCGCCGCTTCCGTCGATGTCGAGCTGGAGGTCGCCACCGCTGACGTCGCTGCCGGGCAATGCTGTGTCGGGTTCGGCTTCGCTGTCGCTGCCTTGGCTTTCTGCGT
>JBIKTV010000556.1:0-3797 GCA_044347905.1 Myxococcota bacterium
GAGCTGCCGAGCGATGCGGAGCGGCAGGCGTGCCACGCAGAGCTGCAGTCGACCTCGACCGATGTGGAGCCGCGCGAAGCCCAGCAGGCCCGCGATCAGATTGCCCGGCTGCAAGCAGCTATCAAGGCAGGCGATTTGCCCAAAGCGGCAGCGGCGAGAGGTGGGCGATGAGCGCGGCGGCGGGCGAGGTCGTGCTGCAAATCCGCAACCTGGGCAAGTGGTTTGGCGAAGTGTGCGTGCTGGACGGCATCGACTTTGACATGCGCGCTGGCGAGGTGGTGGGGCTGATCGGCCCGGGCGGCGCCGGCAAGACGGTGTTCTGCAAGATCTGCTGCGGCTTGATGGAGCCCGATCAGGGAACCGTGCAAGTGCTGGGGAAGGACCTGGGGACGATCAGCGCCAAGGAGCGCCAGGGGCTGCGCGAGCGAATTGGCCTTGTGTTTCAGAACTATGCGCTGTTCGACTTTATGACGGTGGGCGACAACGTGGCGTTCCCCATGCGCCAACGCGGCGGTTTTAGCGAGGAGCAGATCGCCGCCAAAGTCCAGGAGCGGCTGAGCGAAGTCGACTTGCCCAGGGTGCGCCACCTGATGCCGGGCGAGCTGTCGGGCGGGATGAAGAAACGCGTCGGCCTGGCCCGCGCCAACATCAACGACCCGGAACTCATCTTCTTTGACGACCCCACCGCGGGGCTGGATCCCGTGACGTCGTCCAAGATTTTCAACCTCATTCGCAAGACCCAAGCCCAGCGCAGCTCTAGTTGCCTGGTGGTTTCGCACGACATCGACCGCATGTTGCCGGCGTGCGACCGCTACGTGCTGCTGTACCAGGGTCGCATTCACTTTGCCGGGACTGCCAAGGAAGCCATGGCCTCCACCGACACGGTAGTGCGCGACTTTTTTGGCAAAGAAGCGGGGATCATCGGATGAATCCGCTGCGCAGCGTGGGCCGGGTATTCCTGGAGGCCTCAGAGACGGTCGGCGGCATTACGTTGGTGATGTGGCAGATCCTCCGGGCGATGCTGCCGCCGCGCTTTGACCGCGACGAAACCTGGCTCAATCTCTACAGAGTTGGGGTCAAGTCCTATCCGATCGTCATTATGACCTCGGTTTTTACCGGCGCCATCATGGTGATCCAGTCCGGCCAATACGTGAAGGCGACGGGCGCGACCGGTCTGCTGGGCTGGGGCGCGGGCTATGCGGTGCTGGCAGAGATCGGCCCCGTGCTGATTGGCTTGATGTTTTCTGGCCGCGTGGGCGCCAACAACACCGCGGAGCTGGGGACCATGCGGGTGACCGAGCAGATCGACGCGCTGCGGGCCCTGGCGATTGACCCGATGCTGCACCTGGTGGTCCCGCGCTTTGTCTCGATGGTGTCTATGCTTTTGCTCCTGACGGCCCTGGGCGACCTGTTTGCCCTGGTGGGCGGGGCGCTGACCAGCCAGTTCATCCTTGAGGTCGACTGGCGGGTGTTCTTTCAGGGCGTGATCAACTCCAGCCTGCTCGACGAATACCTGACCGGCCTGACCAAGGGCGTGGTGTTCGGCGCATCGATCAGCGTCGTCTCGTGTTATTATGGGCTCGGCGTGTCGGGCGGCGCGGCGGGCGTCGGGCGGGCGGTCAACAACTGCGTCGTCACCAGCGCCATCGGCATCTTTGTGTGGGACTACCTGATCACCTACATCGTCAACGCCCTGTAGAGCGCAGGGCCCAGCAACTCCAGTTCAACCAAGAGGTTTTTATGCACAAGCGGCGGGCCGGGCGGACGGCAACGGTGGTAGCGGCGGCGGTCCTGGCGACCCTGGCAGTGGGCTGCGGCAAGGGCGAGAACGCCGAAAAGAAGCCAGCCCCTAACTATTTTGCCCCAGACCCAGAGCCGCCCAAGCTGGACCTGAGCGATATTCTGCAGCCCGAGCCAGAAGCGGCGACGGCCAAGGTCGCGGACACCTGGTCGGGCAAGGTCAAGGAGCTGGTGGCGACCGCAGAGGCCGACCTGCAGCGCTGCCGCAACGAATTCCTGATTCCTTTCCAGTTCAATTCGATGAAGCGCCGCGACGTCATGTTCGTCAACATCACCGAGATGGACGAAATCTGCGACACCGGCAGCAAAGAGCAAAAGACCCGCGGTCCGCGCAAAATCCTGCGGCAGTTGGCCAAGGAGCACAGCGGCAAACACCCGCAATTGGACCGGTTTATCGCACTGGGCCTTGAGCAGGTAGAGACGTATTACGTGCTGTCCTACATGACCAAGAAGGTCGGTGCGCCGGACATTGAAGTGGTGGTCGACATTGCCCACAAAGCCCAGCAGCGCATTCTTGAGGCGGGCGGCCAGCTGGATCGGGCTGCGGCGGAAGTGGCGAAATGGCCTGACGATCTGGTGGCGGACGACGATGTCGCGGTCACCGGGGCCGCTGTGGACGCCGCGGGCTTCAAGCGCGAGATGGTGGGCCACTACGGCGCGTTGGTGGGGGATTTGGCCAGCGGTTATGAGCGGTTGGCAGACAAGTCTTGGCAGGACTACAACATGCCCAAGCTCGAGACGCTGCGGGCGATGATGGCGATCCTGGAGAAGCGCGTGCAGCAGGACCGCCCGCGGCTGGCCAAGCTGGGGGATGAGAAAGTCCAAGCGGAGTTCAAGACTTTCCTGGACGGCGTGGAGGCTGCGGCCAAGCAGGTCGCCACGGGCTACGACTACTACGAGAAAAAGCCCAAGGAAGAGCGCTCTGTGCGCGACCCCAACTTCAAGAAGGTCCAGTTGGCGCAGAAGGCCTTGGCCAAGCAGTTGAGCGGCTGGGGCTGGAGCGACGCGCCAAAGTAGAGGCGACGTCCCATGCCGATCTTTCAGCTGGGCGCCAAGCCGATTTTTCCAGATCCGGAGCGCGCCGATCGCTCTGGGGTGCTGGCCGTGGGCGGCGATCTGAGCGTCGAGCGGCTGCTGGCGGCCTACAGCCAGGGGATTTTTCCTTGGCCGGCAGAGGGTTATCCGCTGCTGTGGCACGCGCCGCCGGAGCGGTTTGTGCTGCGACTAGAAGACCTGCAGATCAACCGCAGCCTGGCCAAGGCGATGCGCAAGCACCCGTACCGCTTGAGCGTGGACCGGGATTTCCTTGGCGTCATCCGCGCTTGTGCCCAGGCGCCCCGCCCTGGCCAAGACGGCACGTGGATCACCGCGGAGATCGAAGAGGCGTATCACCGCCTGCACCAGCTGGGCTTTGCCCACAGCGTGGAGGCATGGCGCGAAGGCGAGAGCGGCCGTGAGCTCGTCGGCGGGCTCTACGGCGTGGCGCTGGGCCGGGCGTTCTTTGGCGAGTCGATGTTTGCCCGCGCCGACAACGCCTCCAAAATCGCCTTGGCTACGTTGGTCGCACAGCTCAGGCGCTGGGAGTTCCGCTTTGTCGACGCGCAGGTCCACACGGATCTGTTTGAGAGCCTGGGCTGTCGCTTTGTGCCGCGGCGCAAGTTTGGCCAGATGGTGCGCGAGGCCGTCGCCATGCCGGGGCCGCTGGGCCGTTGGCAGCTGGATGCGGAATTGGAGAGCGGCTACGCCCCATAGCGCCCCTGGCCAGTTCCGTCGGCCTTTGCGCATCCGCGGACGTGTCGTGTAGGCTGTCGCCCCCAGGCCTCTGCCTGCGCCGGAGCGCGATGACCGCCGATGCCACCCTCCCGGGCCAAAAACTCCCGCCTCTGCCGCGTTGGCAAGGCACGGCCCGCTATATCGCTGATGAATCGCTGCGTTCCACCGTCAATGTCGCCGTGGCCCTGGGCCGCCCGCTGCTGGTCAAGGGCGAGCCGGGGACG
>JBIKTV010000557.1:0-3796 GCA_044347905.1 Myxococcota bacterium
TCGAGCCGCAAAATCCCTTGGCCGGTTGCGAGGATCTCATTGGCGCGCTGGTCGATCTGTGCGGTGCGGCTGTTGGGCCCGCCGTCCCAGCCGTTGGACTTGTAGCCCGCATCTTCGGGCGGGTTGTGCGAGGCGGTGACGATGGCCCCCTCCGCCAGCTCGCCGCGGGCCTGAGCCGCGAGGATCGCGTGGGAAATCACCGGGGTCGGCGTGGCCCGACCGCCGCGGTGGACGCGCACCGGCACGCCATTGCCGGCAAACACCTCTGCCGCGGTGATCACAGCAAAATCGCTGGTGTGGCGCACATCCTTGCCCAGGTACACCGGCCCGGGCACGCGGCCCTGCAGGTTGGTGGCGGCGTCATCGCTGGGGGCCGGGCCAAAAGTGCCCCGCTGCTCGCGCAAATCGCACAGGGCCTGGGTCATGGCGGCGACATGGGCCTCGCAAAACCCCGCGCCGGTGCGACCGCGGTGGCCACTGGTGCCGTTCTTGAGCGGGGCAATCGCCCCTTCGGGCTGGTAGTAGCGGTCAGAAAGCTCCGTGCGCGGCAGCAATTGCGAGGGAAGGGGCCGGGTTCCTGCGAGCGGGTGATTCACGGTACACCTGTGGGGGCCCATCGCTGTGGGCGCCTGATGATGCACCAAAGCGGCGGCGCTGGGCAGCCCTGGCACGGAAAGTCGCCCCGGGGTAAGCTGCGGCCCATGAACTACACGCTTTTTGTCACCGTCTTCACTACCGTCTTCCTCGCAGAGCTGGGTGACAAAACCCAGCTGGCGACGATGCTTTTTGCCGCCAAGGGCGATCATCCCAAGCTCACCGTGTTTGCCGCAGCGGCCCTGGCTCTGGTGGCGACGACGGCCCTGGGCGTGCTGGGCGGCGAGCTGGTGGGCAAATTCGTCGATCCGCGCTGGCTCAGCCGCATCGCCGGGGTGGGCTTTATCGCCGTGGGCGCGTGGACTTTGGTCAAGGCCTGAGGCGAATTCGCCGCCGTTCTGCTCAAAAAACCCTTGGCGCAGGAGCTGCTGGCGTCCTAGACTTCGCCGCCCCCGGACCGTGGAGCCGCGATGCCCAAGCTTGACGACCAGCCTCCCGCCGATGTTGCCCAAGACGATGCGACGTTTGCCCAGGCATTCTCTTGGAATGCCAACGGCCTAGCCCAGCTGCTGTGGCGCTGGTTTGCCGTGGATGCGCTGCTGCGGCTGATCTGGCTGGTGCGGCCCGATCCGTTTGGCCAGCCGCTGGTGGGCAAGGTAGATTGGTATTATTTCCATGCCTTAGGGCTGGACCTGCAGCAGGGGCTGGTGCTGGCGGTGCCATCGCTGCTGCTGTTGACGCTGGCGGCGTGGTGGAACCCCCAGGATGCCAATGCCCACTGGAACTGGCCGGCGCGAATTCTGGTGTGGCTGAGCGTGCTTATCACCGTGGCGAGCCTGGTGGACGCCGAGCACATGCGGTTCTCTGGCGCGCATTTCAGCTTGGCGATGGCGCAGTTGTACGGCAACGGCGCGTCCTTGCACGAGCTGCCGCGGCTGTTGGGCGCAGACGCCGGCGGGCCCTACTTGGGGGCGGTGCTGCTTTTGTTGGGGGTCGGCGGGCTGGTGTGGTGGCAAGACCGCGTGATCCCTGGATTTTCTGGCAGGTTCCCCAAGGCCGCGCTGGGCTACGGCTTGGCGGCGCTGCTGGGCTGGCTGTGGACGAGCGTGGTCTGGCCCGGCGACGCCCGCGAGTGGAAGCTGTTGCCGCCGCTGACGGTTTTGCGCCAGGAGCTGGGCCATTCGCGCCGCGCCGCCCAACCGCCGGAGGTGGCAGAGAGGGCCGCGCTGGCCGCCCAGGATCGCTGGCGTCGCGCCCATCCGCAGAATCCCTCGGTTTTTGCCGTTCCGGATCACCCGCTGGTGCACCTGACCCCAAGGGCGGCGTGCAACGCCTTGAGCGCGGGCAAGATCGCCGCTCTGCCAGGGGTGGACTGCAGCGCTGACAGCGATGGCGACGGCTTCAAGCTCGCCGACGACTGCGACGACCGCCGCGCCGACCTGCACCCGGGCGCCGAAGACCTGCCGAGCGACGGCGTGGACCAGGACTGCAGCGGTATCGACGAGAAGCCCTGGAATGTCCTGGTGATTGCTATGGAGTCACACCGCTCTCTGGGTGTGGGCCATGTCACGGGCGGGCCGACGTGGTCGCCGCGGCTGGACGAGCTGGCCTCCCGCGGTTACGCCCAGCGCCGGACCTTGTCCAATGGTTTGCCCACCATCGCCAGCTTTATGGCCCTGCACACCAGCACCCTGCCCTGCGCTTGGTGTACCGTCGCCACCGACTTTACCGCCACGCGCCTGCCGAGCTTGCCAACCACCCTGAGACAACACGGCTATTACACCCGCTTTTTCTCCGCCGCCGATCCGGCCTGGGACAATCAGCGCGCTTGGCTGCGCCACTGGTACGACGACATCGACTACGACCGCAGCCGCGAAGAGGACGCCGAGCTGTTTGCCCACATGGGCCGCTGGCTGCAGCAGGACCTGCAGAAAACCGCGGGCGGCAAGCCGTTTTTTGTGTTTGCCATGACTCGCACCAACCACTTTCCGTTTCCGCGAGTGGCGGGGGTGGCCAACAACGGCGGCGACACCTGGCCCGACCGCATGCGCGACACCATGGGCTACGCCGACGCGGAGATGGGCAAGCTGCTGGATCAACTGGCTAAAGAGGCCTGGTTTAAGCGCACTTTGGTGGTGGTGACGGGCGACCACGGCTACCCGCTGGGCGAACACGGCGCCATGCAGCTGTACCAGACGATCCACGTAGAAGCCACTGGCGTGCCTCTGGTTTTTGCCGGCGACCACCCGCGGCTACGGCCCCTGCGCGGCAAGGTGGACGACCGGCCGTCCAGCCACATCGACCTCGCGCCCACCGTGTTGGATCTGCTGGGGATCGACGACTCCGGCGCCTGGATGGGCCGCTCACTGCTGGCCGCGGGCGACGCCGATACGCTGACGGTCAAAGACGGCAACTGGTCGATCGAGCGGGGGTATCGGCGCTTGATGATCGACGGCAAGACGCCCGACCAGCCGGCGAGTTGGAAGGCCTTTCACCGCGGCATAGATCCCAAGGAGCTGCAGCCCCTCAAGCCAGAGGAGGGAGACAAAGCCCTGGCCGCCGAGCTGACCGACGCGGCGCGCTGGCTATTTGATGTGTACAGCGCCAACCAGGTGCTGCCGCCTTGGTGGCCCGTGCACCGGTCGGATCACCCTCAGGAGCTGTGACAGAACAATTTGTTCTGTCACGACGCTCCGTTGCCTGCTGAGTGGGTCGCAAGCTCCCGGCTTGACAGCCGATTCGCCGCTCCGGCCGAGGGGTCGGTCGATCGACTTGATTTATCACAGTTCCTTGGAGGTCGGCCAGGTGCTTTTCAGCAGCAAAGGCAGCTCTTGCCTGCGGAGCAATGGCTCCAAAGCCGCTACTCCACAAGAACCTTGGGCTTGCTCTCGGCCGGTCGGGCTTTGACCGCCTTGGCTTTGACCGGAGCGGCGGCCGCTGGCGCTGCGGGGTCGGCTTCGGCCTTTGGCGCCGAATCACTGGGCGCAGGCTCTGCAGCATTTGCCGGTGCAGCCGCAGGTGCCGGGGCCGCTGCTGCAGGCTCAGGCGCGGCAGTTGGGGCTGGGGCGGCGGCTGGGGCTGGGGCTGGGGCTGCGGCTGGGGCCGGGGCTGGGGCGGGCGCCGGAGCTTCGGCGGGAGCATTGGCGGCGGCAGGTGCACTGGCGGCGGCAGGCGATTCGGCTGCCGGTGCGGCTTGTGCAGG
>JBIKTV010000136.1:0-12700 GCA_044347905.1 Myxococcota bacterium
GTGCGGTCCTTGCCGCTCAACGCCTCGCGCTTGGCCTGAATCAACTCGCGAATCCGCTGAATGATTTCAAGCTTCTCCGGCTGCTGGGTCGGCACAAACGTGCGCATGGACATGAACTGACGCAGCCGGGTGAGCCTGGGCTTCTTGGCCTCCAGTTGATCGTGGACCGCGTAGGCATCCTCTAGAGAATCGGTGACCACCAAGATCGGCGAGCTCGGCCGCCGGTCCGCCTGGCTGCGGTACTGGTACTCGAGCTCGCGCGCCTCCATGCCGGCGGTTTGCTGGGCGGCCTTGCTGGGCGGTGTGCGCAACTTGCGGAGATTCGTCTCAAATTCCAGATCCCGCGCGGCAAAAAATGCCAGCACCGCCACCGCGGCAAAGCCAAAGAGGGCGATGCGCGCCACCCGCTTGTCGGCAAACCAGCCGAGCCAGCGCTGACCTTGGGCCTGGCTCTCACTGACCGGCCGATCGGCGCGGATGCCGTGCAGCGCCATGACCAGCGGCGGGAACATCGCCAGCGTGGCCATCAGCGACAGGAACACGCCGACACCGGCGATCAGACCGAACTGGGAAAATCCACGGAATTCAAGAACTACCAGCGCAAAGAACGCCACGGACGTGGTCGCCGCCGCTTGCCCCAGCGCGCCGGTCAGCCCGCCCATCATGTCGGTCACGGCGTCCAGAGGATGCTTGCCTTTGGCGCGTTCTTCCAGATAGCGGCTCAGGGTATAGACGTTGAAATCATTGCCCATCCCAAAGAGCATCGAGAAAATGAACGCGGTAATCATGTTCAGATAGCCGACCGAGCCGCGGGCAAAAGCCGTGGTCAGCGCCGTGCCCGCCAGCAGCGGCAGGGTCATCAGAATGAGCGCGCGCTTGCGGCGGAAGTGCAGCACCTGAATCGCGGCGATGAGCCCCAAGGCGATGGACGAGGTCGCCAGCAAGCCGCCCTTGATATTGTCGATTTCCTCTGTCATCTCAGAGTAATCGCCCGAGGTCGCGATCTGCATCTTGGGGTGGTACCGGGTCGGCTGGAGCTCTTTCAGCAGCTTGTTCACCCGGGCGACAAAGACCGCGCTCTCATCGACCTGCTGCGGCGACACCGTTGGGAACAGCTTGACGCCCAGCACCGTGCCGTCCGGGCTCTCATTCCACTCGCGAATGTCCTCTGCTTGAAAGCGCTTTTGCAGGTCTTCGTCGGTCGGCAAGGCAAAGCTGGGGCTCGGCGGCTGTGCGGCGTCCGTGGGCGAGGGCTGGTCGGCGGCGGCGGTCGGCGTCGGGTCGTCTTCTAGCCCCTCCGTCAGCGCGTCATCCAGCAGCTCCTTCTCCGTGGCCTTGCGCAGGGCTTCGCGGACATCCCCTTCGATTTTCAGCAGGTCTTTGGGCGGCAGAAACAGCGCGGCGTTCTTGCGAAAGGTCGAGATGTCCCGCCGGCACTCCATCGCAGAGACCTGCGGCCAGCCCTTGAGCCGGTCGCAGAAATCCAGCGCCAGCCGGCGGTTGGCCTCGCGATCGGGGCTGCCAAACACCACCACCATCTGGCTGACGGACTTGAGCGTCTCGCGGGCCTGGCGCGCCGCCTGAACTGCGGGCGTGTGCTCAGGAAACAGGTCTTCCATGTTGGAGCGGATGCCGATGCCCGCGCCGTACCAGCCGCAAAGGCCAATGACCACGGCCATGATGCCCAGGGTCCGCCACGGCCTCTCACCGGTCCAGCGGGCATAGCGGCGGGCCCAGCGGTCAAACGCGTTCTCTCCGGCGGGCAGGCTATCGGCCATTTAGGACTCCCGGATCAATGGGCGGCGCCTGGGCATTTCAGCCAAGCACGGGCGGCCGCGCAAGGCCATGCAACGCCACAGAGCCGGTAGCGATTCACTTGCAGGAGCTTTGGCCGAATCCTAGAGGCCGTAGAGGCGGGTGTACTTGTCGCGGGCGTACTCGACAAAGTGCTTGGGATTCAGCGTCTCTCCGCTCGCCTTCTTCACCAGGTCATCCGTGGTATAGCGCGAACCTTGCTGGTGAATCTGCGCACGCAGCCAGCCTAGCAGGGGTTGCACGTCGCCGCGGGCCAGCGCCTCATCCACGTCAGGCACACCTTTGCGGCACGCGTTCATAAACTGCGCGGCGTAGAGAGCGCCCAGCGTGTACGACGGAAAATAGCCAAAGCTGCCCATCGACCAGTGCACGTCCTGCAACACCCCCAGGCGGTCGTTGGGCGGGGTAATCCCCAGGTATTCCTCCATCTTCTGGGCCCACACCCGCGGCAGATCCGCCACCTGCAGCTGGCCGCTGAACAAGTCGCGCTCGATCTCATAGCGCAGGATCACGTGCAGCGGGTAGGTCAGCTCGTCGGCGTCGACGCGGATGAAGTTGCCCAGGTCTACCAGGCTGATCCCAAACAGGAATGCGTCGAGCGACACCTCAGCCAAGAAGGTGTATTCCGCCTGCAGCTTTGGATAGAGCGCAGTCCAGAACGGCCGGCCCAGACCCACCTGCTTTTCCCACAGCAGCGACTGGCTCTCGTGAATCCCCATGGAACGGGCCCGGGACACCGGCTGGTCGCCGAGCTCTTGGCTGCGACCCTGCTCATACAGCGCGTGGCCGGTCTCATGGATCATCCCGGAAAGACTGCCAAAAAACGCGTCCTCGCGGTAGCGCGTGGTGATGCGCACGTCGGACGGCCCGGCGCCGCCGCAGAAGGGGTGCACGCTGGTGTCGAGCCGGCCGCGATCAAAGTCGTAGCCCATGGCCCGGACAATGGTTTCGCCCACGGAGCGCTGCGTTTCCGCGGGCACCAGGTGGGCCAGCCAAGCGGTGTCGGGCAGGCCGCCTTGGGCAGTGCGCGCCCGCACTTGGGCGATCATCGGCAGAAGAAACGCCTTGAGTTCCGCGAACAACGGATCCAAGACCGCCTGGGTAATCCCCGGCTCAAACTCATCTAGCAGCACGTCATAGGCCGGCACGTGCGGGTTGATCGCCTCAGCGCGCTGCTTGGCCAGCTCCACCAATTCGCGCAACACCGGCTCAAATGCTTTGAAATCCTCGGCTTTACGCGCTTCTACCCAGACATCGTGGGCTAGCACCGTCGTCTCGCTCCAGCGCCGCACCAAGGTCTCTGGCAGGCTGGTGGCGCGCTGCAGATCGCGTTTGGCTTCGCGGACATTGGCGGCCTGAACCTCGTCCAAACCGCGGTCCCCCGCCAGCTGATCGACCAGCCGCGCCAGCTCCGGGGAGCTCAGCCGCTCATGGTGCACCACGCTGATCGTCGCCATCTGCCGGCTGCGCTGGGCCACCGCACCTTTGGGCATGACGATCTCTTGGTCCCACTGCAGGATCCCCAGGGCCTCTTCAAGCGCGGTGAGGTCGGACAGGCGCTGGGTTAGCCGGGCGTACAGCTCGTGCCGGTCAGGTGTTTGCATAGTTTCTCCTGGTATGAAAGGCACTTCTGTCAATTGGCCGTCGCGGGCGTCTCAAGGGTCGGGCAGATGCTGCGCAGATAGCGCCACGAGTAAATGCCGCCGTCGTGGCCGTCGCCCCAAGTGAAGCGGATCGCGTACTTGCCCACGGGAACGACGGATTTGACCTCTGTGGACGGGGCCTTGCGACCGTTGCCCTGCAGAATCGGCAAGCCGCCCTTAGAGGTGCGCACCACCAGCGTGGTCGGCGGCCCATGGGTGCCCTGGCAGGTCGCGCACGGGCATTTCTCGCGCAGGTATGAGGGGGCATAGACGCTCTCATGGGCGTCATCCCAGACGATTTTGACCTCGCCGCTGTCCGTCCAGCCCAGGTGCACGGGTTGGGCACTCTCAAAGGGACTCAGTTCCATCGCTCTCTCCCGCCGCTGAACCGGCGCCGGAGGATGGGCAATGCGTTCAGGGACGTCAAGGACATCGCGGCAAACACTTGAGGACCATGCCGTTCCGGCGTACCCTACGGCCGCCGGCTCGCGACCGGGCGGGGAGAGCGCATGCAGGTCATCTTGGCCGGGGACATCGGCGGGACCAAGACCCATTTGGCGCTCTATTCGCGCGATGGCGCCCTCGACAAGCCCTTGCGCTCGGACACCTTCGTCAGCCGCCGTTACAGCGATCTTACTGATATTTGCCGCGAATTTCTGCAGCCGGGCGATCGCCTAGACGCCGCGGCCTTTGGCATTGCCGGCCCGGTGATCGCTGGGCGAGTTGTGACGACCAATCTGCCGTGGGTCATCGAGTCGGAGACCCTGGGGCAAGCGCTGCAGCTGGACCGAGGCCAGGGCACGCGATTGCGTTTGCTCAACGATCTTGAGGCGATGGCTCTTGGGGCCCTGCACTTGCCGCCCTGGTCTCGCCACCAGCTCCAGCGCGGAACGCGGCGCCATGGGCACATCGCGGTTCTGGCGGCGGGCACCGGCTTGGGGCAGGCCCAGCTGTTTTGGGACGGCGTGCGCCACCTGCCCGGGGCAACGGAGGGCGGCCATGTGGAATTCGCCCCCAGCGATGACCGCGAGGTCGGCCTGCTGCGCTTTGTGCGCGCCCGGCTGATGGCGGAAAACCTAGGCAGCCACGTGTCTTGGGAGCGCATCGCCTCAGGTCCGGGGCTCGCCGTGCTGTTCCGCTATCTCGTCGAAGTGGAGGGCATGGCCCCCTCAGCCCAAGGGCTAGAAGCGCTCAGTGCCAGCGATCCCAGCGCCGTTGTGGGCAGTTGCGGCTTGCAGGGCGCTTGCCCGGTCTGCACAGAGGCCGTGCATTGGTTCGCCCGACTCCTGGGGCGCCAAGCAGGTAACTGGGCACTGTCACTCATGTCTGTCGGCGGGGTGCTCATCGGCGGAGGGGTGGCGCCCAAGCTGCTGCCGGTGCTGAGCGGCCGGGATTTTCTGGACGCATTTTGCGACAAGGGCCGCTACCGCGAGCTCATGGCGGAGCTGCCGGTCGACGTGATTCTGGACGAGCGCGCTGGCCTCTACGGCGCGGCGGTGGCAGCGCGGCAGCTGTTGTCTAACTTGGCCTAAAATCAGGCGATTAACTGTAAGTTAGCCCCCAACCGGCTGAGGCTACGGGGTCCACAGCGGCTCAGGCTCGCCCGTGCGCTTGGCAATCCACCGGCCGGCGACAAACAGCCAGTCGCTCAAGCGGTTGAGATAGCGCAGGTCACAGCTGTCAATCGGCTCAGACCGCGACAGCCGCAGCGTCTCGCGTTCGGCGCGGCGACAGACGGTGCGCGCCAAATGCAGCGGCGCGGCGATCGGCCCTCCACCCGGAAGAATGAAGGATTTCAACGGTTCCAGCTCAGCATTCATCGCGTCCATGCCGTACTCTAGCGCATCGACATCGGCCTGCACGACGATCGGCTGCCCTGGCCAGCGCGACTCCAAGCGAGTAGCCAAGCTCGAGCCCAAGTTGAACAAGCGCTGCTGGATGTGCACCAGCAAAGCCTCGAATTCAGCTCGTGTTTGATCATGGGGATTGTGGCGCTGGTTGCCGTCGCGAACCAGGCCCAAGCAGGCGTTCAGCTCGTCGACGGTGCCGTAAGCTTCAATCCGCAGGTCTTCTTTGCCGACCCGCTCGCCGCCGACCAGCGAGGTCGTACCGTCATCGCCTGTGCGGCTGTAAATGCGCGTGAGCCGTACCAAAGGAACCTCCAGGAATGCATAGACCGGAGGTTAGATGCGTCAGCCGGCCAAGAGACGCGCGGCGTGCACCCGATGGGCCTTTGGGCTCGCAAGACAGCAACTCGATCGAGTTGTGCTTTGAGCGGAGCGGTGAGTCGGCTTGCAAAGTCGCGAACTTGCGACCCACCCAGAAGGCGAGGGGCCCGCGTAGAAAATCGAGTCGATTTCTTACCGGCGCTTAGGACTTGCGCTTGAGGGCGAACTTCTCTTTGCCCTTGCCCAGAATCACGCCGTCGCCCTTGACCTCGGCTTCCAGCGTCTCCGTCTTGCCGTCCAAGGTCGCCTCAATGGTCAGCTTCTCACCCTCGGTCTTGGTGACCTTGTAGGTGCCTTCCTTCTTCTGGCCCATGGCCTCCATGATCAGCTTTTCCTTGGTGAATTCAAAGGACATCGAGCCAGCAAAGCTCTTGGCCATCTCAATGGCCGCCTTGCGCTGGTCCTCTGGCATCTTCTTGATTTCTTCCATGTCGCCGAGCTTCTCAACGTCAATGGCCCACTTGCCAACCAGCTTGTCAGCCGCATTGCCGCCACAAGCGACCATCACCATGGCCACCAGGGCCACCAGAGCGAGACGAAGGACACGAGCCATCATGGCAATCTCCAAGCGCAGAGCGGTCTGCTCCGGCGTTTTCTGCAAGCAGGCGAGCAAACGGCATGTCGGCCCAACCGGCGCCAAGCTTGGGGCAATTGGCGGCCCACGTCAATCGACTGGCCCCTGAGCCAGGCCGCGACGAGTCCACTGAGAACCCCTGTGATTTTGCTAGACTGTGGGCTTGAGACGCTCTGCAACAATCTCGGCCAGGTCCTTGGTCTGCACGCTGTCGGCCAGGTCCTTGGCTTTGACGCCGTCGCTGATCATGGTCATGCAGAACGGGCAGGAGCTCGCGATGACCTCGGGCTTGGTCTCCATCGCCTGGTCGACGCGCAAGTTATTGACGCGCGTACCCATTTTCTCTTCCATCCACATGCGCGCACCGCCAGCGCCGCAGCACATGCCCAGCTTCTTGCTGCGCTCCATCTCCACCAGCTCAACGCCGGGAATCGCCTGCAGCAATTGGCGCGGCTCCTCATAGACTTCGTTGTAGCGGCCCATGTAGCAGGAATCGTGGAAGACAATCCGCTGGTGCTCGCCGTCCGTGAAGCTCAGCTTGCCGTCTTCAACAAGTTTGGCAATAAATTCAGAGTGATGCACCACGTCGTACTTGCCACCGAGCTGCGGGTACTCATTCTTGATGGTGTTAAAGCAGTGCGGGCAAGTGGTGATGATGCGCCGCACTTTGTATTCATTGAACATTTCAATGTTGGCCTTGGCCTGCTCCTGGAACAGGTACTCCTGGCCCGAGCGGCGCGCAAGGTCGCCATTGCACTTCTCTTTCTTGCCAAAGATCGCAAAGCTGACCCCAGCGGCCTTGAGCACCTGCACCGTGGCGATGGCGATTTTCTTGGCGCGCTCGTCAAACGATCCCGCGCAGCCGACGTAGTACAGCCACTCCGCGTCGGGATTCTCGTCGACCGTGGGGATGTTCAGGCCCTTGGCCCAATCGCCGCGCTTGCCAGAGGCCATGCCCCACGGGTTAGACTTGCTCTCCAAGTTCGCGAGCGTCTTAGCCAATTCCTTGGGCAGCTCATTGCGCGTCATGGTCAGGTGGCGGCGCATGTCGACGATCTTGTCCACGTGCTCAATCATCACCGGGCACTGCTCAGAGCAGCTGCGGCAAGTGGTGCACGACCAAATCGCATCGGGATTGGCGGCGGCGATGAGCGCCGGAAACGCAGCCTCCGCCTCAGCTTTTTCGCCCGCACTGACCTGACCGGAGGTGGCGATGCCATCCGCGCCGATCGACAGCTTGCGAGCCTCAGCGACGATCTGCGCTTGGTTGGCGTAGAGGTGATCGCGGAGATCGAGGATAATCATCTTGGGATTGAGGGGCTTGCCGGTGCTCCAGGCCGGGCAATTGACCTCGCAGCGGCCGCACTCGGTGCAGGTGAACAGGTCGAGCACCTGCTTCCAGGTCATGTCCGTCGGCTGCGAGAGGCCCAGCGGCTTCTCCTCTTCCAAAGCCTTCTCAATGTCCGGCACCAGCGACAGCGAACCCTTGGCCTCCAGCCGCGACAGGAACACGTTGGGCAGCGAAGTGATGACGTGAAAGTGCTTGGACAGAGGTAGCAGGTTCATGAACGTCAAGACAATGATCAGGTGAAGCCAGTAGTTGACCTCGCCAAAAACCTGCATGGACTTAGGCGACAGGCCGGAAGCGGCAAACAGCGCGGCAAAGTGCTTGCCGATCGGCGCGTGGTCCATGTGGGCCTTGGCCTGCACCGCTGCGTCACCGCCTTGGGCGATAATGCCACCAAAGTGGGCGCCCTCATAAAGGAATTCCGTGACCATCAGGCCGCCGATAAAGCCCAGGATCAGCAGCGCCTCGTGCGAATAGTTGATGCGCGACGGCTTTTGCACCAGGCGGCGGTAGAAGAAGCCCAGGATGGCGATCAGCACCACCGCGACGGTGATGTCCTTGGCCGGGGCGTACAGATCCTCGATCAGCGGCAGCGGCCACTCTGGGATGAAGGCCTGCACCACCAGCTGGGTCGTGCGAAGCCCCAGGATGAGGAAACCCCAAAACGTGAAGGCGTGGAGCCAGCCCGAGGCGGGATCGGACGGATCGCGGAACATCTTCTTTTGGCCGATGCCGACTTCGATCAGCGCGTCGATGCGCTGCTGCACGAGATCCCAACGGGTTTCAGGTTTGGCGATCTGCAGGAGGCCGAAGCGTCCGAGCAAGGTGCGGGCAAAAATGCCTCCGCCGATCAGCAACAGGGCCACGGCGGCAAGGGCGCGGTATTCGTAGCTCATGGCGACTCCAGCGGCGCCCAGCCAGCGCCGGGCGTATTCTGTCCTGGATTGGGATCTTTGACCAGTGGCGCATCTGTCGGTTCCCGTGGTATGCCGGGGGCGTGAAAGCGCCCTGCCCCAGCCGCCGTCGCGACCTCTTGATCAGCAAGAACCGCTGGGCGGGCCTGGTTTTGGGCGCCATGGCCGCGCTGCTGGCCTGCGGGATCCTGGGCTGCTCTGGCAAACAACAGACCAACCGCAGCGAATTCTGGCTCGATGCCGTGCCCGACCCGCAGATTCAGCTCGATCCGTCGCTGCTGCTCGCGGGCGAGGTCACCCAGGTGACGCTGCGCGGCGTGCTGGTCGATCACCGCGTGGCTTTTGAGACGGTTGCGGACTATAGTCTTGAAATTATGAATGATGATGGCGAGACCAGCGTGCTGCACTACGCCGTGGGGGGCGGCCAGCGGATTCCGGTGGAGCGCGGCGAGATGGTGTGGGTCACGGTGTGGCAGAAGCGCCGACCGCCCCAAAGCGCCGTCCGGGCCCTTCGCGTCGAGGTGTGGCGCCCTGCCGATTTCCTTAAGGGCCGCAGGCTTTTGGCGATGGTCCAGGCCAACGAACTGGTGCCGGAAGCCTCTGTCCCGGCCGAGCTGCGCCGCCTAGGCCCCAGCACGGAAGTGAGCTACCAAACGGCGGAGCGCGTGGGCGGCACTTGCGTGCGCGCGGTGGTCCACCGCCAGTTTGAACAGACGACGGCCGACACCGTCGGGGCCCCGCAAGGCAGTGCGGCGCGGCGAACCCTGCCCCCTGGTTCGCGCCTGACGGTCCTGGAGGGGCTCGACCGCTTTGAGCTGCTGCTCATCGACCATCGCGAGGTCATTGGCGGCGATTGCCCTCAGGAATTGAGCAGCTACTGGGCTTGGTCGGCCGTGTATCAGCCGCCGCCGGCAGGCACCCGCGGCAAAGTGGTGCTGCGCGACGGGGACGCTGCGGGAGGTTCGGCCAATCCGGGGTTGCAGAACATCCCCCGTCCTCCCGGCAAGCCCATGCAGCCACTCAAGAATTGACGGAATTCGCCGCGGGACCGAGGCCGGAACAAAACAATACCCCCCCTTACGTTATTTTCTTGATTTCGCTGGCGATTTTGCGAAAACGCTGCACTTTTTAGCGGCCAAACCGCCGCCGAGGCGCACTGGCGTCGCGACCGGCTAGGCGCTGCAGCGAGACTTGGCGCACCGCGCTGTAGCCCTCTTCGCCGGCGCCATCGGCAAAAGCCGCAGGCACGGGGGCGAGATCCGCATCTGCCTGGGCGGTGTCCTGGCCCGATAGGTCCCAGCGCTCCACCAGCCAAGGCGGCGACCAGGACACAAAGTCGAGCTCCGGGGCCGAGAAGGCGTGGCGGAACCAGCGGCCGGCCCACGGTTCCTCAGGCAAAACTTCCAGAAAATGCTTTTCCGACAGGGCCATGGCCTGGGCCCGGGCGCGATCCAGGCCGCGGCGGTTGCCCAGGGTGACCAAACGCAGTGCCAGGCCGGTCGAGCGGGCGGCGTGCAGAAGGCGCTCCGCCAAGACGAGCTGATCGGCGTGCTGGCGGGCCACGTCCGGAGGCGGCCGCTCCCGCGGAAAGTTGGGGATCGCCACGATCAAGGCCGCGGCCTGGGGGTCCTGGGCCAAATCCACCGCCGCGTGAAGCGCTTGCAGCACCTTGGTCCACTGCGGTGCCACCAGGGGATCCTCTAGCAGCCGCAGCAGGTCGCCGGCGTTAAGCAGCCAACGCAGCCGCGGCAACCGCCGACCTGCCTGGCGCAGCTCTGCCAGCAAGTAGAGCAACTGCCTGATTTCCTCAAGGTTTCCCTTCTCCAACACCCGCTGCGCCAAGAAGCGCTGGTCCAGCGGCTGGCCGACCAGCACCAATTCGGCCAATTGCCCGCTCTCCGCCGCTTCTGCGATCAACTGGGCCAGCTGCGGCCGCGGCGTGCGCTCACAGGCTCCCGTCATCCAAGTCAGCGGGCCGTGCTGATGACTAAGAACCTGAAATACCTGCGTTAAGCTCTGCGGCTCCAGCAGCTCGGTGCCAGAAAAGACCAGCGGCCCAGAGGTCGTCTCGCGCAGCGGCCCGGCGGCAAACTCCCCCGCACGCTCAACAAACTCGCGGATCATCTGCTCTTGGGGAAACTGCTCGATGCGAAAGCCCGGGCAAAGCTCGGTACAGGTCTTGCACGCGTCGATGCGAAACCACTGGCGCGCTTTGAAAGCCCGGAACTCGCCGGCGCGCTCCTTTTCAAACTCGCGGTAGACGGTAATCGGGTAAGTCTGCGACTCCACGTGCTCTTTGCCCAGCGGCCACAGCAGACAGTTGGGCACGTTATAGGGCTTGATGCGCGCCTGCCACTGCTGCAGCGCCGGAAGAGCCCGCTCCATCGCCGCCACCACCTCGGCGTAGGGCACGTAAAACTTCTGTAATTCGTCGACATTGCTCCGCTGGGCGATAAACGGCTGCACCATGAACAAGCGCACGCCCAGTGGCGCCAACAATTCGACCATCTCCTTGAGATACTGGACATTGTCCGGCAGGAGGATCTGGTTGTTCATCAGGTGCAGCCGCACCCCCAGCTTCTGAGCGGCCGCCTGAAGATGGCCGAGCCCCGCCAGCGCCTGGGCAAGCGCGCCGGGAGCGGCAGCGATCTTGTCGTGAATCTCTGGAGTTGGACCATGTAGGCTGAACGTGAACGCGTCGAGCCCGGCCCGCAGCGCCTTCTCCGCGAACTGCGGATAGGCAAACATCCGGCCGTTGGTCGTCACGGCAATGCGCTCAAAGTCC
This sequence comes from Myxococcota bacterium, assembly GCA_044347905.1. Taxonomy (GTDB): domain Bacteria; phylum Myxococcota_A; class UBA9042; order UBA9042; family UBA9042; genus SXRM01. The sequence continues at coordinate 11,308 of JBIKTV010000136.1, forward strand.
AGGTCACGGGCGAAGCGGACAAGATCGATGAAATCCGGGCGAATTGTCGGCTCGCCGCCGGAAAAACCGATCTGGTCGTAGCCGTTGTCGGCGGCCCACTGGATGCGCTGTTCGATCTGTTCGCGAGGCAGATCAAGCAGTTCAACCTGGGGAATCGCGCGGTAGTCGAGCTGGGTGCAATACTGGCAGCGGCTGTTGCAGGTAAAGCCGGTCTCAATGGTCAGCAGCTTGCCCATGCACCCCTCCCGCGGCCCCCGGATGGCTCCAGGAGCCTAGCCGATCGGCGTCGGACAATCGCCTGGCACCTGTCTAGTCAGCAAAACCACAGATGAAATCTACGGCAGCCTCTCCGCCTCCACGGCCCAAGTGGGATAGCCGTGCAGCCGGCAGCGCCGCTCGCGCAGGGTGTAAGGCAGGCCCGCCGCGGGGTCTTCAAGCCGGGTCACCCGGTAATGCGGGTCCGCGCGCATCAGCTCTTCTGCCCAGTCGGCGTACTCTGTGACGTCCGTCTTGAGGAGCAAGCGCCCGCCCGGCCGCAGATAGGTGGCGGCGTCGGCGATGAATTCCGCTGTCAGCAGGCGCTTTTTGACATGGCGCGGCTTCCACCACGGGTCGGGAAAAAACACCAGCAGCTCGTCCAGCGTCCCCGGCGGCAACACCAGAGGCAGCATCTCTCTGGCGTCGACCAGGCAGATCGTCGCGTTCTTTACCCCCGCCGCTTCTAGGGCCGCGTGGGTCTCTTCGCAAAACTTCTTGCGCACTTCAAAGCCCACGTAGCGGCGCTGCGGCTCGCGCAGACAGTAGGCCACGGCGAATTCGCCCATTTGAAAACCGATTTCAATCGTCAGAGGCCGCGCCGGGTCAGGAGCGCAGATCTCGCGGAGCCGCTGCTCATCCTCGCTGCGAAAAATCGGATCGAGGAGAAATTGGCCCTGCAGACTGCTGGGTTGGCCGTGGGCGCGCCGCTTTTCCAGCGAACCGCCGATCAAGGCTTTCTGCTTTTTGCGCAGGAGCTGGTCGGGCTCTTGCCCCGGCTTGTCGTCGATGTGAAATGTGCGGAACGCCATCGCCGTCTCTCCCCAAGATCTGCCGCCCCTCAGGGCCTGTGAAAAACGCTGGCTGCGAAAGAACAACTACGGGGGGGACCCACTCAGAACCTCTCGTCCGGCCTCAGGAATCGCCAGCAACCGAGCTTGAGTTTCCCCAGGCGCACCTGGCCAACCCGCACGCGCTTGAGCCCCACGACCCGCAGGCCCACGAGCTCGCACATCCGCCGAATCTGGCGCTTTTTTCCCTCACGCAGCACAAAGCGCAGCTGGTCGTCGTTGACCCACTCGACCTGGGCGGGCAACAGCGGCTCGCCGTCCAGCACGAGGCCGTGGCGCAGCGCCTG
>JBIKTV010000010.1:0-34316 GCA_044347905.1 Myxococcota bacterium
CCCGAAGACTCGCCGGTCAAACACTGGCTGTGCATGCGCACGAGCGGCAAGTCTTCGGGGTTGTGGGGCTGGGCTTCGCGAAAGAGGGCGACGTGAGAAGTGCCATCGATCTCATTGGCATACAGCCGCACCTTCAGAGGACCGTGGACGGTATTGACCAGGCCCTCGCGGATCACGTGCACGAGGCGCTCGTGGCCGGCCCGCCAAGAAAGCACTTGCGAAACGCGAACAAGCGGCCATCCGTGCTCTGCGGCCAGGCCCTCTGCGTCTTCTGGGCGGGCCTCGTCGAAGCCGACAAGCATGTGGCTGACCAGCGCCGCCGGTTGCATGCCGGCCAGAATCATCAAATCGTGAGCGGCTTCGGGGCCGTAAGGCGCATCCAGCACGCCGCGATCGCCGACGATGATCGGCATGATGTGGCCGGGACGCACCAGCTCGCGCTCAGAAGCGTTGGGATCGGCCAGGATTCGCGCGGTCAGGCCGCGATCCTCGGCGGAGATGCCGGTCGACACGCCTTCCGCAGCTTCAACGCTGACACCGTAGTGAGGCAGCCAAACAGGGGCGCGGCGGCGCTCCAGAGCCATGCAATCCAGCGCGCGGGCGCGGGCCGCCGTCAGGGTCACAGACAGCACCCCGCGGGCCGCGCTGGCGAGCAGGTTGACCGCTTCTGCGCTGGCCAACTGCGCCGGCATCACCGCCCAAACGGCCTTGCCGGCGGCCATATCCTCAGCGATCAGAACGGGTTGACCCAAGCGCAGGGCTTCCAGGGCCGCGGCCACAGCGTCATCGCCAGGGTGAGCGGGTTGATCCGCTGAAGGTTCAAAGGGATTCACGGGGGTCCTTGGGCGCCGGGCTCAAACCCGGAGTCAAACGCCGAGATTGTGGCGATGCCCCGGCGGGACGTCAAACGGCGGCCGCGGATTCGGCCGAGGATTCCGTTCAGCGGGCAGGAAAGAGGCCCGTGAATATCGGCCCCGCGGTGGCGATCGGCGGCTCGCGAGCGCTCCGGAGCCGGGCGATATTCCCCGCCTGTCCCCTGTGTTGGGCAAAGCGCTGACGTCTAACGCCGGCGGCGGAACCCCAGCGTGGACCATGTCCCGGTGACGGCTCCGCGCCCTTCACTCCCGAGCGCGATTGAGTTTTCTTGGCGATTGCCATAGAATTTCGGCCCCCAGGTGGGACTGCGCCCTGACAGCGCGGCGCCCCGCCCCTTCTTGGCCCTGCCCAGAGCCCAGCGGCCAGCGGTAGAGCCCCCCTTCCAGCCAGTTGGAGCCCATCGGCATGAGCGGACACAATAAATGGAGCACGATCAAGCACAAGAAGGGCAAAGCTGACGCGATCCGCGGCAAGATCTTCACCAAGCTGATCAAGGAAATCACCATCGCGGCCAAGCTGGGCGGCGGTGATCCGGCGGGCAATCCGCGCCTGCGCAAGGCTATTTTGGACGGCAAGGCCGCGAACATGCCCAACGACAACATCAACCGCGCCGTCAAGAAGGGCACGGGCGAGTTGGACGGCGTGGCGTACGAAGAGCTGACCTATGAAGGCTATGGCCCGGGCGGCACGGCGATTTTGGTCGACGCCATGACCGACAACCGCAACCGCGCCATCACCGACATTCGCATCGTCTTTGGCAAGAAGGGCGGCAAGATGGCGGAGATCGGTGCGGTCTCGTATCTGTTCAACACGGTCGGGCAGATCACGGTGCCCGCGGGCAAATTTGGCGAAGACGAGCTGATGATGCTGGCCCTGGACGCCGGCGCCGCAGACATGACCAAGGACGAAGCAGACGAAGACGGCCAGGAGAGCTTTACCGTCACCACCGATTTTGGCGACCTGTGGGCGGTGCGCGAGCGCCTGGAAGCGGCCGGCGTGACCTGCAGCGACACCAAAGTGGCCAAGGTGGCGTCGACCAATATCACCTTGTCTGGCAAGGACGCAGAGACCATGATGAACCTCATGGAAGCCCTGGACGACCTGGACGACGTGCAGAACGTCTGGTCCAATTTTGACATCGACGACGAGACCCTGGCGGCGATGGGCGCGTAGAGCACCCCACCCTGGAGAAAACTATGACGCTTAAGCCCTTTGACGCCGCGCCCCCCTTGCCCTTCCGGCGTTCTATCTGGGCAGGCCCCGCGGCTGTCGCCTTGCTGACTGCGGCGGTGCTGAGCCAAAGTGGCTGCAAGTCATGCGGAAAAGACGAGCCTGCGGTCGCTCCGGCGGCGGCACCGGCGAGTCAAAAGCCTGGCGAGGCGGCGGTGGCCCCGGCGGCGGCGGCTACGTCGGCCGTGGCGATTCCCGAGCCCGTTTCGCCGGAAGTGTATCCGGGGCCGCGGTCCGAGTCGCTGGAAGGCTGGAAGATCACAACCGGTTTCTCCAACCTCAAGGACGAGGCAGTGACCCAACCGTCAGCGCTGGAGGACACCAAGGTCTATGTGACCGTGCTCAATAGCGACTCGCGGCCTGTGGGCCAGTTCGACAAGCTAGAGCGCGCCGAGCTCCACGTGTTTCTGGTGGCCCGCGACCTGCGCTATGCTGTGTTTTCGCATGGTTCTGGAGCGGTGCGCGAAGGGGCCGATGCGCGCTCTGCGGTGCTGCGTTCACCTGAGGGCGGCGATCACGCGCTGGTGACCGTGTTTAAGCCCGCGGGTCAGTCGGCGCGGGTCGTTTCGGCGCCGCTGTCGATCAAAGGGGTGCTGCCGGAGGTGATGGGGCCCGGGCTCGGCAGTCTGTCCAACCGCGGCAAGTCTGAGGCGGAGACGCTGGTGCTGACCACTGTGCCTGGGCAGCTACTGGTGGGCCAGCCGGCTCAGCTATTTGCCCATGATCTCAAAGGCGATACCCCGACGGGTGAAGTCAAGCTGCCCTACGTGGTCATCCTCAACGACCAGCTGGGTTGGGGCGACGTCGTGGAATGGGACGCGAACGGCAAGGCCACTTGGGTGCCGCGCAAAGCCGGCGATTACCTGGTGTTGGCGCCGCCCACCCGTGGCGTGAAGGCCTTGGCGTTCCGCGTGCATGTGGATGCGCCGCCCGCCAAGCCCTAGGTCGCCGCAGCGTCCAGGCAGTGGACATTTGTCAACTAGCTGCGGGCGTTCACCTAGCGTGCTTGACATTCATCTATCACACTTGACATCTATCCACCGCCCCGGTGAAGGGCGCCGGGGGCGATGATGACCCACGATTTCCTAGATGAATTGCGGTGGCGCGGCCTGCTGCACCAGGTCACGGATGAACAGGCGGCGCGCACGGCCCTCGCGTCCGGCCCGGTGGGCGCCTACATCGGTTTTGATCCCACGGCGGCGAGTCTGCACGTCGGCTCATTGCTCCCGGTCATCACTTTGGTTCGTCTGGGTTTGGCGGGGCATCGACCGATCGCCTTGGTCGGCGGCGGCACGGGGCTTATCGGCGATCCGTCCGGCAAGAGTGCCGAGCGCAAGCTGCTGGACGACGCCCAGCTTTTGGCCAACGTTGCGGCGATTGACGCGCAATTGCAGCGGATTTTTGCCGGCGTCGCGGCCAATGTGCAGATGGTCGACAACGGCGAGTGGCTGCGCAGCCTGTCGCTCATCGGCTTCTTGCGCGATATCGGCAAGCATTTCAGCGTCAACGCCATGATTCAGCGGGACTCGGTCAAGACCCGCCTGGAGGCGCGCGAGCAGGGCATCAGCTACACCGAGTTTAGCTACATGCTCTTGCAAGCATACGACTTTTTGGAGCTCTACCGCCGTCAAGGTTGTAGCGCCCAGTTTGGCGGCTCAGACCAGTGGGGCAACATCGTCAGCGGCCTGGACTTGATCGACCGGCTGGGCCGCGATGATCAGGGCAACCTAGGGCACGGCAAGCCGTTTGGCGTGACCATGCCGCTGGTGACGACCAAGGCCGGCCACAAATTTGGCAAGACGGAAGCCGGCGCAGTGTGGCTCGACGCGGCGATGACCTCGCCGTACCGCTTCTACCAGTTCTGGGTCAACGCGGAAGACGAGGATGTCGAGCGCTGGCTCAAGTACTTTACCCTGCTCGACCAGACGGAGATCGCAGCGATCGTCGATCAGCACAACCAGGCGCCGCACTTGCGTTTTGGTCAGAAGCGCTTGGCCGAAGAACTGTGCAAACTGGTCCACCCCGGGGAGTTGGCCACGGTGCAGCAGGCGACGGCGGTGCTGTTTGGCGGCGACCCTCTGCAGGCGACCGCGGCGACGTTGCAGGCGCTGGCGAGTGAAGTGCCCAGCTTCGCGGTGGAGAAGGGCTGTGCAATTGAGCAGTTGATCGTGGGCGAGGGGCGTCCCTATGCCAGCAACGGCGAGGCGCGGCGGGCCATCCAAGCGGGGGCTCTGACGCTGTCTGGGCTCAAGTGGAGCGGCGATCTCAAGGCCGATCTGCCGGGCGAGCGGTGGCTGCACGACCGCTATGTGCTCATTCGCAAAGGCAAGAAAGACTGGTTCCTGGCCACGAGCGCGGGCTAGGCGATGGCGCTTTCCTTGGACCCTGCGGACCTGCCGGGCAAGCTGCGCCAGCGGTTGGCTGAGCCGTTGCCGCGGCAGCTCCCCCTGGACGGCAATCGGCCTTCGGCGGTGCTGTTGCCGATCCTGGCGCGGCCGCAGGGCCCTGCCCTGTTGATGGTCCGGAAGTCGGATCAGCTGCGCAAGCACGCGGGGCAAGTGGCTTTTCCGGGTGGAGCCCTGGACCTTGGCGAAGACGCGACGGCGGCGGCGCTGCGCGAAGCCCAAGAAGAGATCGGCCTGGAGCCGCGGCGGGTAGAGCTGCTGGGCAGTCTGGACGATGAGCGGACATTCGTCAGCGATTTCCACATTCGCCCGCTGGTGGGTTGGGTGGCCGAGCCGCCGGATCACTGGCAGTTGGACCCCGGAGAAATCGTCGGCGTGTTGGAAATTGGCCTGCAAGAGCTCATGGATACAGAGCCTTGCAGTTGGCTGGAGTTCACGGCGCTCAAGCGGACCTGGCGCATTCCCCGCTGGGAGTTTGGCGGCGACCGGGTCGTGTGGGGGGCTTCGGCGCGAATTCTCCTGGGATTTCGCGAGAAACTGCTGCGCTCCTGACGCGATTGGGCTCACGCAACTGTTCTGCACGGGCCAAATCCCTGCGGCGCTACTGCGGATAAGGCCGACCTTGCCCGATGACGCAGCGTGTCATAGCATGACGCAGTTGGCGCCCCGCCGCCCAGTTCCCCAGGGCGGGCAGGAGTGCGTCCAGCAGGGTGTCGAGGCAGACCATGGGACAGGCCCGCGTCATCAAACGCTACAGCAACCGCAAGATGTACGACACGAACCGGTCGTGCTACGTGACCCTAGAAGAAGTCGCCGACATGGTGCGCGGCGGCCTTGAAGTGCGGGTCATCGACAACAAGACCAAAGCGGATCTGACAGAAGTTACGCTGGCTCAAGCGCTTTTGGACTCGGAGCGCAAGCGCCGCGGCAGCGTGCCTCTCAGCGGGATCCGCACGCTCATCTCCCAAGGTGGGGACTTCTTACACAAGCGCGTCGCCGAACCGGTTACGCGGACAGCGGAAATCGCTCAGCGCTCGGTGACGGCCTGGCGCGACGAGGCCGAGCGCACGGTGCAGACCCTGGTCCACGAGGCGGAGCACCTGCTCAGGATGGCGCCCGGCGAAGGCGGTGAGGCGACCCAGAGTGCCACGCCGGCGGCTGCCAGTGCGCCGACAGAGGCCGAGGCCGCAAAGCCTGAAGGCCACGCTCGCCCTGCTTGGCGCTGGCCGCTGCCCGGGCAGTTTGGCGCAGAGGACCTTCAGATTCTGCTTGAGGAACAGCTGCGTTCGGCGCTGCTCGCCTTCCTGGCCAAGTATGAGGCCGCCGCCCCCCACCATCTGCATCCGGAACTGGAACAGCTGCGGGAGCGGTTGGCGTTCTTGGAGGCGCGGGTGGCCCAGCTGGAGGCCCAAGTGCCGCCTAACAGGCGTGAATGAACCGTGACGCTGAGCCGTTGCCGGGCTGTGAAGGCCCTTGAATCCAAGCGCCCGACCGTGCACGATCTTGCCGCCCCGCCCAACCCCGGGCAGGCACCGCACCTGGAGGATCCCATGACCTTGTACCGCACGCAGCTCGCTTCTTCCTGGCTGGCCCGCGGCCTCGCGGCTGGGGCCGCCCTGCTGTTGGCGCTGGCCGCCACGCCGGCGGAGAGCAAAGGCAAGGCTGCGCCCAAGCCCGAAGCCCCGGCGGAAGACCAGATCAATGAAGCCGAAGTGCTGGGCGAAGCCCACATCGCCATGAAGCTGCCCTTCGTCAAGTTCCAGATCGACGACAAGAAAGAGTGGGACAACCACGAGTATTCAGACGGCGCCAAGACCCTGGTGATCAAAGGGATTGAGCGTTCAGAAGACCACACCGTGGTGTTGACCCCGCGCGAACCCGGCTACGAGCCGGTGACCCTGACGCTGAAGGGCGGCGAGTTCAAGCGCGCCGTGGTCAAGACCAAGGGCCGCACGCAGACCATCACCTTCAAGGCCTTCTACAAGGCCGACTTCAAGAAGGTTGAGGCCCCTAAAGCTCCGTAAATACTCACGTTGACACTCTGCGCCGGTCCGTTGGGGCACCCACAATTGGTGCTCGCTGGACGCCCATTCATTGCTTAGTGGGTCGCCAAGCTCCCCTGTGCGGACTCGCGTCGACGCGGCTGGAACCACACCCACGGCCTCTATCCCATCTTGAGTTTCCGGCTCTTCTGTGCGACAGGGGAGACGAGAATTCTTTGATGAGGCCCGTGTGAGCGACCCCACCCAGAGCCCAGCGTCCATCGCCGCAGATCCGGCCGCGCAATTTGAGAGCGTGTTGCGCTTTGCGGCAGCGCGGGGCATTTCTGACGTCCACCTCAAGCCCCACCAGCGGCCGCTGTATCGCCGCCAAGGGGTGCTGATTTCTCGCCGCGATGAAGGCCTGCTGGAGCCAGAGGCCCTGCTCGCCCTGGCGCAGGTGCTTATTCCGGCTACGGAACAGCAGCTATGGCAGAGCCGCGGCCAAGCGACGTTTCTGCTGACCCTGGTGGGCGCTGGGCGGTTCCGCGTCACGGTGTACCTAGTGCGCGGCATGCCGACTTTTGCGATCCGGGTAATTCAGCCGCGGGTGCTGACTCTGCGAGAGCTCAATGCTCCCAAAGTTGTGCAGAGTTGGGCAATGGCCCCCTGCGGCCTGGTGTTGGTGGGTTCGGCGCCGGGATCTGGGCAAACGTCGCTCTGGCTCGGGCTGCTGGAAGCGGTGAACACGGCGTCGGCGTCGGCTAGGCTGCTTCTGACCCTGGAGCAGCCGGTCGAGCAGGTGCTCGATGACAAAGTGGCGGTGATTCACCAGCGCGAATTGGGCCGCGATGTCGCGTCTGTGGCAGATGGCCTGGAGTTGTTGGCGCGCCAGGATGTGGATGTGCTGGGTCTTGCCGATCTGCGCCAGAGCGACCTGCCGCTGGCCCTGAGCGCCTCCGAAGCGCGCTGTCTAGTGGTGGCGAGCAGTTCGGCCGGGTCTGCGGTGGGGCTGGTCCTCAAGCTGCTGGACGCGGTGCCGCCGGAGCGCCGCACTAGCTTTCGCCATCGCCTGGCCAGGGTGCTGCGCGGGGTGGTGTGGCAGACCCTGGTGCCGGGCCAAGACGGCCGCAGCCAAGTGCCCGCCTTTGAGGTGCTGGTGAACTGCGCTCCTGTGCAGGAATTTTTGCGCTCCGACCGCGAGCTCGACGGCCTTCAGACCCTGGTGGACAGCCAGCAGGGGCGGCAATTGGGCATGATCGGCCTGGAGCAGAGCATGATGGATCTGCTGCAAAGCGGCGCGGCCACGGCGGAGGCTTTGCTGAGTCGAGCCCGCGATCCGGACAGCCTGCGGGCGCGGTTGGCGGGGGTGCGGACGACCGGGCCGGTGGTGGCGCTGCCTGCGGGCCAGCCGTCCAGTACCGGGGTCGCGGCATTTGCCCCGCTGGGGGGCCTCCCGCTGCGCCCGGCAGAGCTGTCCGCGTCGCGCGACCCGTTCCGGCCTTAGGCTCAACTGCGCTGCGCCAAGGCTTTTCTGCCCTGCACGCGCGCAGTTTTGCAGCCGCCGCCACAGCTACTTGGGCGTGTAGGTAGCGTAGCCGTAGGTCTGCTGCAGGCCCTGGAGGATGGCGAGGCCAATGGTCTTGCGCCAGGCATCGCTGCCCAGCTTGGCCGCGTCACCGGGATTGTGGATGAATCCGGGCAGGGTCAGCGTCGCCGAGGCGTCCGTCTGTACCAGGATCGTGTAGCTGCCGGTCTTGACACCGCGGTTGGATAGGCCGCCCAAGGTCGCGATGCGATTGGTGATATTCTTGGAATACGTCAGCGTCGCCGCGGAGTAGCCCGGGACGATGTAGGACTCGACGCCGTTGACCGTGGTGTCATTCTTGATATCGTTGACAAAGATCGAAATCACCCGGTTGGACGCTGCGGCGTTGCAGGTGGCGGCGCGGGTGGCGAGGGGCACGTACACGTCTGAGGTGCGCGTCATCACCACCTTCCAGTTGCCGCCGCCGGTCGGGTCAGCGCTGTCGAGATCAAGCCAGGATTTCAAATGGTTGGCAAATGACAGGGTCAGGGTCTTTTCGATCAGCGCGCCGTTGCTCGCCCCCGTCTCATAGCCGCCATACCCGGGGTCGATGCACACCGTGGTGATGGGCTGCGACTTGCAGGCGCCGTTGGCACAACCATTGGTGCAAGTGCTGCAAGATGCTGAGGATCCGCTGGTCGAGCAGAGCTGGTTGGCGCCGCAGGTCTGGACCAAGCCCTTGGCCACGGGCTTGACGTTGCCGGTGCCGCAGGTCGAGGAACTGCCGGTGCAGTAAGCCCAATTCTCCGTCAACAGGATGCCGCCGCCGCACGAGCCGCTGCAGGTCTGGGAGGTGCTGACCGGGGCGCTGCCGCACAGGGTGGTCGCCGGCTTGAACTTGCAGCCGTCACAGCAGGGTCCGCTGGTGCACTGCGGCGCGGTGGCCGAGCAGGTTCCCCATGTTCCGGCGCTGCAGACCTGGGTGCCGGCGCCGCACGCGCTGCTGCAAGCCTGGGTCATGCCGTCGGTTTTGCCGTCGCAGTTGTCGTCCTTGCCGTTGCAGGTCTCTACGGCGCCGGGGTTGCGGGTGGCGTCGCTGTCGCTGCAGTCGCCCTTGCCCTTGGGGCAGGTTTTGCTGCCGGTCCAGGCCTTGGAGGCGTCGCAGTAGTCGTCGTTGTCGTCGTCGCAGCCGTCGTCGGTCACGCCGTCGCAGTCGTCGTCGAGATCGTTGCACGCCTCTGTGGTGGTTCCTCCGGCCTGGGCGCTGCACGCGGTGGCCTTGCCGTCCAAGCTGCAGACGATCTGGCCGGTGACCTTGCAGGCGCCGGTGCCCGCGGTGCAGACCGCGCCCAGGACAAAGCCTTCGTCGATGCCGCCCGCGCAGTTGTCGTCCTGGCCATTGCAGAGTTCCGCGGCGCCGGGCTTGGTGCTGGCGAGATTGTCATTGCAATCTGAAGAGTTGCTCGACGTATTGTCGCCACCCGGGCCGCACAAGCACTTAGAGCTGCTGGAGCCAAAGCCGTCGCCGTCCGCGTCCAAGTACCAGGCCTTGCAGCCGGTGGCGTTCTCTTCGTCGACCTGGCCGTCGCAGTCGTCGTCTACGCCGTTGCATTTCTCCTGGGCGCCGGGGGCCTTGGTCTTGTCTTGGTCGTTGCAGTCGCCGCCGATCTGCACGGGATAGCCGGCGACAGGGCCGCAGGTGCACGCGCCGCTGCTGCTGTTGCCGTAGCCGTCGCCGTCCTTGTCGCTGTAGTACTGGGTGCAGCCCTGGGCGCCGATCTCGTCGGTCTGGCTGTCGCAGTCGTCGTCTTTGCCGTTGCAGAGCTCGGTGGCGCCAGGGGCCTGCACAGGGCTCTGGTCATTGCAGTCGCCGGTCTTGGTGGCGCTGTAGACGCCGCTGGGGCCGCACTGGCACTTGGGGGCGCCGGTGCCCCAGCTGTCCTTGTCGGCGTCCGTCCAGAAGCTGCTGCAGCCCTTGGTGCCGTCGGGCTCGTCCACACCGCCGTCGCAGTCGTCGTCTTTGCCGTTGGCGCACACTTCTGCCTGGCCTGGGCCAACCAGCGGGTTGGTATCGTCGCAGTCGCCGGTCTTGGGCGAGGGCCAGGATTTGTCCGGGGCGCACAAGCACTTGGATGCGGGGCCTCCCGCGCCGTCTCCGTCCGCGTCCTGGTACCAAGTGGAGCAACCCAAGGCGTCGGGCTCGTCGATCGCGCTGTCGCAGTCGTCGTCTTTGCCGTTGCATTTTTCCGTTGCCCCGGGGAACACCTTGGGATCCTTGGGGGCGCAGTCCTTGTCGTTGGCCACGCCGTCGCCGTCCTGGTCGCCGTCTACGCAGTCCGCTACACCGTTGCCGTTGGCGTCGGCATAGCCCTCGTCGGTCTTGCCGTTGCAGTCGTTGTCCACGCCATCGCACAATTCCACGGCTTTGGGGCTGATTTTCTTGTCCAACGGATCGCAGTCCTGCGGGTCGGGCACGCCGTCGTTGTCGTCATCGGTGTCGATGCAGTCGGCCTTGCCGTCGCCGTCGGTGTCGAGCTGGCCCTCATCGGTCAGGCCGTCGCAGTCGTCGTCCTTGCCGTTGCAGTCTTCCTGGGCGCCCGGGTGGATGTTTTTGTCCTTGGGCGCGCAGTCCTGTTCGTCATTGGTGCCGTCGCCGTCGTCGTCCGGATCGGTGCAATCGGGCTCCTTGTCTTGGTCAAGGTCGGCGAGCTCTTCGTCCGTCAGGCCGTCGCAGTCATCGTCTTTGCCGTTGCAGTCCTCTCCCGCTGGGGTGCTGGCGCTGCAGTTGGACAGACCGGAAGCCCCGCAAGTCCGCGTGCCGCCGCAGCTGCCAAAGTTGTTGCTGACCGAGCACGACGCCTGCGCCCCGACTTGGCTGGCTTTTTCTGAGCAGCCGCACTGGCCGTCTTTGCGCACGCACTGCTTGCCGCCGCCCTGGGTGCCATTGGCCGACTCGCAAGCGTAGCCCTGGGGGCAATCCTCAGCGTTGGCGCAGGACCCGCCGCAAAAGCGCCCATGGCCTGGGTAATCTAAGCACAGCGCGCCTTGGGCTTGGGCACCGCAGTCGGCGTCGCTCTGGCACGGCCAGCACAGCGCCATGGATTTGGGCTGGCAAATGAACGCGGAGTCGCCGCCGGTCAGGTTCTGGATGCAGGCAAAGCCGCTGGGGCAACACTGTTCGCACTTCTGCGTGCAGATCTGCCCTTGGGGGGCCTGAACGCAGTAGTTGGAGTCGCAATCCTTGGCTTCTGTGCAGGGCGCCCCCGGTTGACCCGCTTTGGGATCGGCTGGGAATTCGCAGGCGCTCGGGGCGGTGTCGAGGCCGGGGACGTCCAAATTACCCGTGTTCAGATCGCTGCCGGTAAAGCCGTCCAAGTTGCCGAATTCGCCGTTGCCGCCGCCATCCGCAGTAGCGCCCTGCCCTTGCTGGTTGCGAATTCCGTCGCCGCAGGCCACCAGAGAGCCAAAGAGTGCGATCACCAGGGCGAGGTTCTTTACAGGGCAACTCATCGAAACTCCAAGACAATGCCCGCACTAGGCCGGCATCAGGGTGCCGTATTGTAGCATGCCCTGCCCGGCCGATCGAGGCAGAACCGGCATACCAAGCGCCTAGGGCGGCAAAGGCTGGGGCGTGCAAACCACCAGGACACCGCGGGGCCCGCGCCAGCGACCCCGGGCGACGCCAGGGCTATTGCGCCGCTGGCCTAGGCTTGGCAAGGTGTCGGCACCGCGGCCTTGGCCCGCCTCATTGAGGATTCCATGTCAAACGCACTGCACTACAAGAGCAACCTCCGCGATCTCATGTTCAACCTGATGGAGGTCGCGCACATCGATCGCGACGTCCTGGGCAAAGGCCCGTTTGGCGCCATCGACGCCGATCAGGTGCGCGAAGTGCTGCAGGCCCTGGATGAACTGGCCCGCAACGATCTGGCGGCGTCGTTCTATGAGAGCGACCGCGTGCCGCTCCGCCAAGACGAGAAGGGCGACGTGTTTCTGCCCCCCGGGCTCAAGAAGTCGCTCAAGGCGTACTACGACGCGGAGATGTACCTGCTTGAACTACCTGAACACATGGGTGGTTTTGGCGCACCGCCGAGCGTGGCTTGGGCCGGTTTTGAGCTGGTGGCGGGGGCGAATCCGGCGATCGGCTTTTACCTGTTTGGCACGTTTATCGCCCGGGTGATCGATCGCTTGGGCACGCCGGCGCAGAAAAAGCGCTTTGCCCAGAACATCATCGCCAAGCGCTGGGGCGGGTCGATGGTGCTGACGGAGCCGGACGCGGGGTCGGATGTCGGCGCCGGTCGGGCCAAGGCGGTGCATGTGGCGGGCGATGAGTGGCTCATCACCGGGACAAAACGCTTTATTACCAATGGCGATTACGACGCCGTGGACAACATCGTCCACCTGGTGTTGGCCCGGCCCGAAGGCGCGGATGTGGGCACCAAGGGCCTGTCTCTGTTCATCGTGCCCAAGTTCTGGGTGGGTGAAGACGGCAAGCTGGGCGAGCGCAACGGCGTGCGGGTGTCCAAGGTCGAAAAGAAGATGGGCATCAAGGGTTCAGCGACCTGTGAGCTGGTGTTGGGGGACGACGTGCCCTGCCGCGGTCTGCTGATGGGCGAAGTCCACGACGGCATCCGCCAGATGTTCCACGTGATTGAGCAGGCGCGCATGGCCGTGGGCATGAAGTCGATGGCGACGCTGTCCACCGCCTACCTCAACGCTTTGGAGTACGCCAAGGAGCGCGTGCAGGGCCCCGATCTGCTGCAGGCGGCCGACAAAAAAGCCCCGCGGGTGCGGATCATTCAACACCCCGACGTGCGGCGGATGCTGCTGTCCTGCAAGGCCCACGCGGAGGGCATGCGCGCGCTGGTGTTCTTTACCACCCACATCCAGGACCAAGTGGAGATCCTGGGTGGCCACGGCGACAAGCGCGCGGATGAACTGGACAAACTCAACGATCTGCTGCTGCCCCTGGTCAAGGGCTGGTCCAGCGAGCGCGGCTATGAGCAGCTGGCGATCGCCCTGCAGATCATCGGCGGTTCGGGCTATGTGCAGGACTACCCGTTTGAGCAGTACGTGCGCGATCAGAAGATCGACAGCCTGTACGAAGGCACCACGCACATCCAGGCCCAGGACTTGATTTTCCGCAAGATTTTCCGCGACGGTGGGGCGACGCTGCAGTCCCTGATGAAGCGGGTGCAAGAGACGGTGGAGACCGAGGCGGGCGGCGAGCAATTGGCCGACGAGCGCAAGGCCCTGGTCAAAGCGCTGGGCGAGATGCAGGGGCTGTTTGGCGCGCTGATGGCCAAGACCAAGGAGTCGCCGTACCACGTGGGCCTGCAGGGCAATCGCGTGCTGCTGGCGCTGGCGGACCTGGTGGTGGGCTGGCTGCTGGTCAAGCACGCGGCGATCGCCGTCGACGCGCTGCCCAAGGCCAAAGCGGCCGACAAGAACTTCTACCAGGGCAAGATCGCCTCTGCCAAGTGGTGGACGCGCAACGTGTTGCCGGGGTTGGCCCTGACGCGCAAGCTCGTGGAGGCCAGCGATCTGTCGGCCCTTGAGGTCGACGAGGCGTATTTCTAGGCCGACTCGATCAGGCATAGTGCTGTGATTACCTGGCGTTGCGCCCAGGTCGCCGGACCAGATTGTGAGGACAAGGGGCCTTGCCAGCGGACATCAGCTGCCAGATGGAGCTGTGTTCGCTGGCAGGGCTGGGTTCACTGAATGGGCCGCGGTCGCACCGCTGCTGCCCCTGCTCTGGGCCAGCGGCAAGCGCACGCTGATGGTGGTGCCGCCAGCAGGTGGGCAGTCGACGTTCAGGCTGCCGTGGGCCGCGGCGATGACCCGGCGGGTGATCGTCAAGCCCAAGCCCATGCCGCGCCCGGGCCCCTTGGTGGTAAAGAAGGGCTCAAAGATGCGCTTGCGGTCGGCCTCTGGGATGCCCGCGCCGTTGTCGCTGATGCTCAACACCGCGTGGCCGCCGCTGATTTCGCCGCGAAGCGTCAGGCGCGGCGCCTCGGGATCGGCGGCTTCCACGCCATTTTGAATCAGGTTGCCCAGGGCTTGGTGCAGTTCATCGGGGACACAGCGGACCAGCGCTTGCCCCTCAAACGCCATGACCAATTGCGGATGCCGCCCGGTCGCTGGGATCACCACCGCAGCGGCATCCCGGGCCGCCTGCCACAGATCGTGATCCTGCTCTAGGCGACTGTAGCCCTCGCGGGCGTAGCGGCCCAGCTGCTCAACCGTGCCGTGAATTCGCGCGACGCCTGCTTGAGCCGCGGCAAACATGCGCTGGGCGCGCTGGTCTAGCACAGCCTGCGCCGCGGTCTGCTCCGCCGGCATCAGCGCTTGCCAATCGAGCTGAAGTCTCTGAAGCGCGTTTTGGATGTAATTGATGGGGTTGTTGATCTCGTGGGCAATCCCCGTGGCGATGGACTCAAGGGAGTCGAGGCGCTGATCGAGCAGCCGTTGGGCTTCAAGCTCGCGCTCCTGCAGCAGCGACCGCGCCGTGGTAATCAGCTCGCGCGGCGAAAAAGGCTTGGTCAGATAAGCGTTCACGCCGCTCTTGAGGCCTTGGACGCGGTCGTCCGTGGTGCCGCGGGCGGTCAGCATAATCACGGGGATGTGGGCCGTCAGCGGGTCGGCTTTGAGCTGCTCCACCACCTGGTAGCCGTCCATGCCGGGCATCATCAGGTCGGTAATGATGAGGTTGGGGCGCTCGCGCCGCGCGAGGTCCAGCCCCTTAAAGCCATCTGGCGCGGTTAATACCTTGAATTCTTGACGCAATGCCAAGTGAACCACCCGAATCACATCGGGCGTATCGTCGATGACCAGCACGGACCAGCGCCGCAGGTGCTCGTCGTCATCGCGCTCCACGACCCGGCGCTCGGTCGCTTCTGCGAGATCCAACCAGCGGAAATCCTCACGGAAATCCAGCTCCAAGGTGTGGCCCAAGATGTCGCCCGACGGGGTGGTTGCCGAGGCCGCCGACTCAGCGACATGGACTCCCGCGCCAGGGGCAGGCAATTGGGCCAGTTGGTCCGCGCGCAGATGCGCCTTGCCTTTGAGCAGCTCGATAGTAAATTCAGCACCTTGCCCGGGCTCACAGTGGGCAAAGATCCGGCCGCCGTGCAGTTCCGTCAGCTCGCGGGCCAGCGCTAGGCCAATGCCCGCGCCGCCGTGCTGGCGGGTGCCGCCCATGTCGACCTGAAAGAACCGCTCAAACAGCCGCTGGGCGTGCTCGGGCGGAAAACCTGGACCCGTATCAGACACTTGCACCTGCACGCGGTCAGGAAAACCGCGCAGACGGACATCGACGCGGCCCCCAGGCGAGGTGAATTTGAGGGCATTGGACAGCAGGTTGACCACCACTCTCTCAATGCGCTCCAGGTCGCACCAAATCAAGGCCACGGGCACGTCGGGCGCAAAGGTCATGCGGATGCCCTTGCGCAGCGCCAAGACCTCGACCTGGCGAAGCAGCCCAGTGAGATACGCGACCAGATCTTGCTCTTGGGCGGCGATGCGGATGCGCGCTTGTTCGATCTTGCTGAGGTCTAGGAGATCGTTGATAAGCTTTAGCAATTTCATGCCACTTCGCAGCATCGAGCGCAAAGTGGCCCGCTGAGGCTCGGTGGTGTCGCCCAAGTCGCCCTGCAAGAACAGCTCCATGGGCGACAGCACCATCGCCAACGGGGTCTTGAGCTCATGGGTCATATTGGCAAAGAACTGCGACTTGAAGGCGTCCAGGGCCTTGAGCTGATCATGGGCGGCCGCGAGCCGGGCGGTCGTGCGCTCCAGGGCCTGCTGGCGCTGCAACTGCTCGCGATAGGCGCGAAAACCAAAGTACTGTGCGGTCGTCACCACCGTGGCCGTGCTCAGGACAAACAGCACGTTGGCCGCACCGCCGCCAAACCACTGGTCGGACGTGGCGACGAGGCCGTTGGGCAACACATAAGCCGCGGTAATTAGACTGTGGGTCAGCGCCGCCTGGCGCAGCGACCAGACAAACAGCAGCCCCACGCCCATCATGGAGAGGTTGAGTCCCGCGTAGTACGGCGTCGCGAGCCCGCCCATGATCGGCACCATCACGGCGATGCCAAAGCCGAGCATCAGAGCGTGCACGGAAGTCATCAGCTTCCAATGGCGCTCAAAACGGGGCTTTTCCAGGGACAACCAGAGAAATATGCTCCAGAGCACCACGATCGCCCGGGTGCCAAAAAGCAGGGGAAGCTTCTCCGTGGGGGCGCTGAGCCAATCGAGCAAGGCAAAGGCCGGGTAGATCGTGACCGTCAGCCAGATGGCGATGCGCGCGCCGCGGCGGTTGCGGTCGACCAGCCATGCCTGCCAGGCCGGCTCTTCTGCGGGGTCGGCCATGGGATTCTGCACGTTGGGCTAGGTCCTTTGCACCACCAGGTACGGATTGAGCTCGGTCGCGTCCATCACCACGCTGAGCTGGGCTTGCGGTGCGCCGTCGCGGCCAAAATCGAGCATCTGCTGGGGGGTGCGGTACAGCAGCGTCCAGTCCAGGTGGTGCTCAAACACCCAGCGCGCGGGGTTGTGCGGGGCCATGTTGCCGATCAGCGCGCGGCCGCCGTCCACCAAATGGCTGTAGAAAATCGCCACCAGCTGCGCGGCAAGATCGTGGCGAAGGTAGTCGAACAGGCCGGAACTGAACAGCAGGTCAAACGGCCCCAAATTGGCAAAAAGCGACGCGTCGTGGAGGAGGCGGCGAATCGAGTCGTGCAGCACCACCAGCTTGAGGCGGCGGCCGTGGCGCTCCACCAGCGGGGCCAGCCGGCGCTGGGCAAAGGCGAGGGCGACGCGATCCTGGTCAAAAAGTACGATCTCCATGGGATGAGGCAGCTCAGCGGTCTCTGCGAGCAGCTCAAAGACCTCTTGCGACGGGCCCGCGGCAATCGACACCACGCGCAAGGGCCGATCTGCCGGGGGATTGTGGAGAGCGCCCAGAATCTCCGCCTTGACCAGGTCCTTGCGCGCCCGCACCGCTGCTGCCGGGGGAGAGGCACAAGCCGCCAGGTGCACGGCCTTGGCGTAGAGATCCTGGCCCTCAAATGGGCGGAAGTACATGTAATTCATGCACTCAAAGTCGCCCGGGTAGCCCAGGGGCTTGGACCAAGCGCGGTGCAGCAGCGGCGCAGGCAGCAGCAATTCGTGCAAGTGGCGCACGGAATAGCGCTTGAGCCGGGCGTTGTCGTCGCGGTTGGCGCTGCGCATGGCGGTATCAATGGCGGCAAAATTCCCAAGCACTTCAGGGACAAACTCTGCCAACAGCCGATCCACCAGGGCGGTGCGCGCTTGGTTGGTCTCGCCCAGCCAGCCCGGCCTCGCCTCATAGTACACGGCGCTGCGGTTGTCCGGCCCCGGACCTTCGCCGTGAATGACCGACCACGGCAGGGCCCGCTCTAGAGCGCCAAACTGCTGGCGGGCATCTTCAAGGAACAGGCGAAAAGTCCCCACCGCGGCGCGGAACTCCT
The DNA here is from genome assembly GCA_044347905.1 of Myxococcota bacterium. GTDB lineage: Bacteria > Myxococcota_A > UBA9042 > UBA9042 > UBA9042 > SXRM01. Next base: position 17,513 of record JBIKTV010000010.1, read on the forward strand.
CATGGCCGCTCACCTTCCAGTGGGCGTGGCTCAGGCTCAGGTCGCTGCCTTCCGCCGGTTGCCAGCGGCACAGGTCGCGCAGGTGCAGCAGGGCCTCTATGTCCAGCGGGCTGCCGAGCAGGGCCAGGCCAGTGAGGGCCAAGCCAGCGAGGGGCAGGTCAGCGAGGGGCAGGTCAGCGCGGGGCAGGTCCGCCGCAGTGCGCACCACCGCGATGCGGGCCTCGGCAGCGTGCAGCAGGCGATCTTGGGCAAAGATCTCGACCGCCAGCTCCTGGTCCAGGCCGGGCTCTGGCCACTCTGCAGGCCAATGAACCGCGAGGCCGCCTTGGGCCAAGTCATGCCAGGCCAATTCGCGGAATTCGCCATCCAGGGCCACGCGAACGGCGATCTGCACGGGCTCCAGGTCCTGGGCCTTGTAGCGCTGGGGCCGGAAAAACACCTCTCGGCCGGCGGCGCCCTCCAGCTCTTCATAACTCCGCACGGGCACTGGTTTCATGCGCTCGTCACCGCAGGAGAAAGGGAGTTGAGGTACGGCAAGTAGAGGTCAAACACAGAACCGCGCGGATCGCGGGGCACGGCCGTCAAGGTGCCCCGGTGGTGCTCGGCGACAATCCGGGCCATGTAGAGGCCCAGACCCAGGCCGTCGTCGCCCTTGGTGGACACAAACGGCTCAAAAAGCACCATGCTCAGGCCCTCTGGCAGGCCGCGACCTTCATCCTCTACGCGCACAGTGAGACCGGTATCGCCGCCGTGGACCGATACCCAGATGCGCTGGCCGGGATCGGTGGCCTGGGTGGCATTGCGCACCAGATTGACGACCACCTGCACGAGCTTTGAGCGATCGCCGATGATGAGCGGCAGCGGCTCCTCCGGCGTGTCGACGGCCAAGCTGCGCCGCCGCAGGTCCATGTCCAGGTGCATAAACGCCAGCGCTTGGCGCACCGCTTTGGCGACATCGACGCGGTCCAGGGCCATCGACAGGCGCTTTTGCCGCGAATACACCCCTAGCGCCTGCAGCTGGTCGAGCAAATTGCGCAGGCTGGCCATGCCGACCTGCAAGATGTCCGCCAGGTCAGCGTCGACGGGCCGCGACGCCAGCTCCAGCTCCAACAACATCAGGCCATTCATGGCATTGCGCAGATCATGGGCGATGCCGGCGGCCATGCGCCCGGTGGTCACCAGCCGCTCCATGTCGAGCAGTTGGCTCTGGGCGGCGCGGAGGTCATCCAGGCTGACTTCGAGTTGGCGATTCTTGGTGGCCAGCTGTTCAGCCAAGCTCGCGATGGCCCGCTGCTGGCCCACATGCACGCACGCGGCGGCGACGGCCTGGAGCAACTCCGCAGGCTGCCAGGGCTTTTTGAGGAAGCGAAACGCCCCGGCCTGGTTGATCGCCGCCATGAGCGCCGGGATATCGGCAAAGGCGCTGACCACGACACCGGCGACATCGGGACGGCGCTCGCGGGCGCGCTGCAGCAGCTCCACGCCGGTCATGCCGGGCATGCGCTGGTCAGTCAGGATGACGTCAAGGGCGGGATCATCCAAGAATTGTTGCGCTTCATCGCCCGACAGCGCCTCCAAGACGCGGTAGTCGGACTCCAGAAACGAGCGCATCACGTCGAGGTTGGGCCGATCGTCGTCGACAATGAGGATCGTGCCACCCAGATGGGCTTGAGGCGACGGAGTAAGATCGGGGTAAGAGCGGCTCACGCAAGCGAGGATAGCGCAGAATGAGACAGTCGTCACGGAATCGACGCTGCCATCACAACTTTGTCACTCCGCGAACGGCTGCAAAGGCTGATCCAGCCGCGCGCCAAAGAGGCGACGGGCGTTGGTGCTGGTGAGCTTGGCGGCATCGGCGAGGGACAGACCAAGCAATTCTGAGAGTTTTGCCAAAGTGTGCGGAAGGTAGGCCGGCTCGTTGGTCTTGCCGCGCAGGGGCACGGGCGCGAGGAACGGACTGTCGGTCTCGATCAACAAGCGCTCGCGCGGCGCCTGGCGCAGTAGTTCGTGCAGCTCGCCGGGCTGCTTGAAAGTCACAATCCCTGGAATAGAAAGGTAGAATCCCAGCTCATGGGCACAGCGCAGGCCAAATTCAGCGGTGCCAGAAAAGCAGTGGATCACCCCGCCGACATCGCTCGCGGCGCAATCCCTGAGGAGTTCAAACGTTTCCTCTTCCGCGTTGCGGGTATGGATGCAGAGAGGCTTCTTGAGCCGCCGCGCCAGATCGATGTGCTGGGCGAACGCGCTGCGCTGTTGGCCGCGATCGGAGAGGTCGTAGTGGTAGTCCAGGCCCGTCTCACCCACCGCAAGGCAGATCGGCTCGCTGCAGGCCCGCTCTACCCCAGCCCACAGCTCTTGAGCGCCTTCTGCAAACAGCCGATGGGCGTCGTGGGGATGGATGCCGCAGATGGCACTGACGCCGGGATAGCGCCGCGCCGCCCACAGCGCCGACTCCACTTCGGCCAGGTCGCCGCCGGCCCCCACGCACAAGATGTGCTCGACGCCTGCCGCGATCGCGCGCTCGACAACGCCGTCGGGCCCGCCGACATAGCCGCCGCGGTGGGAGTACATGAGGTGAGCGTGGGTGTCGATCATGGCAGTCCCGCTTGAGAAAACAGCGGGTTCATCCGTGGCTGCCCGCAGGAAAGTTCAGAGCCTGTGAAAATATTCTGGATGTGAAAGAACAGCGATTGACGACAGGGAGTCCTTGACTCTCGATGGCCTGAAGCCGACGTTCTTTCACATCCTCTCAGGGCTCGTAGCGGTAGCCCCAGCCGCGCACCGTCACGATGTAGCGCGGATGTTCGTGATCCGGCTCCACCCAGCGGCGCAAACGCACGATGAAATTGTCGACCGTGCGCTCGGTCGGCGTGGCGTCCATGCCCCACACTTCTTCCAGAATATCGGCGCGCGACAGGGCCCGACCGGGATTGCGCGCCAGGAACTGCAGCAGCACGGCCTCTTTGTCGGACAATTCGTGCCACTGCCCGTCGATCGTCCGCAGGGCGCGGCGCTCCAGGCTGACCACAGCGTTGCCCAGGCGGAGCTCTTGATCGGTCGGCACCTCTAGAGCGCCCTGGCTGCGGCGGATGTGGGCGCGCACGCGGGCGATCAACTCGTTCATGTCAAACGGTTTGCAGAGGTAGTCGTCGGCGCCACCGTCAAAGGCAGCGACCTTGGACTCCACCTCGTCGCGGGCGGTCAGCATCAGGATGGGCGTGCCAATGCCGAGGCGGCGGGCGTTGCGCGCGACCTCCGTGCCGCTCATGCCGGGCAGACCGATGTCGAGCAGCACGCAGTCAAACCGTGAAGTCTTGAGGACTTGCAGGGCCGCCTCGCCGGAACGCTGCCATTCGACCGAAAAGTTGGCCTGCTCAAGGTTGAGCCGGACCATGGTGCCGATGAGGTTATCGTCTTCGACTAGAAGGACGCGCATGAATCTCCGCTTCGGATGGCCGGGCGAGTTGCCACGGCTTCGTCACGCGCGGAGCATACCTCTGGACGCGCCGCGTGCAAAGACCTGGGCGGGCGAGAATCCAAATCAGCGCCCTTCTCTTGGCCGGAGCGCTGGAGCAAAGGCAATTGGCCATAGCGCGGGGACCTGGTTTCTGGCTCGGTGATTTAGGCCAGCTGGGCAGCGGCGGCGACCCACGCGTCGACCAGGGCGTCGATATCGGCTTCCGTGTGGCGAGTGCTGAGGAAAAGCACTTCATAAGCCGAGGGCGGCAGGTACAGCCCGGCGCGCAACATGTGGTGGTACATGCCGTTGAAGCGCTGCACCGCGACCTGAGAAATCGCATCGGCGCGGGTGGGGATCGGCCCCAGATCAAAGTACGGCCAAAAGATCGAGCCCACTCGGCGACCGCGCAGCCAGGCGATGCCGGTGGCCACAAGCTTGTGCTCCAGATAGGCACCCAGCTGATCCATGCGGCGATAAACCTCTGGATCAGACAGCTTTTTCATGGTCGCCAGGCCCGCAGCGATCGACACGGGATTGCCCGACAGCGTGCCGGCCTGATAGACGGGACCGATCGGCGCCAGCAGCGACATCAGGTGCTTGGGGCCCACGATGGCCCCCAGCGGCATGCCTCCGCCGACGATCTTGCCCAGGGTGATCAGATCGGGTTGCACGCCCACGCCCTGGCCATAGCTGCCGTAGCGCAGGCGGAAGCCGGAGATCACTTCGTCAAAAATCAGCAGCGCTCCGTACTGAGAGGTCACGGCGCGCAGGCCGGCGAGGAATTCCGGGGTCTGCTGCAGCAGGCCGTTGTTGGCGGGCAGGGGCTCTATGATCACCGCGGCGATGCGTTGGCCGTGCTCGGCAAAAAGCGCTTCCACTGCGGGTAGATCTGCCAGGGGCAGGGTCACGGTCAGCGCCGCCATCTCCTTGGGCACGCCCTTGGTCGACGCTTCTGAGCCGGAATCCGCCAGGGTCACGAGGCCGGAACCGGCTTTGACCAGCAGGCTGTCCACGTGACCGTGGTAGCCGCCCTCAAACTTGACGATGAGCGGCCGATTGGTGGCGCCGCGGGCCAGCCGCAGGGCCGTCATCACCGCTTCTGTGCCCGAGCTGACCAGCCGCGCCATGTCCATGCCGGGAAAGGCGTCGACCAGGGTCTGGGCCATGGCCAATTCGCCGGGGTGGCAAGCGCCATAGGTCAGGCCAAGGGGCGCGGCATCCTGCACCGCCTGAACGACCTGGGGATCGGCGTGGCCCAGGATCAGCGGGCCCCAGGACAGACAGAAGTCTCTGTAGATATTGCCATCTACGTCCGTGACGCGGATGCCGTCGGCCTTGGCGAAGTACACGGGCTTGCCGCCGACCGACTTGAAGGCGCGCACGGGGCTGTTGACGCCGCCGGGGATGAGCTCGCAGGCCCGGCCGTACAGCTCGTCGGAGAGAGTGCTCTGGTAAACCATGTTAACTCCTGATGAATTATGCGTCTGCGCGGGCAGCGAGGGCGGCCGTCAAAGTATGGGCGACGACCTCGAGATCGGGCGCTGGACAGATGATCGCCGCCTCAAGCCCCTGATCGACCAAGGCCTGGGCGGTCGTGGAGCCGATGGCCGCCCAGCGACAGCGCCGAGCATCGGGAAACCATTGCAGAAGCCGCACGACGGCCGAGGGAGCGGCGGCGTAGATCAGCGTAGACGGGTCGAGCAGAACTGGGTCGACCGGCGGCGGCTCGGCGACCGTGTTCTCATACACCGTGGCGATGCGCACATCTAAGCCGCGGTGGGCCAGACCCTCCGCCAGCTCGCGGCGGGCAAACCGGCCCTGAACCACCAAAACCGTTTTGTGCGGCAGCAAGTTATCCGCAAGCAGCTGGGCCAGCGTCGCCCCGGTGGAAGGCTCTTTGGCCACCACCCCGACCTCGACTCCGCGGCTGCGCAGCGCCTCCGCCGTGCCCTCGCCAACGGCGCCCACCAGCAAATTCGCCCGGCGCAAGCTGTCCGCGCCCATCTGGTGCATCCACGCCGCGACACCGTGGCGACTGGTGAACGTGACGGCGCGCGCCAGCTCCAGCCAATGCTCCACGGCCTGGCGATCGGGCTCCACCGGCACATCGACAAAGGCAGCCGACGGCCACTCGTGCACCTCAATTCCCGCGCCTTTCAGCGTGTTTAGCAGAGGTTGATTGTCTTCTGTGCTGCGGGTCAAGGCCACGCGCACGCAGCCGGCCAGGGGCGCGATTGGGGCAAACACTGGGGCAGGCGCGGTGTGGTGGGGGACTTGGTGAGGGGACATGGGCAACTCCGGCATCGCAGTGCCTGTGAAAGTATTCTGGATGTGAAAGAAAAACTGTTCATCACATTGGTTTTTTGACTCTCAAGGGCGTGAATTCGACGTTCTTTCACATCCTCTCAGTGCCATGGCGCCCGGTGGAGCGCTGGGGACCCGGACGAGGGCAAAAAGACTAGGGCTAGGCCAGGGATTCCAAGGTCATGTCCAGATCGGCCATGCGCGGACCGCGATCGTGGCTGTCCACTGGCCGCTCAAAAATCGGCAGGCCTTTGGCCGCATCAACGACATGGGCTTCTGCCAAAGCCAGGCAAGCGAGCAGTTGCACCGGCCTCAGCGGCTGCTGCAGCACCTGCCCCACGGCGGCGGCCAGACGCAGGCCCAAAGCCGTGCCCTCCTGTAGCTCCGCGTGGCCGCGCTGGAGGCTCTGATCGCGCTCAAGCGGGGTAGCGAACAGCCGCAGGGCAAAATACGCCTCCAGAGGCCGCCCAGCCTCCACTTCCGCGGGCGCTACCCAGCGGCGGAGCGGCTCGCGCCAATCGCCGTGCAAGGCCGCCGCCACATCGGCAAACTGAGCGAGTTCCAGATCAAGATCGGGGAACAGCGGCGCAGTCTTGGCCAGAAAGGCCCCCAGCGCCTTGGCGTCCGCCGCGGCCATGCGCCCTTCTAAGTGCGAGCGAAAAGCCAAGAAGCCCCGCGGGGTCAGCAGCGGCGACGTGGCGGGGACAGCGCGCTCCACCACCACCTGATCGATCAGATGGGCGACGCGGGCCAGCCGCGCCAGCAGCGACAGCTTGGGATCGGCGATCACGTCCAGCAACTGCTCGCGCAGAATCTGGAATTGCCGCCAGGGCAGCGTCTCTGCGCCGCTCAAGCGCACCAACTTGCCGCCGCCGTCGGGCTGAAAGACCTGCAAGGGGGCGCGCCAACCGCCTTCTGATCGCGCGAGGTCCACCGCCTCTTCCGACGCGGCGAGGTAGGCCCGCACCATGGGGCAAAGCGTGGCGAAATACAGTTCTGCGCCGCCCGGCGAAGCGACGGCTGCGATGGGGAAATCGCCCGCTGGCGGAGCGGCCTTGGCAGGAACGCCCTGATCGTTGGCGAGCCGCGCGGCGCCGCGAAGGGCAGCTTTCTCTGTCTCGCGAAAGGGAAATTGCCCCGCAGGCCCGGGCTTGACCGCCGTCGCAGCGCGCATCGCCTGACGGCAAGCGCAATCCTGATCGGCGCACTCAAATCCGTCTAGGACAGCGGGAAAGACGACGCGCATCCGGTGCTCCTGGCGCCTGCATTGGGCGGGCAGACCCTGCGTTCTACCCCATCCTAGCGGGTGCTGCCAATGGCTGGACCCAACCAATGCCCCTGGCGGTCCAGCAAACCCAGGGTATAGAGCACGATGAACCACCCCAGCGCCTCGCCGTCATGGCGCAGCAGCTCAGGCGGCAACGGCTCGCGGCGCCTCAAGCTAAACGTGACATGCAAGCCGATTTCGCGCATAAGCTCGAGCATTTCTGTGGCGATCGCCTGGCTCTGGGCCTGGAGCTCGGCAAAATCCAGCTGCGGCGCCGGCGGTTCATCTTGGGACCACAGCCGGCTGCCATTGGCCAAGCGCGGGTGGCGGCTCCGGCGCGGAGTGCGTTCCAGGCGCTCGCCCCGCTGCTGGTTGTCGCCGTAGAGGGCACCAGTGCCGGTGCGGGTGCGAAACATCGGATGCACGCCTTCTCCTGCGATCAAGGGGCCAGAAATGACAACGCCGGAGCGACCTTGTGAGCCACTCCGGCGCCTATTGCTTAGAACCCAATGGCCCCGATTGCTCGGAACCCAATGGACATGGGCGAAGCGTGATCGCCGCCATTGGACTCTGAAATGCTAGCCCTTCTTGGTCGCGACGCGCGCCGCTTCCTGGATCCACAGCAGAGAGCCGTTGGGGCCCGGGACGCTGCCGCGGACGACCACGAGGTTCTTGTCCGCCTCGACCTGGACGACGGTCAGATTCTGAATGGTGACGCGCTCATCGCCGTAGTGACCGGCCATCTTCTTGTTCAGGAACACGCGGCCCGGCGTGGTGCGCGTGCCGAGCGAACCACCGTGGCGGAACACTTCGTGCGTACCGTGGGTGGCCTTGGGCATGTGGTAGTTGTGGCGCTTGATCACGCCGGTAAAGCCGCGGCCCTTGGTCTTGCCGACGATGTCGACCAACTGGCCAGGCTGGAAGGCTTCCGCGGTCAGCACAACGCCGGCCTCGATCGCCGCAACGTCTTCCGCCGAAACGCGCATCTCTTTGATGTGCGCGCAGGGCTCCATGTTGGCCTTGGCGAACAGTCCGGCGTCCGGCTTGTTGATGTGCTTGGCCTTCTTGGTGCCAAAGCCGATGACCACGGCGTTGTAGCCGTCGACGCCGTTCTCGCTCTTGACGCGAACGATCGGGCAGGGGCCGACTTCCAGAACGGTGACTGGAATGCGCTGGCCTTCCGTGCCGAAAATTTGCGTCATGCCGACCTTGCGGCCGTAGAGTCCCTTTGCCATGGTTGCTCCTGATGCGCGCCGTTTCGCGGTCGCGCCGAAGTGGAGTCGCGCTTCCAGAGGCTATCGTGCACTTGCCGGCAGCTTGGAGCGGCCCTCGCCGGGCTGGGCGGAGGGGCGAGAAGTGTAGGCGCTAGGCGGGGCAGCGTCAAGAGTGACATCGGCGGCCGCTGCCGTTAGCCTTCGATCCGGCGCCCGCAGCGCCACGCAGAGGCCCCCATGGCGAACCCCAGGCGCAAACCCACAGCGATCGCCGCCCAGAAAACCGCAAAGCCCAAGCTGGCGATCGCCGCGGCGCTGATCTCCGCGATCTCTTGCCTGCCGACCGCGGCTTGTACCTCGAGCTACCTCCCCCGGCCCAGCAAAACGCTGAAATGGACGATGGTGGACGGCGAGCCGGCCGTGCTGCGCCAGGGTCAGGCGTACCCGGTCAATGGCTTTGGTTCCGGGCTATTGGAGGCGGTGGCGGACAATCCGCGCGCCCTGGAGCACGCCCATGCGCACCGCGACGGCACGGTCTACGGCCTTCTGACGGCGCTGGGCGGTGCCGCGGTGATGTTCGCGTCGCCCGCGCTTCTGTTGGCGGATGGAGGCAATGACGGCAGTGGGCCGTCCAGCGGCAGCGTGGGCCTGGCGCTTGGCGGCGCCGTCGCGGGGATGGTGCTGTACGGCTTTGGCCTGGGCATGGTGGTGGCGGCCCAGCCGCGGATGTACGACGCCGTCAATGTGTACAACGACGATCTGGAAGCCGCGGCCTTGAGCCATCCGCCGATCGCCACGGCCCTGCCCTCTGCCCCAACGCCGGCTTCGCTCCCTGCCGCGCCCACCGGCCAAGCGGATGCACCGTGAGCGAGGCCGCTAAGAGGGCCGCTCCAGCGCCGCCAGATAATATGACTGCTGAGGAATACACAAGCCTTTGCGAGCATTTAGGCCGGCATCCCAGCGAGTTGGAGGCGGCCGTCACCGCGGCGCTGTGGTCAGAGCACTGTTCGTACAAGACGACGCGAAAGCTGCTAGGCCTGCTGGAAAGCACCGGGCCCCAACTGGTCCTGGGCCCTGGGCACAACGCTGGCGCGGTAGAGATTGGCCGCGACGCCCAGGGCCGTGTTTGGTGCGCGGTCTTTAAGATGGAATCGCATAACCACCCGTCTTTTCTGGAGCCTTTGCAGGGTGCGGCGACCGGCGTGGGCGGGATTCTGCGCGACGTGTTGGCGATGGGCGCGCGGCCCGTGGCGCTGCTGGATGCCCTGCGCTTTGGCGATCCGCAGCTGGCGCTGACCCGGCGGCTGGCCCGCGGCGTGGTCGACGGCATCGCGTGGTTTGGCAATTGCGTGGGTGTGCCCGTGGTTGGCGGTTCGCTGACCTGCGATCCCAGCTACAACGGCAACCCGCTGGTCAACGTGCTTGCGCTGGGTCTAGCGCCGAGCGATCGCCTGCAGCGCGCCATCGCCGGGCCGCCGGGCACGCGCTTGGTGCTGCTGGGCTCGGCTACCGGCCGCGACGGTCTGGGCGGGGCGACCATGGCCTCCGCGGTGTTTGACGGCCAGGCGGCGCGCCAGAGGCCCGCGGTGCAGATCGGCGATCCCTTCACCGCCAAATGCGTGATCGAAGCCGTGTTGGAGATCTTGGCCGCCGATCTCGCCCTGGGGGTGCAGGATCTGGGCGCGGCCGGGCTGACGTCTAGCATTTTTGAGATGGCGGTGCGCAGCGGCGGCGGTCTGGCCCTGGATCTGGACCGGGTGCCCCTGAACCAACCTTCGATGCTGCCAAGGGAAATCCTGCTGTCTGAGAGTCAGGAGCGCATGTTGATCGCGGTGGCGCCAGAGCGGGTCGCAGAGTTGCTGGCGGTGGCCCAGCGCTGGGGCTTGGAGGGAGCGGACATCGGCACGGCCACTGCGGAGCCTTGGGTGCGCTGTACGTGGCGCGGCCAAGAGGTGCTGGCCCTGCCGAGCGCCGTGGCGGGCGACTGGGCGCCGCAGCTAAATCGGCCCATGGCAGCGCCGCTAGACCTGGAGGATCGCGCGGTTTTGCCAGCTGAATTGCACAGCGCCCAGGCCGCGGGCAGCCAGCTGATCGCCCTGCTTGGCGATCCCAGCGTGGCCAGCAAGGCGGCGATTTGGCGAAACTACGACTACCAAGTGCAAGGCCAAAGCGTGTTTGGCCCGGGCGTGGCGGAGGCTGCGGTGATCCGCAGCTTTGAGGGCGGTCCAGCCCTGGCGCTCTGCACAGACAGCTGTGAGCGCTATGCCTACGCCGATCCGCGCGCCGCAGCGGCCCATGCCGTGGCCGAGGCGTGCCGCAACCTGGCCTGCACCGGCGCCGAACCCCTGGGCTTGAGCGACTGTGTGAACTTTGGCAGCCCCGATCAGCCAGAGACGATGTGGGCCATTTCTGAGACCTTGCACGGCATTGGCGAGGCCGCGCGGGCCCTGCACTGCCCGGTCGTCTCCGGCAATGTCTCGCTCTACAACGCCACCGGCGATCAGCCGATCTTGCCGACCGCGGTGATCGCCGCTGTGGGGCGCATCCCCGGCGAAAATCCGCCCTGCCCCAGCGGTTTTTGTCGGGTCGGCGATGACATTTGGCTGGTAGGGCGCTTTGAGCCGCGGCTGGACGGCTCTCTCTGGGCTCGCCACAGGCTTGGGCGCTGGGCTGGCCGGGTGGCGCCGGTCGATTTTGCAGCAGAAAACGCCCTGTCCGCGTGGCTGCGCGCGCACATTGCCCAGGGAGATCTGCACAGCGCCCTGGATCTCTCCAGCGGCGGCTTGGCGGTGGCGCTGGCGCGGGCGTGCTTGCGCGGCCCCTATGGCGAGCGGGGCTGCCAGTGCGACGCCGCAGAACTGCCGGCGACGGCCGCGACCTGGTTTGGCGAAACCGCAGCGACGGCGCTGGTTTCCTGTGCCCGGGGCCGGCCCCTAGCGCTGACCGCGGAGCAGCAAGCGGCGGGTCTGGCGCTGCGGCGGCTTGGCACGGTGACAGACAGCCATTTGGCCATGAAGGCGGGGCCCTTGCAGCTGCGGCTGGACGAACTGGCCCTTCCGTGGCGACAATCCGCGGCCCGCCTAGTGTCGGGGCCCCCTCTGGGTGCGGACTTTCCTCTGTATGTGCGGGATCTTTGCCATCGTTGACCACCCGGACGCCGCGCGCTTGACCGCGCTGGGCCTGGCCGCCCTGCAGCACCGCGGCCAAGAGAGCGCCGGGCTTGCCGTGGCCCACCAGGGCCGGCTGCAGGTCGAACGCCAGGTGGGCAGCGTGGCCCACGTGCTACAACCGCATGTATTGCAACAGTTACTTGGGCGATCGGCCATCGGCCATGTGCGCTATGCGACCAGCGGCGACCAGCGCGCCCGCGACGCCCAGCCCCTGAGCTTGGGCGGCGCAAAGCCCCTGGCGGTCGCCCACAACGGCCACCTGACCAACGCCGGACCGCTGCGCCGCGCCCTGCAAGGGGGGCCAAATCCCTTTGCCACGGGCACAGATACCGAGGTGATCCTCCACCTGCTCGCCCATCAACCCGGGGCCAGCTTGGCCGAGCGCCTGCAGACGGTGCTGAGCCAGGTGCAGGGCGCCTATACGCTGGCTGTGACCGACGGCCGCGAGACAGTAGTCGCCCGCGATCCAAGGGGTTGGCGGCCGTTGGTGCTGGGTCGGCGGCGATCACCGCTGGGCACAGCGTGGCTGGCGGCGTCAGAGACGGTGGCGCTGCAGGCCTGTGACGCAGAGGTGGTCCGGGAAATTGCCCCGGGTGAGATCGCCACCTTGGGCGCGCAAGGTCAGGGCGAAAGCGCGCCTAGCCCCTCCAGATTTGTCGAGCCGCCAGCCGATCGCCGCGCTTGCGTGTTTGAGATGGTGTATTTCGCCAGGCCGGACAGCGAATTGTTTGGCCGCGGCGTGTTCGCCACCCGTCACCGCATGGGCGAGCAGTTGGCCGCGGAGCAACCGCCGCTGCACAACGGCGAGATCTGTGCAGACGTGGTGGTGCCGATCCCAGACAGCGGCGTGGCGGCGGCCCTGGGCTATGCGCGGCGCAGCGGTCTGCCTTATGAGCCTGGACTCATGCGGGCCCCAGAGGGCGGGCGGACCTTTATCCAGCCGACCCAGGCCCTCCGCGAACTGGGCGTGCGGCGCAAGCTGCATCCGGTGCCCGAGCTCGTGGCGGGGGCGCGGGTCGTGCTTGTGGACGACAGCTTGGTGCGCGGCACGACTTCGCGCCAGGCGATCGCGCTGTTGCGCCAGGCCGGGGCTCGCGAAATTCACCTGCGCATCGCCGCACCTGCGGTGCAATGGCCTTGCTGGTACGGCATCGACACGCCCAGCCGAGACGAGCTGCTGGCCGCGCGCCTGAGCCATGCCCCGGGGCCCGCTTGGCAAGCCGTGGCCGCGTGGTTGGGCGCCGACTCCCTGGGCTATTTGAGCGAAGAGGGGCTGTTGCAGGCCGCCGGGCCGGGCGGTTGGTGTACCGCGTGCTTTACGGGCCGCTATCCGGTGCCGCTGGTGCCCTAGCCATTCTCCGGCGATGATCCACAACTACGCTCCGCGGTTGAATCCGCCCCCCGCAAGTTTTGGCGCCTTTGCATCGCCCGGTGGACGGGCTATATTGCGGCGGTTGACACAAACAAGGCGCAGTGAAGGGCTCAGCGCGAAGGCCAAGCCAGCACCCGCTGAGGAGAACGTCGGAAGTGTGGCGGATCTGTCAGGAATGCGGCCATCGCGGTGAGCAACACGCTTGCCCAAATAACCATGGGCCGCTGCTTGAGATTCGCGTTGACACCAGCTTCCCCGGCCGCCTTCGCCGCGATGATGTGCTGCTCAACCACTATGTCGTTCAAGACCTGATTGGCGTGGGCGGCATGGGCGCGGTCTATCGCGGCCAGCAGCGCGAGACCCATCAGGCCGTCGCCATCAAGGTGCTGTGGCGGGACCTGGCCTCTGATCCTGTGGAAGTCAAACGCTTTACCCGTGAAGCCCGCGCGGCGTCGCTGGTGGCCCACCCCAATTCCGTGCGGGTGTTTGATTTTGGCACCGATCCGCGAACGCACTCCTTGTTTATTATCATGGAGTTTCTCAGCGGCCACAAGCTGTCCGACGTGCTTCGGCACACGCCGATCCTGTCGCCCGTGCGCGCCGTGCACATTTGCACCCAGGTCTGCAAAGCGCTGGAAGAGGCCCACCGCCACGGCATCGTCCACCGCGACATCAAGCCGGACAACATCTTCTTGCAGGATCTGGCGGGCGAGCGGGATTTTGCCAAGATCCTTGATTTTGGCTTGGCCAAGTTTGTCACCGGCAGCTATGAGCGCGGCCAGCTGACGAGGCCCGGATTTGTGGTGGGATCGCCCGAGTACATGGCGCCGGAACAGGCCGCGGGAAGCGAGGTCGGGCCGACTGCAGACATCTACGCCCTGGGCGTGGTGCTCTACGAGCTGCTGACCGGCCGCCTGCCGTTTAACGCCCAAAGCACCGCCGACCTGCTGCGCCAGCACATTCTTGAGCCGCCCCAGCGGATTATCGGCCTGCCGGGGACCGAAGGCGTGCCGCCCGCCCTAGAAGAAGTGGTGATGCGCTGCTTGGCCAAGGACCCCGACGAGCGGCCGCCGACCGCCGATGCCTTGCGCATTCAGCTGTTGACCGCCTGCGATCGCCGCCAGCTCAACCGCAACGCCGCGGCGATGGCGTCCGTGCTGGTGGTGGCGCCTGGCTCGATGGAAGAGGGCGGGCCCCAGCAGCGCGCCTCGACTCGGCCGAGCAACGTCTATGGCGCCGATGACGTCCGGGCCACCGCCCCCATGAACATGGCGAACGAGGTGCTGACGACGGCGTCTTCCGGGCCTACAGAACTGCAGATCGCCATTCCGGGTATCGATGGGGTTTGGGCTGAAGCCTCGACGACCAGTGAGTTTGGCGACGACACTTCGCGCGATCGCTTGGTCGCCATCCAGGCCCATGGACCAGCGCCGCACCCAGCGCCGTCTTACCCCGGCAATACCCAGGCAGGTCCTCTGCAGGGCGCCCGCAGCCAAACCCCCGGGGCGCCAGCGGCCGAAGCGCTGCGAACTCCGGCGACGCGTCGCTCACAACCTCTTGCTACCAATGCTGAATCGCCCTTCCTAGCTGCCGACTCGGGCCGTACCAACCGCCCCTTGGCTGAAGCGCTGGACAGCGAACAGAGCGATCCGTTGGCCATTCGGGCCCGGCCCGGCGTTTCAGGGGTGGCGCAAGTCGAGCGACCGAGCGAGCCCGGCGACCGCCGACGGTTGTTGTGGGCGATCGCTTCCCTGGGGCTGGGCGCGCTGCTGGTGTTTCTGTGGTGGTATACGGGCCGGGTGTGATCGGCGGAGTCAGTTCCGCCAAAGTGTCAAAATCTCAATCGGATCGACATCGCCGACAAAAGCGGCGCCTACGCGGCGGCACTGGTCTTCCAGGTCGGCTAGCAGGCCCTGGCGGGCGGCCAGGTCGGCCAGCACTAGGCCGCGGGCGGTGTCGATCTCTTCAGGTTCTTGAACGAGATCCAAGGCATCGCGCTCTTCGCGTTCGCGCACGGCCACAGCCAACACGCGGTGACCGGCGCGGCGGGCGGCTTCAAAACTGCGCATGAGCGGCTGGGCATGGGCGGCGAGCCCGGCAAAATCCGACACCACCAAGATGGCAAACGGGCCCTTTCTGGCCGCCATCGCCGCGCGCATCCCCGCCTCCAGCCCGGCAATGCGCTGGGCCGGGGGCAAAGCTCCGCGATAGTCCAAGGCGATGTCGGAGGCTCGGCAAAACCGCCTCAGGATCGACAGATCCGAGCGCGCCGATGGCTCAGGCCCGCGCAACAGGGGCAGGCGCTCGCGCTCCGGCAGGTGGGCCAAGGCGGCCATGACTACGCGCTGGTGGGCCCGGTCATTCCACAGCAACTGCTGACCGTCCAAGCGCAATTCCGGCAAGTCGACGCGGTTGACGGCGGACAGGTATTGGGCCACGGTGGACAAGAGCAGGTCTTCGCGCAGCGGCGCCAGATCCTCTGCGACGGCGCGGCGAAGGTCCAAGAGGGCGCGATCGGTGGACTCGACGGCCGCCAAACCCTCTAGGATCGGTCGGGATTCCAGGACACGGCCGTCCACCAAGGTCAGGCCAAAGGGATCGTGGGTGCGGGCGCAGGTCTCCGCCAAAGAATGAACCAGATCAACGGCTTGGTCGATAGGGCCGCCTCCGGGCACACCGGCGCGCATGGTCGCCCCAGTCTCCAGCACCACGTAAAGGGCGCGGGTCTGCTCGCGTTCAAAGGTGCGCGCCATCAGCCGACCGCGCGCCGCAGAGGCCTTCCAGGCGATGTGCTTAAACGGATCGCCGGCTTGGTGCTCGCGCAGCTCGCGCAGATCGTCGCCGCTGCCCGGCACTTTGTCCGGCCGCTGGCCCATGCCCGATCGCGGCGAGTGCCGGCGGGTCTCTGCGACGGCCTTGAGGTCCATGGGCAGCGATCGCGGCAGCGCGGCCAATTCGCAAGGCGTGGGCAGGAAAACCTCTGCGGTCACGAGGCCCAAGGGATCGGTCAGGCGGCCGCGCAGCCCCACCATCTTGTGCACCGCGGCCGATCGCGGCAGCACGCCCAGGTGGATTTCGCAAGTTGGCGCGCGCAAGAGCGCTGTCGCACGGCCGTCGCCGGCAAATTCCAGCCCGGCACTGGCCAGCCACGAGTCGATCTCCAGGCGCGCCCCGGCGGCGGCAGGCGGCACATCCAGGCGCAGCACCAACGGCACGGGCTGGCCCACGCGATGCGAGCGCTGACCGGAGCCCAGGGCATGGGCGGGCCCGCGCACCTCGAGCACAGCGCTGATGCCAAGCGGCGGATGGCGCGGCCGCAACTCTCTTCTAAGCCTGCGCATTTGCAGATGAAGCAGGCCAGCCATGGCGCTACCGGCCAGCACCGCCCCGGACTCACCGGTGACGACGCCCGCGCCAATCAAGCCCAGGGCTGTCCACAACAGCGCTCGGCCGTGGGGTTGAAGCATCGCCGCCTAACTCGCCGAACCGCTAGGGGTCGTGCCCAGGTGAACACCGGACGCCGGGCCTGGCTCAATGCGCAGATCCGCCGCCATCACCGCGCCCGGGGTGCCATCGACCAGCTTGGTCCGCGCCGCGACATCCGCCACGACGGCGGCGGCGGTGACCCCTTCGATCGCCGCGTCGGTCGTCACCATCACGCGGTGCTCCAGGACGGGGCCCAGCAGGCCGCGCACGTCATCCGGGGTGGCAAAATCGCGACCAGCCAGCAGCGCCCACGCCTTGGCCAAGCGCAACAGCGCCAGAGAAGCCCGCGGACTCGCCCCCAGGGCCACGCGAGGATGGTGGCGGGTGGCGTGAACCAGCCGCACGATATAGGCCAACACCCGCTCTTCCACATGAACCGCATCGACCAATTCCGCCACGCGCATGAGATCTTCGACCGTGGCCACCGCTCGCACCGCGGGCACAGGTTTGTCGTACGTGCGAAGCATCCGCGCTTCATCCGCGGCGCTGGGATAGTCCAGGCGGATCCGCACCAAAAAGCGGTCGATTTGC
>JBIKTV010000558.1:0-3780 GCA_044347905.1 Myxococcota bacterium
TTTACGCCTGGATGTTTGTCGCCGTGCTCAAGGCCTTTGGCAAACCCATCGACCGCAACTACGCGCTCATCAGCAGCTGCTTTCTGGACTCGCCCTGCCCGGCGACCCGCGACGGCACCCTGCAGTGCCTGCTCTCTACGCCCAAGGAATGACATGACCGCTCTGCTGCGCTTCTTGGTAGTTGGCTTGTTGCCTGGTGTTTTTGCCGCAAGCAGCCTAACCCAGTGTACCTCCGGCGACGCGCGCGGCACGACCTGCAGCGTGATCGACCACGCCGACGGCACCGCGACGGTCGACTGCCCAGACGGCAGCTCGGCGGTACTGCACGGCGGCAAAGGGCGCCTGCCGGGCACGGCCTGTAGCGTCATCGACAACCCCGACGGATCCCGGCAAATCATCTGCACGGACGGCACTTCTGTCACATTGGGCGGCAAAGGCCAAGCGGCCTGCACCATCAGCGGCAACACCCAGGGCGTGGTGACGGTGGTCTGCCCAGACGGCACCTGGGCGACGATTACCGACGGAAAAGACGGGCGTTCCTGCACGCTGGTCGACAACGGCAACGCCACTTGGACGGCGCAATGCGACGACGGCACCCAAGCCGTCCTGCACAACGGCACGTGCACAATTGTCGACAACAAGGACTCCACGGCGACCATCCACTGCCCCGGCGGCCAACCGGTGACCGTGCCATTTGTCGCCACCAGCGGCACCGATCTGCTGCTCCAGGGCAGTTTTGTGGTGCGCAATGCCCAGGATCTGGCCGTGCTCAAGCAGTACGATGTCGTGACCGGCGACCTCATCATCGACGCGGACGGCCTGGAGCAGGTGGCCCTGACCGACCTAAAAAGCATTGGCGGCGACGTAATTATCGCCGGCAACTCTCTGCTGCAGTCGCTCAGTGCCCCGGCGCTGACCGCGCTGAATGGCACGCTGGTGGCGAGCAAGAACCCCAAGCTGCACAGCCTCTCCCTGCCCAAGCTGCAGGCCCTGGGCGGGCTGACGCTGGCCGACAATCCCACGGCGACGGCTCTAAACCTGGGCACCCCCGGCAAAATCGCCAGGGATATCGCGGTGGAGCGCAACAGCGGCCTCAAAACGCTGAACCTCAGCAGCGTCACCGAGATCGCCGGCAACGCCACCATCAGCTACAACTACCAGCTCGCCCAGGTCAATCTCTCTAGCCTGGGCCACGTGGGCGGCGAACTGCGCGTCGACGGCGATGCGGCGCTGAGCCAGCTGGACCTGGGCGCCCTGACGACGGTGACGGGCAACCTGGTGGTGCGCTGGTCCGCGGCGCTCAAGGGCCTGGCGCTGGCCAATTTGGTGGCCGTGGGCGGGACGCTGCACCTAGAAGCTCTGCCGGCGCTGACTGGGGTGACCCTGGCAAAACTCACCGATGTCACAGCTGATTTGCTGCTTGTCCAGCTCGGCGCCGCGTCGGTGGAGCTGTCCGCCCTCAAGACCGTGGGCTACAACCTGTATTTTGGCAGCCACAGCGCCGCGACCCAGCTTCACCTGCCGGCGCTGCAGAGCGTGGGCAACCACCTGTGGGTTTGGCAGAACAAGGCCCTGAATTCGCTGGAGGCGCCGCTGCTTCAGAGCGTGGGCGGCAACCTGATCCTCAGCCAGCATCCGGCCTTGGCGCTCGTGGCCCTGCCGGCGCTGCAGCAAGTGGTGCGCGATGTGTCCGTGTTTGAGAATGACGTGCTGCCGGGGCTGAGCTTTCCGGCGCTCAAGAAAATCAGCGATGGCCTAGCGCTGCAGCTCAATCCCCAGCTAAAGACCTGCGCGTTTCCGGCGCTGCTGGCGGTCGATGAGTTTGTGGTGGTGCAGCAAAACCCCGCCTTGACCGCGTTCTTGGCGCCTCTGCTGGCCAGCACGGGCAAGGACCTGTCGATCGGCGCCCAGGAGGCTCTGGTGACGCTGGATTTGAATTCGCTGGCCAAAGTGGGCGCGTTTCTGGAGGTCAAGGGCAACAAGGCCCTGGTGGCGCTGAACCTGCCAGCGCTCAAAGAGGTCAAGGAACACCTGGAGATCGACGCCAATCCCGCGCTGACCACCCTGGCGATGCCGGCGCTCAAGCTCATCGGCAAGGCCCTGCAGGTGGACAACAACGCCGCGCTGCAGACCATCGCACTGGCGAGCCTTGCGGAGGTCAAGGGCGCGGTCAGCCTGATCAATTGCCCCAGCCTGAGCTCGCTCGCGCTGCCGGCTTTGGCGGCGGTCGGCGGCGGGCTGACGCTGCAAGGCCCTACCGCGCTTGGCAAAATCGTCAACACTTCGCTCAAGACCCTGGGCGGCGAGCTGCGGGTTCAAGCGGCGGCCGGCCTGCAGGAATTGCGCCTAGAAGGGCTGACGTCCATCGCCGGCCCGCTGACGGTGGACGCCAATAACTCCTTGGTTAGCCTGCAATTAGCCGTCAAGACTGTGGCCGGCGATCTGGCCATCGCCCACAACCCGGTGCTGACGGTGCTGCAGCTGAACGCGTTGACCAAGGTCGGCGGCCCGACGCTGCGCATCGACCACAACCCGCTGCTGGCCAACTGTGTGGTGGCCAAGATCATCGCGCAACTGGCGGAGTACATCGGCTGGACGTATGCGGTCGGCAATGACGGCAAGGGGCTCTGTGGCGGCTAGGCTCTACTGCCACTTACGAGTGACCATGTACTTGTCCGATGTGCCACGCAAAGCCTGCCCGCGCGCCGTGCTGGTGAAATTCCGCAGCGACGGCACGCGAGCTGGGCCTCGCCTGATCTAGCTGGGATCGGCCTTGGGGGTGGTCTCCGTGCTCGCCGGCAGCTTGGGTTCGGCGGTCAGGTCCTTGTTGGCCTCGCCGGTCAGCGCCTTCAAGAAGGTGACGATCGACTTGATTTTGCCCTCGTCCAGGTCCTTGCCCAGCTGGTGGGCGGCCATCAGCTTGACCGCTTCGTCCAGGGTCTTGACCGAGCCGTCGTGGAAATACGGAGCGGTGTCGGCGATCTGCCGCAGGCTCGGCACCTTGAACTTGAACTTGTCGGCCTCGTCCTTGGTGGCGTCAAAGCGGCCATTGTCCTTGAGATCCGGCCACGGCTTGACCAAGCCGAGCTTTTGGAACATGCCGCCGCCGACCGCAGCGCCCGTGTGGCAGCTGGCGCATCCGGTGTCCAAGAAGGTGGCGAGCCCGGCCTTCTCGTCGTCGGTCAGCGCCTTGTCGTCGCCCTTGAGGAATGCGTCAAAGCGGCCCGGCGTGGTCAGTTTGCGCTCAAAAGCGCCAATCGCGACGGCCAGATTGTCGTAGCTGACCGGGCTAGCCTGCCCCGGAAAGGCGGCCTGAAAGGCGGTGACGTACTCGGGCATGGAGTTGAGCACGGCGATCACCGCCTCGGGGTTGGGCATGGCCATCTCAATCGCGTTGAGGATCGGGCCCTTAGCCTGGGCTTCCACGTCCTTGGCCCGGCCATCCCAGAACTGCGCGGTGTGCAGGGCGGCGTTGAACACCGTGGGGGCGTTGCGCCCGCCCTTCTGGGCCTTGTGGCCGCTGGAGGTGGCGGTGCCGTCCACTCCGCCTTTGTCCAGCATGTGGCAGGAGTTGCACGAGACGTCGTGGTTCTTGGACAGGCGCTTTTCAAAGTACAGCATCTTGCCCAGTTGCACTAAAGCGTCGCTGGCAGGGCCACTCGCGGCGGTGACTTCGACCGGCAGGGCAGCAAAAGCGCTGAGCTTCGCCCGGTCCAGGGCCGGCGGGGCCGAGTCGCCCGCAGGGGCTTCGACGGTCTTGGGGGCTTCGGCAGCTGGAGC
>JBIKTV010000137.1:0-12623 GCA_044347905.1 Myxococcota bacterium
CCACTGGCTCGTGCGCGTGTGGCAATTCCTCGTCGGTCTGCTGCAGGTACCGCCAGGCCAACCGCCGTTCCGCGATGCCTTCAGCGTCGAAGACCCCCAACGCCCCTGGCGCAACGCACCGCCGCGGCGATAAGCAGGTCTTCGAGTCGCTCAAGCGCACCGTTGACCCAATGTGACCGTCCTCTGAACCGATTCCGCGCCTCGCCTCCCCAACTCATAGACTCGACGAGTCGATTCAACGCCCCGCAGAGTCGATTCCACGCTTCGACGAGCCGATTCAAGGCCCCGCAGAGTCGATTCAATGCTTCGACGAGCCGATTCAACGCCCTGCAGAGTCGATTTAACGCTTCGACGAGCCGATTCAAGGCCCCGCAGAGTCAATTCCACCGCCAACCGCGTCGAATCAACGCTTCGACGAGTCGCTTCCGCCGCCAACCAAACCCATGGTCGCAGACCCTTTCTGAAATTCGCAAGAGAAAACAACGTGAAGGGGTAGAGAGTAAAGGAGGAAGGGGTGCAGGGGAAGGAAACTTTAGGGCGAAGGGGCTTTGCCCCTCGGCCCTATGGTTCCTTCCCTTGCAAAACTTTGTAATGAAAAGAAAACACCCCCGTAGCGCGGAGCGCGAATACCCGATTGATCGCCCGCGCGGGCCGCGCAAGCCCAACCCACCTTGCGCGGAGCGCAAATTGTGCTGTACTCCCCCCGCGCCCAAGGCCGGCAGCCGCCAAGGAAAACCATGGAAATCCGCGATCCCATCCACGGCCCCATCGCCGTTTCTGCCGCCGAGCAGGTGCTCATCGAGTCGCCGTACCTGCAACGCCTGCGCAATATCAAGCAACTCGGCTTCTCTGAGCTGACCTTTCCGGGCGGCAGCCACAGCCGTTTCCTGCACTCTTTGGGGGCGATGCACTTGGCCGGCCTGGCCTTTGACGCCGCCCTGCGCGACACGCCGTGGCTGCCCGCCGCCGAGCGCACCCGCCTGCGCCAAACCGTGCGGATCGCCGCGCTATGCCACGATCTGGGCCACCCGCCGCTGTCGCATTCGTCAGAAGTGCTGCTGCCCAGTGGCGCGCTGCTGCATGTCCCTGGCCTCAAGAAGCCCTTGCCCGCAGGCCACGGCTCGCACGAGCACTACACCTTGCAGTTCCTGCTGGGTTCCGGCTTTACCGATCTGCTGCGCCGGGTCTTGGGACCACAGGGCATCGAGCCGTCGCACATCGCCGCGCTGATCTCAGAAGACGTGCAGTGCGAGTCCGCGGTGTTTCAGGTGGGCGGCCGCAACCTGCAGCGCCTGCTCTCCTCGCTCGTGTCCAGCGAACTCGACGTCGACCGCATGGACTACCTGCTCCGCGACAGCTACTTCACCGGCGTCAGCTACGGCAAGTTCGACGTCGACTGGCTCATTTCGCACCTTTGCCATTTTGAAGCCGACGACGGCACGCTGCACCTGGGCCTGGAAGACCGCGCCATCTTTAGCTTTGACGACTTCCTTCTGTCGCGCCACCACATGTTCTTGATGGTGTATTTCCACAAGAAGTCCGTGTGCTATGACCACATGCTCCGGCGATTCTATGAGCAGTGGCCCCAGGCGTGCCGCGCCCCGGCCGATCCTGAGGCCTACCTGGCCTTTGATGACCACGCCTTGTGGCGCACCTTGCGAGAATACGCAGGCATTTCGCCGTGGGCGGACGGCATCCTCAAGCTGTTGCCCCTCAAAATGATGGTCGAATCCGCGGGCCCCATGGGCCAAGCCGAGCCGATCGCCGCGCTGGTCGAGCGAATGCGCAGCGAAGGGGTCGATCACCTCCACGTCACCAGCAAGGGCGCCCTGTCCAAGTACCACGCGGGGGACGGCGCGGCGTCGATCTTTGTGCGCAAGAGGCCGCCCGTCGGCGCCCACCGCTGGCTGCCGCTGGCCGAAGCGACGCGGCTGTTCCAGCGTTACGCAGAGCAGACCGTGCTGGCGCGCATTTACGTGCACCCCAGCGACGCAAACAAGGTCGGGGCGTGGCTGGAAGAACTGCGGGCGTCTGCGCCGCTCAGCTAATCGCACGGAGACCCTTGACCGCGCGGGCCAAAGCTTCGACAGTCGCCCCTGGAGGTCCCCATGCCCGTTCTGCCCGTCCCCCTTCGCCTTGCCCTGCGCCCCATCGCGCTCTTGCTGGCCCTGTTCGCCTCGCCTGCGCTGGCCCAGCAGGTCATCCAGCCCGCGATGCCCGGCGATGCGGGGGATACCGGCCTGTATGTCATCGTAGAAGCGACTCAGCGCCCCCTGGACGCCCTCCTGGTCCTGCCGTTGCAGTGCGCAGTGGCCAAAAAGGATTGCGAGGTCGTGGAGTCCGTCCTGATGACCGATACGCGCCTGTCCGGCTTTGTCCGCGCGCTCAAAGGCAGTTCGGCCCACGCGGCGCAAATGACCAAGGCCGCCCTGCCCGGCTTTCAGCTTCGCCCTGCCGCGGCGCAGGCTGCAGGGGCCGACTATGTGCTGGCCACCTCGCTGCGTGCGGGCAAGCAAGCCGGGCACTACGAACTGGTGGCGTCTTTGGCAGGCGCGCGAGACGGCCGCATCTTTGACCTGCAGGACTACGCGCTCCAGACTTCGCCGGCGGCCTCTGTGCGCTCTATGGCCCATCGCGTGCTCAACGGCGTGCAAGGCGCGATCACAGGCGTAGAAGGCAGTTTTGACACCGTCATCTACTACAGCGCCCCGGGCCCCGGTTGCCAGCGCTGCATCTGGCAGGTGGACGCGGACGGCGCCAACCGGCGCATGTTGGTCAGCGACAACGGAATCCACATGTTTCCCGTGCAGTTGCAGGATGGCGGCTTGGCCTACACCAGCTTTCGCACCGGCATGCCCAGCCTGTTCAAGCTCGACGCGATGCAGCTCATGGCCATGACCGAGCTGATTCCCACCCTGCCCAAGTCGGTCAAGCAGAAAAAAGACGCGGTGCAAAAGGAGCCCACGGGCGAAGCTCTGCCGCTGCCCACACCGTTCGCCGCAGGAAAGGACCTTCAGTTCCGCGGCTGTACTCAGCATCCCCGCGGGGCCATCGTCGCGACCATCAACGACGGCGATCAGGCCGACATCTGGATGATCGACTACACCGGCTCGCCCGATCGCAACCTCAGCAACAACCCGGCCAACGATCTCAGCCCGTCCTTCAGCTCTGACGGGGAGCACATCGCCTTTGTCTCCGATCGCACCGGTGAGCCGCAGATTTACTTTATGAATGCCGATGGTTCGGGCCAGCGCCGCCTGACCTTCGCGGGCAACTACAACGCCGATCCTGACTGGGGTCCAGACGGCAAGATCGCCTACTCGGGCCAGCGCGGCAACTCCATCGACGTGCTGACCGTCACCATGCAGGGCAAAATGCAGCGCCTGACCCCCGGCCAAGGGAAGCGCTCCCTAGAGCCCACGTGGTCGCCGTGCGGCAAGCGCTTGGTCTACGTGTCCAATGAAGATGGTCGCGGTCAGCGCCTGTGGGTGACTTCGGCAGACGGCGCAGCGCGCGAGCCTCTAGACCTGCCCTTTGCCCAGTATTACACCCCGTCTTGGCAGCGAATGCCCGGCAAGGCGCCCAAGCGCTGGGGCAGGTAGCGCTCCAGCGACAGCTTGGCCGCTTGCCCGCTTGCCCGCTTGCCCAGGATCCTCACCCCCCGCGAACCTGGCCGGCATGGACGCTGGAAGCCCACTGTTCTACTATGCGGAGTTTGAGCCCCATGGGCCATCCCCAAGGCCCGCGGGACCTGTGGGGCAAGCGTGGCATCCTCGCCAACGGTCGTGTGAATCTGCATGAAGCGCTGTGCCAATTGCGGTAGAACCTACCACGGAGGCGAGCGGTTTTGCCGCGAGGACGGGACTTCTCTTCACGACGAGCCCGCCGCCGATGCCCCCTTTGTAGCCCCAGTTGTGGCCCCCGCCCTCGCCCAAACGCCCGCCGAAGAAGACCTGGC
The DNA here is from genome assembly GCA_044347905.1 of Myxococcota bacterium. Classification (GTDB taxonomy): domain Bacteria; phylum Myxococcota_A; class UBA9042; order UBA9042; family UBA9042; genus SXRM01. Next base: position 3,959 of record JBIKTV010000137.1, read on the forward strand.
CCAAACCGATGTCACGGCTGAGGATTTGGCCGGTACCGCCACCACGGTCGTCGGGCCGGTGCCGCAAGAGCCCTCTGAGGCCAGCGCCCAGCTCACGCCACCGCCCTTCCCCGCTCAGAGCGCGCCGCCCACCGCCCTGGCCTCTGCGGCGATTGCTGTGACTCCCGGACCGATGCACAGCCTGGAATCGCGGACTTCGGCGTCTGCCCAGCTGCCTGTCCTGACCCTGCCCGTGCGGCCCAAGCGCCCCGGCGGTGCGTCGCCTGCCCATGTGCCGCTGCCAAACCAGGCGATCGCCCAGCGCAATCCCAGTCGGCCTGGGGCTGGCCCCCGCAGCACGGCGCCGCTGACCCAGCCCTCTGGCGATCCCGCCAAGGCGGCGACTCTGGTCACCTCCCTGGACAGCGATGACGACGAGTCCAAACGCAGCGCCTATATCGGCCAATTGATTGATGATCGCTACTTGGTCCAGTCGATGATCGGCCGCGGCGGGATGGGCGCTGTGTTTCGCTGTGAGCAGGTGCACCTGAAAAAAACCATGGCGATCAAGATGCTCCATGAGAGCTTGATGGCCAAGAAGCAGCTCATTGCCCGCTTCACTCGCGAGGCCCGGGCGATCTCGCGTCTGTCGAGCCCGCACACCGTCATGGTGTACGACTTTGGCCGCTGGGGAGAAATCTTCTACCTGGTCATGGAGTTGCTTGAGGGCGAGGCCCTGGATGCCACCCTGGAGCGCGACGGACCGCTGCCACCGGACCGCGTCGCCCGCCTGGTGCTGCAGATGTGCGACTCGCTCGCGGAAGCGCACAAACACGGCATCGTCCACCGCGATCTCAAGCCAGAAAACATCATGCTGGTAGAGGGGCAGGCCCACCCCGACTTTATCAAGATCCTCGATTTTGGCCTCGCCAAGGTGCAGGGCGCGGACGACCCGTACACCATCCACAGCCAGCGCGACATCTTTGGCACGCCGTACTACATGAGTCCCGAGCAGATCCGCGCAGGTGAGATCGACGGCCGCGCCGATGTCTACGCCGTGGGTGCGCTGATGTTCCGCATGCTGACGGCCCAGCACGTGTTCCGGCCCAAGAATACCTTTGACATCCTCAAGGCTCACCTGATGGAGCCGCCGCCCAAGATGGCTGAGGTGGCGCCGCAGGTCAGCGTGCCGCCGCTGCTAGAAGCCATTGTCATCAAGGCGTTGGCCAAGGACCCGGACGAGCGCTTCCAGAGCATGGACGAGCTGAGCAAAGCCCTGGTGGCCGGCTTGCGGAGCAGCTGGAAAGAGTCGCTGCCCGGCTTGAACCCGCCTAGGCCGGTGGTCGTCGCCGCAAAACAGCCCCACGCCGGCCTGGACGGGCCAACGGTGCAAGCGACCACAGCCGCGCCGAGCGCTCCGCCTGCGCGGGGCATGTCCGACATCATGGAGATCGACGCGCTCAAGGCCGCGCCAGACAAGCAAAAGCTCAAGACCGCAGCGTTCTTTGCCGCGCTGGTCCTCGGGGTTGGCGGAATTGCCGGTGGCGCTTGGTGGTCGATCACCTCGCCTTCGGCCCAAGAGGTGGAACCCAATGATGAATTGCCGCAGGCCCAGCCCCTGGGTCCCGGCGATGTCGCAGAGGGCACCATCGGCAAGCGCCGCTCCGAAAACACCGGCGATCGCGACTGTTTCTTGCTTCCCCGCGCCGGCGAAGGTGTGGAGCTGGCGATCGGCGTGACGGGCCTGCCCAACATGGACCTGCAGCTGAGCGTCCACAACGGCAACGCCCAGCCCCTGTGGACCCTCAACCACCGCGGCAAGGGCCAAGGCGAGCTGCTGCGCTTGCTCAACCCGCGGCTGACGCCCACCAGTGTCTGCGTCGCCGAGGTCAAAGTGGCCGGGCAGACCCCGGGCGAATCGCTGTCGGACCGCTATACGCTGCGGGTTGAGAGCAAAACCCGCTCCCTGCATAGCGAAAGTGAGCCCAATGACGAGCGCCCGGGCAACGAGCTTCAGCCCTCGGTCGACTACAGCGCGGTGCTGGACGGTCCGGGCGATCGCGACGTGTTCAACCTGCCGGGCAATATCGACGGCCGGCTGATCAAAGTGTTTGTCGAGCTGGCTCCCGGCCAAGACTGGGCCAACCTGCGGCTATCTCTGCTCGACGGCAGCCAGCGCATGGTGGCCGCGCGGCGGGTGGCCCCGGGTGAGCTAAAGCCGGTGCTGGCTTTTGTCGGCGCAACCCGCCAGCAGCCGGACGCGTTGGTGGTGTCGCGCGTTGCCCCGCCCGGGGCTGAACTGCGGGCCGATCCGGTGCAGTACACGCTGCGCTATCAAGTCACGGACGCCGCAGACCAGGCCGAGCAAGAGCCTAACAACACAGAAGAATCCGCTCAACCCATGGTGCTGGGCGCTTGGCACCACGGCGACACGGGCGACTCTGCGGCGGTCGATTGGCTGCGCATTGACGGCGGCGATCCGGCCATGCAGCAGATCCGCATTGAGGCCGCCGCGAGCAATAGCGCCTATCTGCTGACGGTTCGCGATCTCGGCCGCGGCAGTGACTTGCGCCAGCTGCTCGTGACCGATGGCGCGCCCAAAGAGCTGCTGATCAACACGGGAACGGGCGAAGGCTATCTGCTCAGAGCCACGCCCGCGGAAAGTGGCGCCAAGGCTCGTCCCGCTGCGACTGGGGCAAGTGCCGCGCGATGGCGACTCAAAGCTCGCGTCTTTACGGGCGACTAGTACATCGAACCTCAAGTTTGCGGCGGGTTGTACAGAATTCCGAGTTCGATGTACGAAAAAAGACCCAGCAGTAGTACCCCAAACCCGTGTACCGCCCCCGACGAACCCGCTGCGAATTTCGGGTTTGGGGTACTAGCCTTTACTGACCGACCGAAAGGCGCCGGGCAAACTTGTCATCGTGACCCGCTTCGCGAATGCGCGCCTGGGCGCCGGCGATGTCGTACGGCACGCGCACGTGGTCTACCGTCTTGCGCTTGGCGTCAAAGATCACAAAGCACGCCTGCGGGTTGCGATCGCGCGGCTGCCCCACAGAGCCGACGTTGAACAGGTAGCGGTGGCCCTCGCGAAACGAATAGTTGCCGGTGACGTCTTTGACCTTCTTGCCGCTGTACTCATACGTGGTGGTCAGGTGCGAGTGGCCGATGAAGTTGTGGGTAAAAAACCCTTCCTTCATGCGGGTCAGCGCCTCGGCCTCTTCATTCCGCACCACGTAGTAGAAGCCAGACGGCAGAATCGGCGCGGAGTGGTAGAAGCCGGCGTCTAGATCGGGGCGCTGATGGGTGTAGGGCAGGCTGTAGAGCCAGCGGAAGTTCTCTTCGGTCAACTCTTTGCGCGACCAGTACAGCACCCGCCTCGCGGAATCGTAGTAGTAATCGGCGTCCATCACGCCCACCGTGGCGGCGTCGTGGTTGCCCATCAGCACAACAGAGCAGTATTCCCGCAGCAAATCGCAGCATTCATTGGGATTTGCCCCGTAGCCGACCACGTCGCCCAGGCAGACGATCTCGTCGACGTCCTCCTTGTCGCAGCGCTCTAGCACCTTGGTCAGGGCCTGAATGTTGGCGTGGACGTCGCTGAGAATGGCGATGCGCATGGGGTCCCGTGTCGGCGCCGCAGTGGGCAGCCAGATCGAAACCGTACCGGCTTTCGCCGAGATCGGCAACCGCCCCTTGCGTTCCCCGCCAAACTTCCGATGCTTGGCCGCGCCGCGCTGACTGCGGCCCACAGGATTTGCCATGCCCGCCGTTGGATCGCTCGCTCCCGAATTCACTTTGCCCGCCGATGACGGCAGCTCGATCTCGCTCAGCGGCCTGCGCGGGCGCCCGGTAGTGGTGTACTTCTATCCCCGCGACGATACGCCCGGTTGTACCACGGAGGCCTGCGATTTTCGCGACCGCCAGAGCGCTTGGGCCGCCCAGCACGGCGCGGTCGTCCTGGGCATCTCCGGCGACTCGATCGCCGCCCACGTCAAGTTCAAGGCCAAGTACGGCCTCAATTTTCCACTGCTGAGCGATACGGACAAAAGCGTCCTGCAGGCCTATGGCGCCTACGGCAAAAAGATCATGTACGGCAAAGAGGTCCAAGGGGTGATCCGCTCGACCTTTCTGATCGACGCAAACGGCACCATCGCCGCGGCTTGGCCCAAGGTCAGCGTGAAGGGCCACGTCGATCAGGTGCTGGCGGCGCTGGCCAAGCTCGGCTAAAGTCGCGCCCCGTCCAACCCGATTAGGAAACCGCCATGAGTGAGACCGCTGCCGTGCACCACCTGCAGTCCTGGGATGCCCAACAGCCAGACCTGCGCGCCTGGAGCGACGCCGATCTGATCGCCGCTTTGGCGGAGCTTGGCCTGACCACCAGCCGCGAGGCCCTAGAGGCCCAGGCCGCCGCCTCCGCCCTGCAGTCCGATGTGGAAGACGACTGGCTAGAAAAGGCCGGCGACCGCGTGGACGACAACACCCGCGCGCTTGTGTGGATGGCGGTTCAGGAATTGTGGGAGCGCTGGTCGCTGCCGTCCTGGCCCAAAGACCGCCTGGCGCGCATGACCACGTACCTGATCGACGCCGACTTCTCCGTGCAGTGGGCCGACAGTTTTCACGCGCCCACCATCGGCCAAGTGCTCGACGCCTTGGACAACTGGCTGACGCAGCAGGCGAATCCCCGCGCAGCTATGGACGCGCTGATGGAGACGGCTGAGATGCCCCCGGCGGCATGGCCGACCAAGTTCCTGGACGCCATCGCTGAATGGGCGGAAATTGGCAATAACTCTATGGCTTTGCGCGGAGCCGACACCCTTGCCAAGGCCCTGGGCGAAGGCCACGCCTGGGCCTTCCTGGCCTCAGCGCTCATCTCCGCGCGCATGATGGATCGCGCCCAGGCCGCCGCCATGCAGGTCCCCGGCGACGCCAAGCTCGACGCGGGCTACAGCGAGATGATCGCCTATCTGTGCCTGGGCGCTGGCGATGTGGTGCTGGCGGATCACTGGCTCGCCAAGCACGACGCCATGGTCACCTCGCGCAAGAGCGAAATGACCTTTGCGATTGAAGCCGTTCGCGATCACCTCGCGGCCTGGCGCCAAGGCGGTCGCCAAGACGGTGAGGTGGTGCCAGACAAGATCCGCGCCGCCGCCCGTCAGGCCGCCTCCTGGTCGAGCTTCTATGTAACCATGGCGTTTTCCGGTACTGGCGCTCCCGGCGGGCAGCCCGGCGCGGCCAAGAAGAGCATGGCGGACTACTGAGGGCTTACAGGAGAGCAGCTCCCTCGCGTTGTGTTGCGAGCGGAGTGGAAACTTCACAATCCTAGTGTTCTTCGCTGCGGTGCTCCGCAAGGGTCGGCGCGACCAGATCGCCCACCAGATCGCGCACCACCAGCGATGCCATGGCCATGCCAAACACCGACGTGACAAAAACCGCCGACCCCTCAATGAGGTTGCGGTGGCTGCACTGGTGGACATCGGCCTCATTGGGCGGGCAAACGCACTGAAAACCGTGTTCGCGATCCCAATCTGGCGGAATCGGCATGCGCCGGCTTTCCAGCGAGTACACCACCTGGATGCCGCTCTTGACCTGGCCGTTCTTGCCCGCCTCGGGCCACTGGTAGTGCTTGCGCAGCGATCGCCGCACGGCCCGCGCCAGCGGATCGGTGTGGGTCTGGTACAGATCGGCCACCCGCACCTGGGTCGGATCTAGCTTGCCGGCCGCGCCCATGGAGCTGACCACGGCGATGCCATGGCTCCGGCAGCGGTCCAGCAGGTGCAACTTGGCGGTGACGTTGTCGATCGCGTCGACCACAAAGCTCGGAGGTCGGTCCAGCGGCAACAGCTGATCGGCCGTCTCAGCGCCATAGAACGCACTGATCGCCTCGATTTGCGCCTGGGGATTGATGGTTTTGAGGCGCTCGGCCAGCACTTCAGCCTTGGCGCGGCCCACATTGGTGGTCAACGCCTGGATCTGCCGGTTCAAGTTGGTCGCGCAGACCACGTCATAGTCCACCAGCGTCAGCCGCCCTACGCCGCTGCGCACCAGCCCCTCTGCGGCATAGCCGCCCACGCCGCCCACGCCAAACACCACCACGTGGGCGTCCTGCAGCCGCTCAAAGCCCGGCACAGAGACGAGCCGCACCAAGCGGTCAAAACGCCGCTGAGCGGGCCGGGACTTGGCCAAGCGCGGCCGGGGGTTCGCCTCAGGATCTCTCACTGCTTCCACGGGCCCTCTCTTGCGCAATTAGGGCCGTTGACCGGCCTGCGCGCCAAGATACAACGACCTGCCGTTCTGCCGCACTATCTTCAGCAGATCCTCCGGGTGATCATTGCGCCATTCTGCGATTTGTTCTGCCAGCTTGCGCGTCACAACAGCGGCCTGCGGATATGTCAGCTCGCCAAACGGCCAATCGCTCTCTACCAGCAACCTCTCGCGCGGAATCGCCCGGGCTAGCGCGGCCCGCTTGGTGAGATCGCTGCGAGGCTCCAGCGCCAGAGAAATGTGCAGGCCCAGCGCAGCAAAATCCGCCACCAGCTCCACGGGCCCTGACCACCGATGCACCACCCCCGGCCACGGCCCGCCCAGCCGCCGCAGCAGCTCCAAAGCCCGGCCATACCAGCCGACAATGTGCAGGACCACAGGCAATTCTCGCTCGCGGGCCAAGAGCAGCCCCCGTTCCATCCAGTGCAGCTGGTCTTCAAGGCTCAGCCGCGCCCGCAGGCCCTTGTCCAGGCCGATCTCGCCCAGAGCCACCGCCGGGCCATCGTCTAGCTCATCCAGCAGCGCCTGCCACCCTTGATCGCGCTGCGCCGGGGTCTGCCCAGCCAGCCACCACGGATGCAGCCCCAGCGACCGCACCACCCGCGGATCGCCCGCACAGATCGCCCGACTCGCCGCGAAGCGCTCCGGGCCGTAGCCGGCGGTCATGGCACCGTCCAGCTCGGTCAAATTGCTCAGTTCACCGAGCATTTGCTCCACAGGCCAGGACGGATCATCCAGGTGTACGTGGCTGTCGTAGAGCACCGCAGCCCCTTGGCGATCGCGAGAATCGGCCGATCGACGGTGGGGCATGGGCATCGCCGCCAAGCCCCGCTGCTGCGCTTGGGCCGTCACCAACAGCCGCAGATGTCCTTGTCTGGGCAGCAATCGCCAATGATGTCACAGCTCGAGTCGCACCAGCACAGGCCGCTGCCCTGGTTGCCGCAGGCGTTCTTGCAGGACTTTGAGGTGTTGCTGCCGCACGCCGTCACGCCGGTGCAGCCTGCCGCGACGTAATCGCCACAGCAATCGCCCAGTTGGGTGCAGACCTGGTCGCAAAAGCACTGGTCGTCGCTTGAAGCCCCGCAATTGCCGTTGCAGCTGCCCGCTGGGATGGCGGTGCAGCTGCCGCTGGTCTTGTCGGCGCTCACCGCGCAGTTCTGGGTCGATGTGCACGTCTTGGTGGTGGTCCAGCTGCTCCAATTGACCCCGCTGGTGCCGCTTGGGCAGGTGCCGGCCGCGCCGCTGCAAACCTGTTGGCCGGTGCGCTTCTGCAATAGCTTGCCCACACACTGAAATTCGCTGGCGATTGCCCCGCACGCGCTGCCCTTGGCCTTGACGATCCCGCTGCTCACTTCACAGCAGTCGCCGCTTGCACAGCCGCAGGTGGTCTTGAAGTCCGCACAGCAGTCCCCGGCGCCTGTGCACACAGAATCGCAAAAGCACTGCCCATTGAGCGACTTGCCGTTGCACGCCCCTGCGCAATTCCCGGGCAGCGCGGTGGTCTTGCAGGTCGGCATGACGTTGGTGCCGCTCGCCGTGCACGTGCTGCCGCTGGCGCAGGTCTGCAAAGTCTTCCAGGCGCCAACGGCCTGATGGGCGGCATCGGCCAGGCAGCCATCGGCGGATCCGCCGTCACATCCCGCCTTTATCTCGCGCGATTGAATGTTCTGGCCGCTGCACTGGTACTGCGTGGACAAAACCGCGCTGCCGCACGCCATCTTGGCCGCCTTGATCGCTTGCAGACCGACATCGCAACAGATTCCGCTGGTACAGCAGCCGGGTTTGGCTTTGGGCATACACAGACCCAACGTCAGATCGCAGCTGTTGATCGCGCAGGGATTGCCCGACGGCGCGCAGTCGGCATCGCTAGTGCAGCAAGCGTCCTGGACTGTGCCGGCGCATTTGCCCGTCGCCCCACAGACATCATTGAAGGTACACGCATTTCCGTCATTACAGGCCATGCCCAAGCCCGCGGTCCAGCTGGTCATGCTGGCCATGGAATCGCAGACTTGGCAGCCGTGCATAGGACACGCAAACGGCCCGACCAACCATTGAACGACCCCGCCAGCGCCATGCTGCCCCCGACCAAGACCATCTCAGCCGTCAGCAGCGAGGCTACGCCGGCCAGCCACCGGCGTCAACCGCAGAATTTAGCCTGAGTTCCAGCTCAACTACCCGGTCCGCGCACAGCTCCGCCACCCAGCAGACCCTCAGGTCCCCCAGCTACGCTGCCCAATCCTCGGCCGGCAGCTCGTCAAAGAACGGTTCGCCCGGCTCCTCGTCGACGCCGCCCACCTCGACCGGTAGCCCAGCGTCATCGAGATCCCCCGGAAACAGCTCATCCGGCGGCCCGCGCACCCGCCAGATCGATTCTTCAGGCTTTGTCGATGCTTCCGTAGCCAGCCCGAGGTGCGCCAGGATC
>JBIKTV010000011.1:0-34249 GCA_044347905.1 Myxococcota bacterium
CTTGCTGCCGCCCTGCACATCGAGCGATCCGTCGACCAGGTCCTTCCACTTGTAGAACACCGTGCCGCCAAAGCTCTCGACTTTGTTCGACTTCAGCTCCACTTGCGCGTGTCCACCGGCCACCAGAGAGAAGCCGTTGCCCAGCGCCTTGTCTTCCAGCAGGCTCGCCGAGGCTTGGCCGCTCAGGTTGTCCAGCTTGCTGCCGTCCGCCACGTTGACGCTGCCGGCCAGCCAGGTCTGGTACTGCCAGTTCAGGTCGCCGCCAAAGGATTGCGGAGCGCTGCCGGCAAATTCCGCGCGGATCTGCCCACCGCGGCGCAACAGCACCTCGCCGTAGGTCTTCTCTTCGCGCAGCGTGGCGTTGGCCTTGCCGCTCAGATTCTCAAAGGTGGAGCCGGCGTTGACCTGCAGATCGCCGCCGATCCACTTCTCATACTGCCAAGTCAGATTGGCGGAGAAGGGCTGCTGCGCCATCGACTTTTTGGTGTCGAAGTCCAGCTGCATGTTGCCGCCGCGCTCAATCGTCAGCGGCGGTTTGACTTCCTTTTGCACAATCACGCTGGCGCTCGCCGAGCCGGTCAACGCTTCTGGCGAAGACGGGTTCAGCGTCACCTTGCCGCCCAGCCACGTCTGGTACTGCCACTCGACTTCACCGCTGATTTTGCTCAACTTTCCGGACACCAGCTCGCCGCCGACATTGCCGCCGCGCTTGAGCGTCAGCTCATTGCCCACCGCCTTGTCGGCGTCCAGCGCCGCGGTGATCGTCCCGGAAGGATTGTCGATCTTGGTGTACGCCGGCACGTTGACGGTGCCCTTGAGCCAGTCCTCCCAGCGCCACGCCACATCGCCGCCCAGGCCGTCCAGCTGCGAATTGGTGAACTTGGCCTGCAGGCTAGATCCGCGCTGCAGCTCGAGTTTTCCGCCCTCGCCCACCTGCTTCTGCTGCACCAGCGACGCCGTACCCGTGCCAGTGACATTCTCTCCGGTGGCCGTGTCGACGTGCATCTGGCCTTCCAGCCACTGCTGGTACGACCAAGCCACATCGCCGTTAAACGACAGCATCTTGCTGTTTTGCAGCTCAACGGTGATCGCCCCGCCCTGCTTGAGCATCAGGTCCGCGGTCAGCGGCTTGTGCTTGCGCAAAGAGGCCTTGATCGAGCCACTGACGTCTTCCAGCGTCGAATTGTCCACATGCAGGTTGCCCAGCAGCCAGTCCTGGTAGCCCAGGGTCAGGTCGCCGGAGAACTGCTTGAGCGAAGTGCCGTCAAACTTGGCGGTCAGCGTGCCGCCTTCCATCAGCTTGACGTCGTCGGACACGCGCTTGTACTTGCTCAGCGTCGCGGTCACTTCGCCGCTGACCTTCTTGGGCGTGCTGGATTCGTCCAGGACAATCGAGCCCTTGAGCCACGGATCCTCGCCGTAGATCCAGTTGACCGTGCCGCCAAAGTTCTTGACGCTGTTCTTGTCGACCGTGACCTTGGCGCTGCCGCCGGCCTTGAGCGTCAGCTCGGTGCCGTCGATCGGCTTGTCGCCGACCAGCGCCGCGGTGGCCTCGCCGGAGATCTGCTTGGGCGTCGAGTCGGGGTTGGCGGTGATGTTGCCCTTGAGCCACTGCTCCTCGCCGTACAGGAACGACACGCTGCCGCCAAAGCTCTTGACCTTGCTGCTGGCCACTTCGACCTGCAGGTTGCTGCCTTCTTTGAGCAAAGTCAGGTCGCTGGCCGCCTGCACGTCCTGAATCAGCTGGGCATCGGCCTTGCCGTTGATGCTGTCCCACGCCGATTCCGCGCTGACCGTGACGGCGCCCTGGGCAAAGGGCTCGCCTTCGCCGTACTTCCAGTTCACTTCGCCGGTAAAGGTCTTGAAGGCGCTCTGGCCCACGGTGACCTTGACGTTGCCGCCCTGCTGCAGCTCAAAGCCCGGCGCGACCATTTTGGCTTCGACGATGTGGGCATCGGCTTGACCTTCAATGGTTTCCAGGCTCGACGCCTGCACCGTGACCTTGCCCTCGAGCCAGCTCTGGTAGCGCCAGTTGACCTCGCCGTTCATATCGGCCGGCACGCTGCTGCCCATCTGGCCGTTCAGGTTGCCGCCCTTGAGCAGCACCAGACCGTCGCCGATCTGCTTGTCTTTGGCCAAGCGCGCGGTGGCCATGCCGTTGATGCTGTCCAGGCTCGGCGTGGCGTCGATGGTCACGTCGCCTTCTAACCAGCGATCGCTGTTGGTGTAAGCCCACAGCAGCTTGCCGGCGAAACTGGTGGGTGCGCCAGCGGCGATGTCCACCGTCAGCTGCCCGCCTTGCACCAGCGCCAGGTTGCCAAACACCTTGTCCTTGGCCAGCCGCGCCGTCGCCGTGCCGCCGGGGGCATCGAGCTTGGTGCCTTCCGGCATGGTCAATTCGCCCGCCAGCCAGCCGCCTTCGCCGTATTCCCACGCCACTTGGCCGCTCACCGAGTCGATGGCGTTGTTGGCGATCTTGGCCGAAACGCCCGTGCCGGGGACCAGAGCAAACGTCGTCGATCCAACGGCATAGCGCTTGTCCAACTGCGCCGTGCCAGAGCCGTTGATCGTCGTCAGGGTCGAACCAGTCTCCGCCGTGAGCGAGCCCGACAGCCAATCCTGATACTTCCAGCCCACTTGCCCGCTGACCGACGTCAGATTGTTCGACTCTACCTTGACGTTGATCCCCGAGCCCTGCTTGAGCGCAAAGCCGCCGCCCAGCGCCAGATCGGTCTTGAGCTTGGCCGTCGCCTCGCCGCTCAGCACCGTCGGGGTGGAATTGCCACCGCGCGGCACGTCGATGACGCCCTGCAGCTTGTCGGTCGAGAAATTGAACTTGCCCCACACCTGCGTCAGGTCAGATTCTTCAACCTTGGCGCCGATTTGCGAACCCGCCTCGATGGTCAGGGCCCCGGCCTGCTGGCCGCTGAGCGTGGTCGCCTCGGCCTCGCCGTTGACCTTGGCGTCATTGGGGTTGAACTGCCCGGCGACCTGGATCTTGCCCTTGGCCAACTGCTTGTACTGGAAGGCCAAATTGCCGCCCAGCGTGGCATTACTGTTGTTGGTCAGCCGGCCGTCCAGCTGGCCGCCCACCAGGATCTTGACGCTGCCGACATCCGTCTCTTGGGCGATCTGGCCGTGCAAGTCGGCGTTGATGTTGGTCTTGGTCGAGCTGGCGTCAATGCTCAGGCTGCCCTTGACAAACTCCGGCCCGCCTTCGCCCTTGGTGATCACATAGTTGACGTCGCCCGCGGGCCGCGTGAGGTTGCTGCCCTCCATGTGGAAGCGAATGGCGCCGCCGGGCTGAATCCGCAGGCTGGGCGGGAACTTGAGCGGGCTGGCCAGCGCGCCGTCAAAGTCGCCCTTGACCGTGCTGAGCTCGCTGTTCTCCAAAGCCAATTTGCCGCGCACGTGCCAGGAATCGCCGGCGTTGGCCGTGCCGATCTCGGCGTTGGCGTTGCCGCCAAAGTGCTCGAGGCCGTTGGCCGTCATCTCTGCCGTCAGGCTGCCGCCAGGGGTCATCTTGACCGGGAAGCCGCCGTTGTCAAAGGTCTTTCCTGGGGCCACCACGCTAAACTTGGCCGGCCCAACGATGGCGTCTGGCGTCGCTTGGCTGACATTGACGCTGCCCTTGGCCCAATCCTCAAACTGGAACGGCACGTCGCCGCTGAAGTTGGTCAGGTTGCCGGTGGTGATCTGCGCGGTAAAGCCGCTGCCGGGGATCAGCTTGAGCTTGCCCGGAATCACATCGTGATCCTTGATGATCCGCGCGTCGCCGCTGCCGCCCACTTGCGACGGCTCGGACTCGGCCGCCTGCATGGTGCCGGCCAGCCAGTCCTCGTACTGCCAATTGATCGACCCGGCGACCGTCTTGACGTCGTTCTGCTCGACTTTGCCGGTAATTCCGCTCGACGGCATCAGCTTGAGGTTGACCGAAGCCTGGTGCTCCTTGCTGATCGACGAGTCGTGGGTGCCCGACATGCGCGCCGCGGTGCTGACCGCTTCGTCCAAGGTCACGGTGCCGCTGATCCAGCGCTCGCCTTGGCCGTACTTGTAGGCCACGCTGCCGCCGATCTTGTCGATGGTGCTGTTTTCCATGCGGGCGTTGATGCTGCCGCCGGTCTCGAGGTCAAAATTCCCCAGGGTTTTGCCCAGAATCACCGAGCCCGTGGTGTCGCCAGAGATCGACTTGATGCCCGCACCGGTCGACTGAGCGCTGTTGATCGTGCCCTCAAGCCACTTCTCGCCCTCGCCGTACTGGAACGCCAGCGTGCCGCTGATGCCCGTGACATTGTTCGAATTCACCGTGATCGTCGCGCTGCCGCCGGCCTGAAGCTCGGTCGGCGAGCCCTCCAGCGGCATGGCCTTGATCAGCGTGCCGTTCAGGTCGCCGTCAAAGTTCTGCGCCCCAGAAGACGCGGCGATGGCAAAGCTGCCCTCGATCCACTGGTCGTAGCGCGCCTTGACCGAGCCGCTGTACTTGGCCGGCTGGCCGTTGACCAGCTCGACGCCAATCGTGGACGGCAGGAACACCACCTTCTTGTCGGAGGAAATCTCTTTCTCTTTGAGCAGTTGCGCGCCTGGATCGCTGCCGTCGGCGCGCAGGATCGTCGCCTTCTGCTCCAGGGTCATCTTGCCGCTCAGCCAGTCGTCGTACTGCCAGTTGACCTCGGAGCCCACGTCAAAGGTGGTGACGTCCATGCCCGCGACCAGATCGGTCTTGATCGAGCCGCCTTCCTTGTACTGAAAGCCCGTGCTCTGGCCGCCCGGCGGGGCTTTGATGAGCGATCCCTCGACCTTGCCGACCACGCCGTTGGCCATGGACGAGCCGCCGCCCTGCACCGCGTCTGCCTTGCCCTTGAGCCACTCTTTGTGCTCAAACTGAATCGCGCCGTAGAAGTCGGTAAAGGCCGAGTTGACGAACTCGACGTTCATCCCCGAACCCTCTAGCACATCGACGTTTTTGAGGTTCTTCTTGGCGAACACCGTGCCGGCCGACTGCCCCGCCAGCTGCGAGAAGTCGAGCATGTCGCCCGCGATGGTCACTTGGCCCTGCAAGAAGCCGTCGTACTTGTAGTCCAGCGTGCCGGAATAGCGCTTGACCTCGGAATTGCGCAGCTCGATCGTCAACGCACCGGCCGCGCCGGGCTGAATCTCGACCTTGTCATTGTTGGGCAGATTCTTGGCGGCGATGACCGTGGCCTTGAGCATGCCGTCGATTTCGTTAATCGAGGTGCGCGGTTCGGCGATCTGCGCGTCGCCAGCCAAGAAGGCGTCGTATTCCCACTTCAGCGTGCCGGACACGCCCAGGAAGCGCCCTGAGTCGATCTTGCCGGTCAAGGCACCGCCGGCCTTGCCCATCAGCTTGGTGGAGCCCAGCGTGCCGATCGGCAGGTCTTCGCTCAGATCCGCCTTGCCGTTGCCGGTCACCAGACCAAAATCTTCGGTCGGCGCGGCGACGTTCAGGTCGCCCTTGAACTTCTCATAGCTCCAAGCAAAAGCGCCCTTGAAGTCCTTGAACGTCGAATTCTTGAACTGCAGGTCAAACTTCTTCTCGGCATCCGGCTCCAGCTTGAGCGGCGAGGTCAGATCCTTGACCGCCACCAGGCTCGAAGTCGCGGTGCCGTCGATCGCCGTGAAATCCTTGGTGGCATCAAAGGCCAGCTGGCCCTCGACAAACTCCAGGTAGCCGATCTTGGCGTTGCCCTGGGCCTTGTCGACGATGTTGTCCTTGAGCGACAGGTCGATCGCCCCCTCAAGCACCTTGATGTCGCCCCACTGCTGCGGCGCCTGGATGTTGGCCTTGCCGCTGCCAGTGAACCTGCGGATATCGCTGGACTTACCCAGCTCCAGCTGGCCCTTGGCCACGCCCTTGTAGTCCATGTCCACAGAACCGGAGACGATTTCAACCGTTGTTCCGCGAACTTTGACGGTGATCGACCCCTTGGACAGAGTCACGTCGTCATAGGTCTGCGAACTGACCAGCTCGGCCGTCGCCGTGGCGTTGATCACATTGGCGTTGGTCCCCTCTTCCAACACCGCGGTGCCTTTGAGGAAAGACCCAAGCTTGAAGTCGACATTGCCCGCGGTGGACTGCAGCTCGCTGTTCTCTACCTTGATGGTCAGCGCGCCCTTGCTCACCTGCACTTCGCCCTGGACGATCGGCGCCACCAACTCGCCGCCGAGCTCAAAGCTGGCCTTCTCCGCCTCCAAGTCCAGGTCGCCGTTCCAATTGCCCTTGAACAGGCTGTCGTACACCGCGGTGCCGCTGCCGCTCACCTTGGGGAGCTTGGTCTCGGCGATGCTGCCGGTGACAGTGGCCTTGGTAAACGCGACCTTGCCCCAGGTCGAGCTGCTGGCGCTGTCAAACGCCGCCTCGCCCGAGATCTGCGCGCCATCGCTGTCCCACTTGACCTGAGCGCTGCCCGTGCCGGCGCCCAGCGAAGGGATGTCCAGCTTGAGCGAACCAGAGACGTCGATCTTCTCTGAATTCGTGAGCTTTCCTGTCAGCTGCCCCTCAGAGACCGACGACTTGCCCAGCGAAATGGCGTTCTTGTTGCCAATGGTGACGTCGCCGCTCAGGGCCTTCTCAACGATGGAACCCTTGATCGTTCCTGCGGTAAATGGCTCGACCTGCATCCCCAGCGAGCCCGAGCCGCTGACCGCGCCGTCCGCCCCGACATTGACCTGCATGCTCCCAGAGCGCAGCCAAGTGTCGAGCTTGCCGCCGCGCAACTGCGAGTATTGATAGGTCCCTTTGCCGGTCACGCCGCCCGCGCCCACTTCCGCCGTGATGGTGTCGTTGATCAGCGAACCGACCGTGAGGGTGGCGCCGGGGAACGACCCCTTCATCTGGCCGCTTTGTTCGATGGTGACCGTGGCGTCTTCTAGCTTGATCGCGTCGCCGACCTGGATGCTGGCCCAGGCCTTGCCGCCGGTGAACTTGCCAGTCGTGGCGTCAAACTGGAATTTTGCCTGCGATTCAAAGGACATGCCCTGAATCCCCAGCGACGGCAGCGACACCATCTTGCTGGTGGTGCCAGGCGTGAGCTTGGGCAGCTTGACCACCTGACTCTTGCCGGCGATCGACAGGCTGACCTGCGTCGGCATCTCCGGCTGCTGCGAAGTCGTGCCGCCGTCATTGCGGAACACGGCGCGCTGCTGGCCCTCGATCTCTTCTGCCTTGATCTCCGCGCCTTCCAGCACCTTCTTGGCCGCCGTGCGCGCCGATTTCTCTGCGCGATCGCTGGCGACCGACAGACCCGTGGCCCCGCGGTCCGCTGCGCTTTTGCCCTTCATCTGGGCGACGTGGACCAATTCTTCGGCCAGAATCTCTTCGCGGTCGGCGCCGGCCATCTCTGCGGCCTTGCCCAGCACCACGTCTTTGCCCTGGGCAAACGCGTTGGCTCCCAGGCGATCCGCCAGTTCTTTGGCGCCCTTGCCCTCGTGCAGCTTGACCTGAGAGAAGTCCATCCCCAGGGCCTGCTCGGCCTTTTGCCTCAGGTGCCCCGGCAGCTCTGAGCCTTCGCCCAGCATCGGCGCCACCGCGGCGCCCGGATCCGTGGCCAGATTCTTGACGTTGTCCAGCGCGCCCTCGGCCTGGTCCAGCATGTCCTTGCCCTTGCCGAGCAGGTCCTGGCCCATCTTCTCTGCGTCACCCAACAACTCGTCGATCTGGCCCTTGGCGCCCTTGAGACCTTTCTGCATCGTCTCTGGCAGTTGCAGCTTGCCAATGCCCTTGATCGCCCGCTCACCGGCCTTGAGCAGATCGCCGATCTTGCCCTTCATCTCCGCGGTCTTCTCAGACATCAATGCGCTGGGATCCAGGCCCGCATCGGCGCCAACCCCGGCAATGCTCTCCACCGCGCCGGGATCCACGCCCGCGGGCTCCAGCTGCGCTTCTTCCGCCGCCTGCGTGGCCGTTTGGCCAAACACCGGGGCGCTCATTTCGCCCGCCGCCATCTGACCGGCCAGCGGATCGGCCAGATCGCCCGCGGCATTCTGGTTGCCCAGCTCGGTCTCGACCTGAACTGGCGCCTGGATCCCGACTTCCGCTGCCGGAGCCGCAGGAGCCGCCCCCGCCGCCACGTCGACAACCGGTGCCTCCAGCGAAGGCGCTGGGCCCGGAGCCGCAGCCGGGGCCGCCGCCAGATCGCCCGACGATTCCGCAGCCGGCGCCTCGCCTTCCGGACCCTTGGCCGGATCGGCTGACTGGCTCTCCGCCGACACCTGCTCGCCCGCCGCCTCGACCGGCACGGCCGCTTCAGGCGCTGGCGCATCTCCGCCACTTGTGGCCGTCGGCTCAGCTGACTTGGCCTGATCAAAAGCAATTTCCGCCACGGGATCAAACGGCGCGGAGGTAATCGCCGCTGCTACGCTGTCGACCGGGGCCACCTGGGCCTCGCCAGCCTGCGCAGGTGCCGTATCCTTGGCCTCTGGCGCTGCCGCCGCTTGGGCCGCCGGGGCCGCTGTCTGGGGCGCCTCTGCGACGCCTGCCGCCACTGGCGCGACAACTTCTTCAGCCACGGCGGCTTTTTCGCCCGCTACGGCCTCTGGCACTGCGGCGGGGGCTACCACCTGCTGCTCACCGGCCTGCGCGGCGATCGCTGCGGGCCCGACTTCTGCCGGGGCTTGGCCGCTCGCCGCCACATCGGCCACTTGCTCAGGACCGGCGATCTGCGCTTCTGGCGGCGCCTCTACCTGGCCCTCTGCCACAGCTGGCGCGGCGGCGGCCACGGCTTGCGGTGCGGCTTCCGGTGATTTCTCTGGGTTTTTGGTCGCCGATTTCGCCTCGGCCGTGGCGTCCCCAGCCTGGGGAGTCTCTGGCGTGGCCACAGGTGCGGCCGCGGGCTCGACATCGGCGGCGGCCTTGGCCTCGCCCTTGACCTCGGTCGGAGCGCTGGCCGGCGCGGCGTCTGGGGCTTTGCTCTCAGCGGCTTCCGGGGCGACTTCGTCTTTCTTGGGCTCTGCAGCAGCCTCGGCCGCCACTTCTACGGGGGCCGCGGGGGCCGCCGGCGGGCTGCCGGCATGGGCAACGGCTTGATCTGCAGGGCCGGAACTCGGCGCCTGCGTGGGCACGTCGACCTTCTCCACCTTGACGCTGGCCCCGCCCATCTCCGTCTTGACGGCCTGAGCGTTGGGACCCACCGACGCCGGGGCGGCCTGCTCGGTCTTGGGCGACATGCCCTCTGCCTGCGACTTGGCCTGACCGGTTTTGCCCGCGCCCTCAGGCACAGCTGCGCCCAGCGCCTCAGGTTTCTTGTACGACTCCAGCTCTGGCGAGCCGGCCGGCAGCGACTTGATGCGCGTCAGCTCGGCCTGCTGTTCGGCCATGGCTGCCGGGTCGTTCTCCGCCTTCTGCGCTTCGCCAGACGCGCCACCGGTCAGCGGATCGCCGGATCCGCCCAGCGCGGGCATGGGGGCCGCGGCCGCCTGCTCGTGGGGTGCCTGCTTCTTGGCTTCCTCTGGGCGAGCCTGAGCCTGTTGCGCACCGCGGTGGAGCTTTTTCATGTCGCGCATGGGACACCCGGATGGCGGTGAATTCACCGCTGCAAGTTGCACAGCAAAACAAAGCTGTACGAACCCAATATCGCTTTGTAGGTGTTGAAGCGCGGGGATGCAAGACCGGGGGCGCTACAGACTCACTTCGCTGGGGTTGCCAAACCTCACCCCTCGATCAGCGGGGCGCCGAATCCGCTGGGGCAGCTGTGCAGGAAGGGTCTCAAACCAGCGCTGGCGATTGGCAAATGGCCCACGGGCGGCCGGCGGACAGGACTGCGGTCCGCCGACCCCGGTGGCGCGGCCTCGGAGGCCTAGTGGTGGTGGTGACCACCCGGACCGTGAACGTGGCCGTGCGACAGCTCTTCGGAGGTGGCTTCGCGCACTTCGCGGATCTTGATAGAGAACTGCAGTGTTTCGCCGGCCAGGGGGTGATTGCCGTCCAGCACCACGTCGTCGCCGTGGGTGCCCGCAATCCACACCGGGAAGCTGTGGCCCTTCTCGTCCTCGAGCTCGAGCGGCAGACCGATCTCGACCACAAAATCCGGCGGCAGGTTGGAGCGCGGCAGGCCGATCATCTTGCTGTCGTCGCGCACGCCGTAGCCCTTCTCAGGCGGCACGGTCACGACCTGCTCCGCACCCGCGGCGAGGCCCATCAGCGCCTCCTCCAGACCCGGGATGACGTTGCCGTGGCCGATCAGGAAGGCAAAGGTGCCGTCGTCCGACGAATCGATCACATCGTCGTCATCGCCGACGCGCAACTCATAGTCCATCGCGACCACAGAATTCAGGGCAATTTTCATCGAAAATCCTCAGCTGTGCGGGCCGTCCTGGGGCGGCGTCGTGTACATGGGCGGCAACGGCGCCGCAGCGCCGCGAGCATCGCAGATTCCGCAGCCGCCTGCCAGGGCCGGTTGGCACGTGCGCGCAGTTCCTGCATACTGAAAAGACCTGTGCTTGGAGCGGGGAGGCTGGCATGCGCAACTGGTGGATCAAGACGACGGCGACCGAACAGCGCGGCAAGCGCGCGGCAGCTCTGTATACCCCGTGGTTGGGTGCAGTTCTTGCGCTGGCCCTTGGCAGCGCGGGCTGCTCTGAGGACAACCCGCCGGCCAAGACCGACACGGCGACGGAAGAAGACACCGAAGATCCGGACGCCAGCGGCGGCGACACCACCGCGGGCGAAGACGGCAGCAAGCCGGGCGACAGCGCTGGCCAAGACGGCACGGCGGGCGACGGCAGCAGCGGCACCGATGGGGACAGCGCGGTCCTGCCAGACAGCGTGGACGACGCGGAAGACACGGCAAGCCCCTCTGACGCCACAGAAACGGCCGACGCCGGCACGGACGCAGGCAGCGGCGACATCGCGACGGATAGTCTCCCCAAGCCCAAGCTGCCGCTACCGGACTGCGCCCAGGGCAATTGCCTCAACTGCCTGAACCCGGCCAAGTGCCCGGTCCAGCAGATTTGCGTCGACGGCACAACCTTTACCAATGATTGCGAAGCGATCTGCAAGCTGCAGGCCTTTGACGGCCTGGAAGCGGTGGCCAAGACCTTGACCCCAGCGGCCTGCCCCAGCTGCGCCGCCTGCGCGACCACCGTGGTCAAGTGCAACACCCAGACCAAGAAGTGCACCAAGTGCGAGAACGGCACCTGCAAAGACGGCAACACCGCCTGCACAGCCAGCAAGGACTGCGGGACGGCTTTTGACGCCTGCGCCACCCTCAAGTCGGGCGCCAAGGTTACGATTTCTTTGCCGTGTATGGCGTCTTGCATGGACGTCGATCCCGGCGTGTCGGTCACGGGCGGCGCCTGCAAGTCGGCGTGCTCGCAGCCGGTGGCCAACGGCGGCGGGGCGTGCGCCATGGACCTCTATCAGCCCGTGTGCGCCAAGGAAGACGGCAAGAGCTACTCCAGCACCTGCGCCCTGCAGAACTGCGACAAGTCGGGCTGCTTTGCCCTGGGCTCCGCGGCCAAGACCGAGACGTGCAGCGCCGGCGCCATGACCAAGGAATGCGAAGGCGAGTGCTTTGCGGACGCCATCAAAGTCAGCGATACAGCTAAGAATTGCCCGCAGGAGTGCTCGGCCGTGTGCGGCATTACCAAGCTGGGCAAGGGCCAGAGCTACCGCAATGAATGCCTAGCGCAGAACGCGGGCGCCAAGGTCGGCGACTGCACCGGCATCGCCGCGACCGACAAAGACCTCTGCTCGGCCAATTACTTCAAGAACAAGCCGTGCTGCAACGACGTCAACTACGGCGCCGCGGAGATCAAGCAGGTCTGCGCGTCGCGGCAATCGGAGACGCCGGGGGCCAAAGACACCTGGGTCACGTTCCGCAACACCGCAGAATACAAGTGCTTGACCACCGGCGACAACAAGTGGGTTCAGCAGTACGTCGGGCCGTGCATCTGCGAGTGCTCGGACGCCGCCCAACCTGTCTGCGGCGCGGATGGCCTGACGTACACCAACGGCTGCCAGGCCAAGTGCTACAACGGCGAAGACTTTGACTACAAGCCGGGTCCGTGCTGATGCGCCTGGAGCTGTGGCGAGGGCGGGCCCGTCGCAACACAGATGGCGTGATGCACATCTGAGCCCAAATCGGGAGCCATCATGGCGACTTACAGAAGCGATCGCGCCCACGTCTGCGCTACCGATGACATGCCCTGGGCTTGCGCGCCCACCGCCGGCGTGTCCTACAAGTCGCTGCGCTACGATCCGGAGACCGGTGCAGGGGCCGTGCTCATCCACATGACCCCTGACACGGCCTACCCGCGCCACCACGTCCACGGCGGGCTCGATCTGCTGGTGATCGACGGTGAAGTCGAAATTCACGGGCAATTACTGGAGCGCGGCGCCTTTGCCCACGTCCCCCCGGGGATGACCCAGGCGCCCTATAGCTCGCGGGGATGTGTGCTGTACGCGACTTTCTCAGGCAAAATTGAGAACTTGCATGAGCCGCCTGCCCTGTCGATGATCTGAACGACTGGTCAGCGCCCGCCGCCCGTCGAGGTGAGTGCCGCGGGCATCGCAATAAATTCCGCCGTCTCTCCAAGCAACTGTACGCGCATCGCCCCGACTCCGGCTTGGTCGATCCACCAGCTGTCGCCTTGGCGTTGGGCTGCGTAGCGGCTGGCCAGAAACTCCGCGAGGCTGGCGACCGGGCGGAGGCCGCGCACGGTGCAGGTCTTGGTGTAGCCGCCGTCGTAGCCGCGCACGCAGCCCATAGGCACGCGAAATCCGCCCAATGGCTCAGGATCCTCGCAGAGCAGGCCTCCGGGGCAAGGCCTCAGGTCGCGCTCCTCTGGCAACGGCGCGGCGGTCGTGCGGGGCCGCGGCACAGGCGGCGCAGAATTGCCACAGCCCGCGGAAATCCCCAGCCCGATCAGGGTCATGACTAGTCGACTAGGAGGTCCCATCCCGTCACCACCGCCGACGTCCGCGGTTGAGGCACTTCAGCGGCCACGGATCCAACGCCGGGTGCTGTGCCGCCCTTGGGCGTCTGATTGGCGGACTGCACAGCGGAGTTGCCTGAAGAAACGCTGAGTTGAAAGCGCGACTTGAAGCTACCGATCGCTTGGGCGGCGCCGCTGCCGAGCTGGGCCACGCATTTGGCGTCCGTGGGGTTGCACGCGCCGCGGCACGCTGGGATGGCCTGGACGTCTACCGGAGATGGCCGGTCGGCGCCAATGTTGACATAGTCCAGGTTGGCGGCCTTGTTGGCCGGGGTGCTGGGGTTGGCAAAGGCGCCCCACAGATCCGTAAGATCAGAAGCGGACTGGGCTTTTTCATAGCGCGCCCCCCACAGCCGCGCGGCGCCAGTCTGGCAGGCGCCCTGCAATTGCATGCTCCAGCTCGACCAGTAGGCGTACAGCGCAAACACCGTTGGCGGCCCCACAAAGCGCTCAAACGCGCCCATCGCCTTGACCCAGTTGAGTTTTGCCACCGGCACGCTGCTGCTGGGCTCGCCGCTGGCGGCAAAGGTCTCACTGAGCGACTGGACCACGTGCAGCCGCGAAGCTGTGGCATTGTCCGTGGGATCGCCGGTGCCGTAGATGACCACCAACTGTCCTTCGCGATTGGTGGAAATGCTTGGCGCGGAGGCGACAGGGGCGCGGTCCGGCGAAGTGATGGCGCGGTGCAAAGTCACGGGCGTGCCGCTGCTGCCGTAGGCGTCGTGGAAGAATTGCAGCTTCCATTCGCTGGGTTTGCTGGAAGCAAGGTCGAGCCGCCAGAGCATGCCGCGGCTGTCCCCCAAGAAGCAGCGCGAGGTCAACTGCCCTGGTGTCGCGTCGTAGCAGGCGGGGTCGGAGTAGAAGTAGCCCAAATCGTCTTTGGTGGCGAGGGATTGAGGCATGCCAGTCACGTCGAGGTCGGCGGTCTCAAACTTTCGCAGAATGACTCCGCTTTCTAGCTCGACAATCATCACCCCGCGCTTGCCCTGCCCGTCAACGCCGTAGTTCTGGACGTTGGCGATACTGCCCGGCAAGCCGTAGGGCAGCACCACCGCGGCGTGCTGAGCGGGATCGGCGCCGGGCTGCGCGCTGTAGAAAAGGTTGCCGATCGCCGGCTTAGCTGTTGATCGCCCCATCATCTGATAGGTAGGCAAGACGGAGCAGAGCGGTCCGGGAACCCCAGCGACCGACACGTGCGGGCCAATGCAGTGGGTTTCCGGGTTGATCTCCCACAACATTTGCGGATCATCGGGTGCCGTGACGTCCAGGGCCACATAGCCCGTGCCGGCTTCACCCGCACCGACCACGACCACGGCGCGCCAATTCCGCGCCGCTTCAGCAACGCTCTGGCCTGCGGTGCGGTGCAACTGCACATGCTGCGCGACGATCGAGCCGCCCATGTAGGAGGACGCCGGGCTGGTGATGAGCTTCATCGACGCGATGCGCCGCAAAGAAAAGCGCGGCAGCCAGGCCCAAAGCTCATCGCCCGCTACTAACTTGTCTTGGGTGGTGATTTTGTCGTTCCGGTCGGTGCGGAAAGCGTGCAGAAGGCCGTCGTGGGTCGCGGCAAAGGCCATGGTCGGGCGCCCGGCCGAACCCGGGGGCATGAGCGTGCTGTAGTTTGCCGACGTCGGCACCGTGGCAGCGGCATAGCTGCGAAAGGACGGCTCTCTCAGCGGGATGCGGTCGGCCGGGTCCAAGATGGCGGGCTGCGAGCGAGAAGGCGCTCCCAGGGGCTTGCCGACGCGGCAGGTCCCGGTCTCAGCGCGCAGGGTCGCCAACAGGTGGTCGCGGTAGTCATCGCGCTCGTCGGGCTTGGCCAGGTCAAAGCCGCCCGCAGTCACGCAATCGCCCAGGGTATTGGCCTCAAGGTGCGGCTGCAGCCCCACGGTGCCAATGCCCATATCCGTCGCGGGCAAAGCGGCCCCGGTGATGGGCAAGCGCACGCCAATGAGCTGCGTGTACAGCCGCCGAGGCACCGTACGGGCGGCGAGCCGGGCGCCGTAATCAATCACTTCGCAGACTTGAGCGTAATTGGGGTCGTTGGGATCTTTGCAGGAGTTGGCGCAGGAGAACACCCGCTGTTCGATCACGCCAAAAGTGCGCAGGGGCTGGGCGATGTCAAAGGCCGACAGGCTGCGGATCGCGTGCTGCAAATCACTCATGATGCCCGTGGCATTGGTCACCGCCGGCCGCGCATAGGCCGACTTGTCCAGCTGCGCGCCCAGGATCGCCGGAGCCAGGAACTTGGCGACTTCCAGCGGTGTCGCGGCCGGCAAGGCGGCTTTAGTACCGCCGGCAACCGCCAGATCATTGAGGAATTTGAGATCCACATCGGCTGGCCCGCCCGTTCCATCGCCCGGGAAGCCCACCGCCACCACATAGACCGGGACTTTAGCGGCCCAGATCTTGGACGCCGCCTGGATTGCCAGCGCCCGGCCATCGCCAGAGCCGTCGTGGACATTGGCGCCGCCATCGCTAAAGACCACCACCATCTTCTTGCGGCAGGTGACGTACGGGTCGCCGTTGACCGGGTCATCCGCTGTGCTCTTGAAGTGGGCGTCCATGTAGGTGCCCGGGCCAAGATACTGAAGAACATCCTGAAGTTGCGAAGCAAGCGGCGTAGGGCCGCTGGGCACCATGGCCTGCAGGGCGGCGTGAATGGCGGCGTGGGTTACAGAAAGTTCGGCCAGCGTGTCCTTGCGAGGGATCGCCACACTGCCGCTCGCGGGGGCAAAGGGATCGCGGAGGCCGTGGTTGATCTCGCCCCAAGACGACAGCAGCGTCCCGGCAAAGGAGTAGCCCGCGTTGGAATCGACGCCCTTATTAAGCACGGTGTCTGCGGCAAGTAAGGCGAACTTGGCGCTGGGGCCAAAGACGTCGATGAGGCCGTCCAGGCCGTGGGGCTTCTGGGTAGCCTGGCCGTTTTCGTCAATGCCCCACGCGCGGCTGTGGCTCGCCGGCCCCTCCCCCGGACATTGGGTGCCGCTGGTCACCGTGAACTTGACCTTGCCCACTAGGTTGGCGAGACTCAAGGTCTTTCCGGTGGTCGGCAGCGGCGAGACCGTCGAATTGCCATTGCAGCTGCCCTGAGCGACGGACTTGCTCTGCGCATGGACCAGCGCCACCCAAACCTTGGTCTTTCCCGATGCTTTGTAGCTCTGCAGCGCCTGCAAACCCGGCTTATTCCAGGTAAAATTCAGCGTTGCGCCCGCGACCGCCCCGCCGATCGCCATGGGGTTGCTCGCTTCCAATCGGTCCGTGGCGCTCGCCAGGCAGCGGAACTTCTGCGCATCGCTCGCCGGGTCAAAGTTCAGCAGCACCGCGACCAATTGGGTTGGATCCGCGGCGCCATACGTGCTGGCGGTCACGGTAAAGCCCAACAGCCCCGCGGTCAGCGCTCCCGCCGGGATGTTCGTCAGATCCACCACGACATAAGGCAGCGTCTGGCTGCCCGTTTGCGCCGCAGCTTGGTAGTACAGCGAGGTGCTGGTGCCTTTCCCAACGCTTGAGGCCAGGCTGCTGGTAGATGGCTGATACGTAACGGCATTGGGGTTGATCACCGAGGGGAGGCCCGGAATGCACTGGTACAAACCGTTGGTCTGCGCCAGCGGATTGGCCTCTTCCGCGGTGGGCCCTAGAGCCTCCGTCTGGCAGCGGTAATCCAGAAACGTACCGGAAATCATTTCGCGAACCGCGGTCCAGCGCGAGCGCTTGTCGCCCCCCCCAGAGGTGTTGCTGCAGGTGGGCGGCTGGTCGGCAAACAGCCGGTACTGCATGGACGCAGAGTTGTCGACGACGAGCAGCACCTCCGGCAGAGGCCCATCGGCGGCGCGCGCAGGCTTCGCCACAAGCAACACCGCCGTGCACAGCAGCAGGGCAGCGCACAGAAGCAGGGCAGTCCAGTAGCCTTTGGCCCAGGGCTCACGCATCCCAGCCTCCTAATTGCCGCAGGGCACGGGCCCCAGGGTCATCGACGCCGCGAGTCGGGTCTGGCCGGCCACCATCGATTCGCGCAAATTCGCAGGGTTAGCCGCGCCAATGCGCGAAGTGGTGATCATCCGGTAGGTGCGGAAACAGTAGCGCCCGGCCTCATACCCTGGGGTCGAGGCGGAGTCGGCCTGCCCCACTTGGGTGGAGAAATCGACCGCTCCTACAGCAGCCAGCTCGCGGCCAAAGGACTGGTCTTTGCCGGTCAAGGCCAAGATCTCATCGCCTACGTCGATCATTGAGAGCTTGCCGTCGGTCTTGGCCGCCACGTAATCGCCAAAGCCGCCCTGCATTTGCGAAGCCAGCGACACGACTGCATAAGTCCCCGTCTCACTGACGCGAAATGCCGCGCGCCCCAGCCTCTCCGCGCCGCCTTCGCGCATGTCCATCGACGTCCGCAGCGCCGCCGCACTCGCCAGCAGGGTCAGGATGCCCATCATGGCCAGCACCACCACCATGACCACGCCGCGCTCCCGCGGGCCGCCCACCGGGGCAACGGCGCGCGACTCCACTGGGGTCAAAGAGGCAGGCAGCTGTGGGCGATGGTCAGACATATTGAACCATTCCTACATGTTGCGAGAGACAAGGGTCGGCAGCGCCACCCGAGTGGCCGCCGTGACCACCGGATGGGCGCCGTCATTTTCGCCCGGCAGTTGCCACGTCTGCAGCGGTTGCCACGACACATCGCGCTTGCGGTGCAGCAGATCGCGCTGCGGCCACTGCGAGCGCACGGACAGCTTGACGGTCAAAAAGCGCAGGGCCTCTGGGTGGGCACTGGCGGTGGAGCCCAAAAAGCCCTCGCCGTTGGCCTGAATCACGTCTTCGGTCAGCGGCAGCACCTTGAGCTTGACCACCTCTGCGCTGTTGTCAAAATCCATGCCAATGTCGTAGAGCTGCAAATCCACAGCGTTTTCTACCAAGACCAGCTGCCCCAGAACGGTGACGCCGTCCACCCCCAAGCGCTCTCGCACCAAGAGGCTCTGCAGCGCGGCGCCGCCAGCATCGGTCGGGGCCCCTGGCCTCACGTCGCCAGTGATGCGATAGCGCACAAAGTTCTGCACGTCGATGTCGTAGTTGTTGCCCAAGCCACTGTACCCACAGGTGATCCCGTTGCCGACCCGCTGGATCACCGAAGCCACCGTGACGCTGCGGTCGCCCTGATTGGCGGCCGTGATCGGGTAGAACATCATCTGGCCATTGGCCCCAGAAATGCGCAGGTAGCGGCCCACGGCGAACACGGCCTCAAAGTCTTCCTGGCTGATGGGCAAAGTGCCGTCGTCCAGCAGGAACACCTTGCTGCCGTCGATCGACGCGGTCTTGAAGCGGGTCTTGACGTCCATGCTGCCAAACAGAGTCAGCGACACGGGCTTGACGTGGGGATTGTACTGCGCCGCCGCCACATAGCCCGTGGACACGTCACCGCTCAACGCGCGCAACACCGGGTCGGGCTTGACGCACACCAGCGGATCGACGGCGCTATTGGGCGTGGTGTTGGAGCCCAGCGACTGCAGGTCGGCGCGCAAGTGCTCCAGGCCAAACCGCGACTCGCGATTGAGCAGGATCAGCTCGTTCTGCTGCTGCATCACCTGGCCCTGCTGGACAAACAGCGTCACCATGCCCATGAATATGCCCGTGGCGATCCCCAGAGACATCATCAATTCCATCAAGTTAAAGCCGCGACTGCCCCGGCCGTGGCGCGGCGGGACGGCAGCTTGCCCTGTGGAATTGAGCTCACTGAACATTGCTGTTCCTCTGCACAAGCGCCGGAAGCGCCACGCTATTGACCTCAGCGATGTTGTCGTACATCCCCACGGGGCAGTTGGCGTACTTGTCGAGCGCCACGATCGGCCGCGGCCAGCTGACCTTGACCTCGGCGCGCACCAGCTCCGTCGACAGCCAGGTAAGGCGGAAATGCATGCAGTAGCGGGTGCCGCGGTCGCTGGGAATCTCCTGCAGAACCCCCTGATCGTACTTGATATCGCCGCCCATGGCGCCCACGCGCTTGTCGGTCGCTTGCGGCAAATTGGGCCCGTTCAACCAGCCGGTGGTCGTGCCCGCGGTCGGCGGCGAAGGCAGCTTGCCCAGGTACGGCAGGATCAGGTTGGGATTGCCGTCACCGGTCCACATCGTGCCCTCGGCCTGCATGGTCGACAGCACATGCTCCGCCAGTTGCCCTGCGGCCTGGAGGTCGCGGCGCTCAGAGTTGCCCTTCAAGGCCATCACGGCGAGGTTCAGCGTGGCGTACAGGCCGATAATGCCTACCGCACCCGCGACCATGACCTCGACGAGCGTAAAGCCCGCCGCGCGCTGGGACCCATGGAACCGACGGGCCAATTGCCTCCAGAGAGCCATCACAACCCCCCTGCGCCGGAGCCTTGGAGGGCGTCTAGGGGCCGGCCGTAGACCACCCGCGCCGTGCCGTTGTAGCCGATTTGAACCTGCAGAGGCGTGCCGAGAAAGACATTGTTCTCTAACCGCTGGATCTGCACCACCAATTCGCCGGCACCGAGCTTGGTTCCCGTGGGCGGCGAGAAGGTCCGGCCGTTGTCTCCGCGGATCATCCGGCCGTCGGGCTTAAAGCAGGCGAACACGCCGCCGTTCTTGATCTCTTTGGGCGCGAGGTCGACAAACGAGATGACGGCCTCTTTCAAGGCGTTTCCCGGGCCAAAGTCGACAGCGCGCACCAGCGTCCCGCCCAGCACCGAGCCGCATGTGGCGTCGCCGCCCTGCAATATGCGGAAGGCAAAGCCGCCCTGGGGCTTGGGGTTGTCAAAAACCAGGCCATAGGCCAGGCGGTTGGCCATGGCGTGCGAGCGGGCGAGGTCAACGGCGAACACCAGCTCATCGGCGGCGCTGCGCAAGTGCTGATTGCGCGTCAGGCTGCCGATGCCCGGTACTGCCAGGGTCCCAAGAACCGCCAAAATCGCCAAGCCCACCATGAGTTCCAGCAAGGTCGTGCCGCGTTGATGGCGCGGGACCTGGCTGAGCGGGCGGTTTGGCAGCGGCGTGCGCATCGGGTTGGGGGGCTCCTGCGGGTCAAGGGTCGTCTAGCCGGGCTCAAGAGGTGCAAGCTTCGTGCCAAGCACCCCAATAGCCATCATGGCGACTTCTCTGCCCTTTGCCTGCATGGGGTGCGCTGAGTGCGCAAGAATTGCTGCCTTTGGCGGCGGAACTGCGCAGACTGCGCGAGCGATGCGGGGCTGGGGCAGAAAACGCCCTTGTCTACGGCGCTGTAGGCGGCCAATCGGAGGGATCGAGCTCCGCCGTTGACTCGCCGCGCCACAGATCTTCAAGGGATTCGCGTTGGCGCACGACCTGGTAGCGCCCGCCTGAGACCAACACCTCAGCGGGACGCGGCCGGCTGTTGTAGTTGGAGGCCATGGCAAAGCCGTAGGCTCCCGCGCCCTTGACGGCCAGCAGGTCGCCGCGCTCCAGCTCCGGAAGCTTGCGGTCCAGCGCGAGAAAATCGCCGGTCTCGCACACAGGCCCGACCACGTCGACCACCGCTTTGCCGCGCCCCTTGGGCGACTCGACTAGCTCAATGTGGTGATAGGCATCGTACAGCGCCGGACGCAGCAGATCGTTCATGCCCGCGTCGACGATGACAAACTGCTTCTCTTCATTGCGCTTGGTGCCAACAACCCGGGTCAACAGCACCCCGGCGTTGCCCACGATGACCCGGCCGGGCTCCACCAGCAGCGCAAGGCCATGGGCGCGGGCCAGCCCGACGATCACTTGGCCGAGCTCAGAAGGAAGCGCAGGCGTTTCATCGCGATAGGCGATTCCCAGGCCGCCGCCGACGTCGATGTGCCGCAGGGCAATGCCGGCCGCGCGCAGCCGCTCCACCAGCGTCAACACCTTCTCTACCGCCTCCACAAACGGCGCCACCTGCAGGATCTGGCTGCCAATGTGGCAAGCAATGCCGACGATGCTCAGGTGCGGATGGGCCGCGGCCTGCAGATAAAGCGCCTCGGCTTCGGCAAAACTCACGCCAAACTTGCTGGTTTTTAGGCCCGTGGCGATGTACTTGTGGGTCTTGGGATCGACGTCGGGGTTGACGCGCAGGCTGATGGGGGCGGCGATCTGCAGCTGGCCGGCCAGAAAGCCAATGCGCTCCAGCTCTTGGGCGGATTCGACATTGAAGCAGAGAATGCCGGCCTGAAGGGCCGCGGCGATCTCACTGTCGCTTTTGCCGACCCCGCTGAACACCACCTTGGCCGCCTGCCCGCCCGCGCGCAAGACCCGCGCCAGCTCGCCGCCAGAGACGATGTCAAAGCCGCTGCCCTGGGCGGCAAGCACTTGCAACACAGCGAGATTCGAGCAGGACTTGACGGCAAAGCACACCAGGTGTTCGACGCCGTCCAGCGCCTGATCCATCACTTGGAAGTGCCGCTCCAGGGTGGCCCTTGAGTACACGTAGGTGGGCGTCGAGACGGCTTGGGCCAGCTGTGCCAGCGGCACGCCCTCTGCCCAAAGAGCGCCGTTGTGGCGGTTAAAGTGGTCCATGGCTCAGAACGTCAGCACGACGTGGCCGGTCAAGCGCCACGCGTTCTCTGGAGATTTGTCCGCCAACACGCCGTTCCAGCCTTCCTTGAGGTTGAACGCGTCGCCGGGAAGGGCGTAGGCAAACACCACGTCGGCAAAGGCCTGGCCGCGGCGACCGATGAAGGCCCGCGCTGCCAACTCGGCGCCGATGTTGCTGCCGCCGCCAGGGGTGCCCTCTTTGGTCATGGCGATGGCGTAGAGCGCCGACAGGTCGATGCCGAGCAACTCCGCGCTGTACCAAGGATAAGCGTTGACGCTCACCGCCGGCCGAGCGTAGATGGCGTTGGTCACGCTGCCGACAATCTCGCGGAACAGCAGGTGATCCACGTGGAAATTGCGGTTGAACTTAAAGGCGCTGATCTCCGTATTGGGCTTGCCGTCGGCGGTGTCGAGCGAACAGCCGGGGCTGCCAAACACGCCAAAGCAGCGGGTGTCGTCGCCGCTGGCCACACCCAGGTCGAGCATGTAGCCCATGCCCTCGTCTTGAAAGGCAGACTTGAGCGCGCCGCCCCACATGTTCAGGTCGCGGGGCTTGGCCGCCTGGCCCGGCAAGGTGTTGGTGTCGCCCACAGAGCCAAAGATGCCGGCCAATTCGCCTTCGACCACCAGGCGGCGCAGCGGCGAGAACCGTTTCTCATAGCGCATCCACGCGTCGGCGATGTAGGCGGTGGCCTTGCGCTCCAACAGCTGGGCGTCGTCGGCGTTGGTCAGGTCGATCTCAGAGCTCGGCAGCTTGGAGGAATCGGCGATGTCGTTCTTCTGGGTGCGGTACACGCCGTACAGGCCCCAGTCGAGCACGCCTTTGCGCTCGTCTTCCAAGACCTTTTGCCGCTCGGCGGCGTCGTCGTCGCTCAGGGGCCGGCTCATCACCACCAGGCCGTACTGGCGCACGTCGTCGCTGCCGCTGAGGTTGCGGGCCTGGACGTCGACGCGGGCCGGATCGTAGCCCTGGGCGCCATTGGCCAAGAAGTCATAAAAGACGCTCAGATAGAGCCCAGCCTTGGGGATCTTGGTGACAAACGCGGCGCGGTCGGAGTAGTTGCCGCCGTCGATGTCATAGCCCTGGCCTTCCCAGGTGCGCCGCGGACCGCCGTACCACAGACCGGGGCGGTTGAGGTCCCAGCCGTCCCCCGCGCCGCCGTGGGCGAGCAGGCCCATGCCCCAGTGCGACGCCTGACGGCCCACGCGCAGCACGCCCAGCATGGTCTTCCATTCGCCATACGCCTCTTTGATGGCGATCGTCCCGGGCTTTGCGCCCATGGTAAAGCCGACCAGCGGCACGTCCGGACGGGCCACGGCGCCGGCATAGTCGGGATTGCCACCCAACAGCACGTTGTCCAGGACGTCGAGCGTCATCGCGATGCGCACGTCGCGCTCGATGGTGATCGTCGGCATCAACCGCAGGCGGATCGAGGCACCCGCCAGCGAATCTTCTTCCGCCGCTGCGCCGACTTTGCTCGACTGCGGGTTCAGGCTCGGGTCGTTGTTGGACGGCCACAGCGACAGGGGCGGCGGCACGGCACTCGTCGAGACCGGCCGCGAGGGCGACGAAGTCGACGCCTCTGCTTGGCCCAAGTGGCCGTTGGAGATCACGTCCGGGCGAAAGCGGAAGTAGCCGTGCCACTCGAGCTGAAACGGGCTCGGCGCGGCCGGCGGGGGGGCCACCGCGGGCAGCGTGCCGTCGTCCAACTGGTCAAGCAGCGAGCCGCCGGCGGGCGCTTTGGCAGGCGCGGCGTCGCCTGATTTCTCTGGCGATTTTTCGCCCGGCTTCTCTGCCGACTTCTCTGCCGACTTGTCCGCGGGCTTGTCGGCCGGCTTCTCCGCGGGCTTTGCTGAGCCGTCTGGGGTCTTTTCGCCATCTTCCTGAGTTGCAGGCGGTTCCTGGGCCCCGGCAAGCGGCGCGAACACCAGGCTCAGGACCTGCAAACCGGCAACCGTCCAGCGCCAATAGGTCGCAGGGGTCGAATTGCGCAGGCGGCCCTGGCGCGGCGAGGCGGGGTTCTGGACGAGCATGTTCCGGTAGCTCCTGTGCAAAGGCCTGCAAAAAGGCGCCGCAGCGCGCTGCAGCAAAGGCCGCATTTGACGCTGCCGCGGTGGTCGCGTCAACCTCACGCCATGATCAACCAAACGCTTGCCGATGCTGAGTTGCCCGATCCGAGCCACCCGACTGTTTTTTCAGGGCATGTTTCCAACGACCTGATCTATCTGGACCACGCTGCCGGGGCTCCGCTGGGCCAGGCGGCGCGCAACGCCTTGATCGATGCGGCCGATCACCTGTGGGGCAACCCCTCTTCCGTCCACGGCCAGGGGCAAAAAGCCCGCGCCGCCCTGGATCGCGCCCGCCGCCAGGTGGCCCACGCTCTAGGGGCCCGGCCGGGTGAGATCGTTCTGACGAGCGGAGCGACCGAGGCAAATGCCCTGGCGTGGCGCGGCCTGCTGACCCCTGCGCCGGGCGAGCCCGCCAAACGGGCGCTGTGGACCGCGGTGGAGCACCCGTCGCTCAAAGCGGTGGCCCAAGCCCTAGCGCGTCAGGGTTTGCAGATCGAGGAGATCGCCGTCGATGCCTTCGGCCGCGTCGATCTGCAGCGGCTGAGCGATCAACTGGAGCGCGGCCCGGTGGCCCTGGCGAGTGTCCAATGGGTCAATCAAGAGCTCGGTTGCGTCCAGCCCCTGGCCGAGGTCGCGCGGCTGGTGCACGCCAAAGGAGCGCTCCTTCACTGCGACGCGACCCAGGGATGGGGGCGATTGCCGCTGGATGTCAAGGCAATGTCAGTGGACCTCTTGAGCGTCTCGGGCGGCAAGATCGGCGCTCCGGCCGGCACGGGCGCGCTGTGGCTGCGACCTGGGGTGCGCCTGCAGCCGGTTCAGGCGGGGCATCAGGAACAGGGGCTGCGCGGCGGCACAGAAAATCTGCTGGCGCTGGTAGCCCTTGGCGCAGCGGCGGAGGCCCTGCCCCTGCGCCTGAGCCAGGCCGCGCAGGTGCGACAAATGCGCGATCGCCTTTGGGAGGCCCTGCAGATCGGCTGCCGCGACCGCGAATTGGGCCCGATGACGCGAAACGCTGATCTGCCGGCCGATCTGGAAAGCGGGCATATCCTCAGCGCGAGCTGGCCGGGTCTGGAGGCGCCGCGGCTGATTATGGCCCTGGATCTGGCAGGTGTCGCCGCCTCCGCCGGTTCTGCCTGTTCTTCCGGCACGCAACAGCCGTCCCACGTGCTGGCGGCAATTCGCGACGAAAGCGCCGACGGCCTGGCGATCCGCCGCGGAACCGTGCGGTTTTCTTTGGGCCCAGAGCTGACGGACCGCGACATCGACACCGCGGCCGAGCGGATTCTCGCCACGCTTGGGCGGCTGCGAAAGCGACCGCCTACGCCACCGGATACAAGTGGACCCGCGGGCACGCGATCCGTATGATGGCGTGTTCGCGCCCCGCGAGACCGGCTCCCCCGCAGTGTCCGCATTGGCCGGCGCCGAGACCAATTGATGCCTCTAACTGACAACATTGCTGTTTCCCAGCCCTCGATGAGCACCGCCGAGGTGTTAGAGCGCGTTCGCAGAGCCATGCGCCTGCCGCCCGGCGCAACCGTGGCAGTGGCGATGAGCGGCGGCGTCGACTCCAGCTGCGTCGCGGGCCTGCTCGTGGAGGCGGGCTACCAGGTCTTTGGCCTGACCGCTCGGCTGTACGACGTCGACCTAGCCGCGGCGCGCCGTGCTGGCAGCTGCTGCGCCCCAGAAGACGCCAGGGACGCCCGCGAAGTCGCTCAAACCCTGGGCATTCGTCACTACGCCGTCGATGAGCGCGAGGCCTTTGCCCAAAACGTGATCGAGCCGTTTGCCCAGGCCTGGCTCGCCGGCGAGACGCCCAATCCTTGCGTGGCGTGCAACCAGTTTCTCAAGTTTGATCGCCTAGTAGAAATGGCCCGCGATCTGGGCGCGGAGGCGCTGGCGACAGGCCACTACGCCCGCCTAGAGCTGCGCGACGGCCGGCCTGCGCTGCTGCGGGGCGCCGATCTCGCCAAGGATCAGGCGTATTTTCTCTACCCACTGCCCGCTGAAGCGGCGGACTACGTGCGCTTTCCCCTGGGTGAGCTTACCAAGCCGCAAGTGCGCGATCAGGCTGAACGCTTGGGTCTGCCGACGGCGGCCAAGCGCGAGTCGATGGACATCTGCTTTGTGGGCGCGGAGGGCACGCAGGCTTGGCTGGACAAGCGCTACGGCGTTCGCTCCGGGCCTCTTCTGGACGCGGCGGGCACGCGCCTGGGCCAACACGCTGGCGTGACCGGCTTTACCGTGGGCCAGCGCCAGGGGCTGGGTCTACAGCCGCGCGGCCCCCAAGCCGAGCCGTGGTACGTGATCGACAAGCACGGCGATGGCTCCGTGGTGGTCGGCCAGAAGCAGCAACTGCAGGTCCATCATCTGTTTTTGGACAGCTGCCTGTGGATCAGCGGCGCTGCGCCTAGTCAAGGTGCGCAGTTGGCCGTGCAGATCCGCCACCGCGGCCAAGCTGTGGCCTGTGAAGTCAAAGCCGCGAGCGACGACGGGCGCAAGATCCACCTTGAAATTACAGGCAGTCTGCAGGCCGCGGCCCGCGGTCAAAGCGGCGTGTTGCTTCAGGGCGATCAAGTACTGGGCGGCGGCATCATCAGCCAAGCCCGTGGCCCCGGCGAACTCGCCAACGGAAACGATGGAGTGGCCCGTGGTTGACCTCCCCAGCAGCGGCCGGCGCACCTCGCGATCGCAGATGCCCATCAACGACACCGTGGCCGGCACTGCGGCGCTGTTGGCCAACCTAGGCTATAGCTTCAAGAATCGCGCGCTCATCGACGAGGCCTTGACCCACCCGTCGTGGCGCAATGAGCACCCGGACTGTCTCTTTGACAACCAGCGCATGGAGTTTCTGGGCGATGCGGTGCTGGGCCTGGCGATCACCGAGGCGCTGGTCGATCAGCTGCCAGAGCGCGGCGAGGGGCATTTAACCGTGCTCAAGTCGCAGCTCGTCCGCGAGTCCATGCTGGCGCAACTGGCGCAACAGCTTGGCATTGGCGCGGCGCTGCGCCTTGGCCGGGGCGAAGATCAGAGCGGCGGCCGCTTGCGCCCGTCGATCTTGGCCGATGCGCTTGAAGCCGTGCTGGGCGCCGTGCTGCGCGACGGTGGCTATGACGCAGTCCAAGCGCTTGTGCGCGAGCTTTTTGGCGAATTGCTGATCGACGCCAGCTTGACCGTAGAAGAACTGGGCGCTTTGCCCACGGCGCTTTCCGCAGGGACAGCCAACTGGAAGACGGCAGTGCAGGAACTGTTGCAGCGCGCCGGCCACCAACCGCCGCTGTACACGATCGTCAGCGATGAGGGCCCAGAGCACGCCCCGACTTTCCGCGCTTTGGCGATCGCCCATGTCGGCGAGGCCGAACTACAGGGCGAAGGCGATGGATCGAGCAAGAAGACGGCCGAAGCCTCCGCGGCCAGAGCCTTGTACGCCCGCATCGTTTCAGATGTTTCTGCTGTCGATCCGGAACTGGTCGCTCTGGTCCAGGCGCCGATGACCCGCCCCAGCGGCCTGCGCGCCCGCCCGGTGGATCTCCCGACTCGCCTGCCCTAGGGCGCCAAGGGGCTCGCAAGGCGCCAGCTTTGTCGAGCAGCGTTTCGGGCTGGTCGAGTTCGCGGGCGAATGGCACATCGCGCACAATTCAGCTATCCTGCGGGGAGCGGTGAACCCGCGTTGCCCGCCCAATTGCTCAGGAGTTCTGATGTTTGCCTTTGTTGTCGTTGACCATGCCGGGCACGAAGCCCTGGCCACCGTAGGACGGGCCATGCTGGGCACCCCTGAAATCCTTGCGATTCTCGCCGTTGTCGTCCTGCTTTTTGGGGCTGCCAAGCTGCCGCAGCTGGGCAAAGGCCTGGGCGAAGCCATCGGCAACTTTAAGAAAGCCAAGAAGGACGGCGAAGAGGCCGCGCTGCGCACGGAAGTCGACGCCACCCCCAAGGTGGAAGTTGAGCGCAAGGATCAGCTGCCCCGAGCCTGAGCGGCTACAATCGGCGCGGGGGGCTTGACGCCGCTGCGCAGAGCCCCTAAACTGCCGACCGCCGACCGGGCCGGTAGCTCAGTCGGTAGAGCAGCAGACTTTTAATCTGTTGGTCGAGGGTTCGATTCCCTCCCGGCCCACCGCCGTGGGGACGCCTCCTGCCGGAAGGCGAATCCTCGGCCCAGCCCGTCACCGCACTTCGCGTGCAACGTCGGGTGTTGATGTCAGAAGGCGGTCCGTCCTGACCGCGCTTGCAGTGGGGTGCCCTTACCGGCACCGCTTCGACGTCCCTATCGTCTAGCCCGGCCTAGGACACCGGCCTTTCACGCCGATAACGCGGGTTCGAATCCCGCTGGGGACGCCAGCACCATTGCCTCCGCCGCCCTCCCGTCTTCAGGTTCGCCTGACAGACCGGAGGGCGGTGGCGTTTTTGCCTGGCCTTTTCGCGGTTCCGAAGCACCGCCGGCGCGACGCAGCGGTGCCCACGCCCAGGCGTGGAGCGGCCCAACCTCGACCGCCGCGTCGCGATGGGTGCGCTCGGCGGCGCCGTTAGATGGACGAGGACCTGAGCGAAACTGTCTATTCGTCGTCCGCCATGACGCGCAGCGGTTCGCCTTTGGCGGCGGCCAGCAAGTAAGCGCGCATAAAGCCGTCCAGATCGCCGTCGAGCACGCCACCGGTATTGCTGGTGGTCCAACCCGTGCGCAGATCCTTGACCATTTGGTAGGGCTGCAGCACGTAGGAGCGGATCTGACTGCCAAAGTTGATGCCCATTTTGGCCGCTTCGATTTCCTCTTTGACCGCGCTGCGCTTCTTGCGCTCCAGGTCCACAAGGCGAGCGTGCAGCATCTTCATGGCAAAGCTCTTGTTCTTGTGCTGACTTCTCTCTGCCTGGCACGCCACCACCACGCCTGAGGGCAAGTGGGTGATGCGGATCGCCGAGTCGGTGCGGTTGACGTGCTGGCCGCCGGCCCCGGAGGCGCGGTAGGTGTCGATGCGCAAATCGGTCTCGTTGATGTCGATTTGGATCGAGTCGTCCTCTTCTGGCACCACAAACACCGAGCAGAACGAGGTATGCCGGCGCTTGGCGGCGTCGAACGGACTGATGCGCACCAGCCGGTGCACGCCGTTTTCTGCCTTGAGCCAGCCAAAAGCAAAGTCGCCTTCCACGCGCAGGACGGCGTTGCGGATCCCGGCGTCTTCGCCCGGCACTTCATCCAGCAATTCAACAGTCATCCCGTGGGCTTCGCCCCAGCGAGAGTACATCCGCAAGAGCATTTGCGCCCAATCGGCCGACTCCGTGCCGCCCGCGCCCGCATTGATCTGCAGGATCGCCGGGGACTTATCCGTGGGCGAGGACATGGTGCGGGCGAATTCCGCTTTGTCTAGGGCCAGAGCCACGCCGTCGAGCTGGGATTCCAGATCGGGCAGGAGCGCCAAATCCTCTTCCATCTCAGCTAGATCGAGCATATCGCGCACATCGCGCAGCACCGCCGCCGGCTCTTCCACCGTGGCGATCGACGCTGCACAGTCGCCGCGCTCTTTCATCAGCCGCTGCGCTTTCTCTGCGTCCAGCCAGAATGACGCTTCGCCGCTCAGCTTTTCAAGTTCGTCGATGCGTTCGATCTTCGCGTCGACGTCAAAGACTCCTGCGCAGCGCGGCCAATCGATCGTCGATGGCGGCTGCACAGGACCGTAGTTCGGCAATCGTTGCCATAGGTTCCTCAGCGGTTGGAGATGGGCTGGTACACGCCAGCGGGCCAAGCAGTCTAGCAGGTCCGGCTGGCGATGTCAGTTGCCGCCCACGGGGTACAAGACCATCCAGGCGCTGGTGATGACGTAGTCGACGATGAGCACGGCCACGCTGGCGGTGACCACGGTGCTGGTCGTGGCGAGGCCTACACCGCGCGAGCCGCCCGTGGCAAAAAAGCCCTTGTAGCTAGCAATGCTGCCGATGAGCGCGCCAAAGGCGGTGCCCTTGACCACGGTGCAGAGGATGTCGGTGGGCACGACCCACTCATAGATGCGCGAGAAAAAGCCCGCGTGGTCCACCCCCAAAAGGCCCAGCGACACGAGGTACGCGCCCCCCAAACCAATGGTATTAAAGGCAATAGTTAGAAGAGGCATCATCAAAGTGCACGCGACGATGCGCGGGGCGATGAGGTAGTGCAGCGGGTCCACGGCCATGGTCTCTAGGGCGTCGATCTGCTCTGTGACCCGCATCGTGCCGATCTCTGTGGTCATCGCCGAGCCGACCCGACCGGCCACCATCAACGCGCCAATCGTCGGGGCCAATTCGAGCACGAGCGCCAGGGCCACCGAGCCGCCAATCAGGCTCTTGGCCTTAAAAATGTCAAAGGCCACGCTGGTTTGAATGGCAAAGACCGCGCCGGTAAATGCGCCCGTCAGGAGGATAATGCCCAGCGAGCCGACGCCGACAAACTGCATTTGCTGGATATACACGGCCCACCGCAGCGGACGCTTGCGAGCCCGCCACACCGCGGTCACAGCAAAGAGCACCAGGGCGCCGACCGCCTCAAAGCCATTGATCGGCCAGTCTAAAAGCGCTGCCATGCGCAGCTCAAGCGGCGAGGCCTTGGCATCAGAAGCAGCGGTCGGGGTAGCCAAGTGAACTCCTGTGACGTCAATTTCCCCAAGGGGAGGGCCAGCATAGCCTGGGTCTGGCCGCGCGCGAGTTTTCGCACCACCGCGCGTCGACTATACTGCGGGCGATGAGCCACCCTGCCCCGCCGCTGCCCTTGCCGCCCTTGCCCGCCCTTCGCCGCGCCCAGCCGGGGTGGGTCTACCTTGTGGGTGCTGGCCCGGGGAGCATCGATCTGTTGACGCTGCGCGGCTGGGCCCTGCTGCAAAGCGCGACGGCAGTCGTCGTCGATGCCCTGGTGGACCCGCACCTGCTGGACCTGTGCCCGGCGCGCACCATCGACGCCGGCAAGCGCGCGGGCGATCACGGCATGACCCAGGTGGCGATTGAAGCGCTGCTGGTCGAGCTCGCCGAGGCCGGTGAGGCGGTGGTGCGGCTCAAAGGCGGTGACCCATTTGTGCTGGGCCGCGGCAGTGAAGAGGTCCAGGCCCTGGCGCTGGCCGGCGTGCCCTGCGAAGTGGTGCCGGGGATCAGTTCGGCGATCGCGGCGCCGCAATTGGCGGGCATGGCCGTGACCCACCGCGGTTTGGCGGACGCTTTCTGCGTCGTCTCAGGCCACAGCCGCGATGGCCAGGCGTGTGCGAGCATGCCGTGGTTTCAAGAGCAGACCACCGTCGTCGTGCTCATGGGCGTGGCCAGCCGCCAGCAGTGGGTGCCGCGCCTCGCCACGCTGGGCTATCCGCCGGACCTCCCCATGGCGTGGATCACCTGGGCCGGCCGCGATAATCAGCAGGTGCTCCGCACGACCGTCGGATCCTGCCTTAAGGACTGCGAACACGCCCATTTGCACAGCCCATCCGTGGCCGTCATCGGCGCGGTCGCGCAGTTGGGGCTGGACAACCCGGGCGCGGAGGCGGCGTGAGCGCGTGGCCGGTGCTGGCAGTCGGGCTGCGCCTCCAGGGCGAACCGGTGTTGGTGGTCGGGGCCGGCAACGTCGCTACAGAGAAGATCGCCAAGCTGCGGCTGTGCGGCGCGAATCTGACCGTCGTGGCCCCAGAAGCGTGCGAGGCAGTGCAGCAGCTGGCGCTCAGCGGGCAATTGCGCTGGATTCAGCGGGGTTTTCAGGAGCCAGATGTGCTGGGGCGGCTCCTCGTGGTTTCAGCCACGGGGCGAGAAGGCGTGGACTTGCAGGTGTATGCCGCGTGCAAAGGCTGGAATATCCTGTGCAATAGCGCGGATGTCCCCGAGGCATGCAACGTCTGGCTGATGGCCCAGGCCCAAGAGGGGCCTCTCACGCTGGCCGTGGGCACGAGCGGTACAGCCCCAGGTCTGGCGCGGCGGCTGCTCAGCGAGGCCCGCGCTGGGCTGCCATCAGATGTCGCAGAGCGGATTGTTCAGTATGCCGATCTGCGCCGCTGGACCATCGACGAGCTGGCGGCCGGCCCGCAGCACCTCGCGGCGCGCATGGCGATGTTGCGCGAATTGGCCAAGCAGCCGTGGACCTGGCTGAGCCTTGCCGCAGAGAAGCAGCGCGAGGAATTGGCCCGGCGCTGGAACAGCCGCGATCAGCCGCGATAACTTCCGACAATCCGGTCAATTTCCGCCCAGTTCAATTCGCGATCCAGCAGGGCCGCAGCGCGCACATTTTCCTGGACCTGCGCCGCGCGCTTGGCGCCGACGATCGCCGCGGTGATCCCGGGCTGGCGCAGCACCCAGGCGATCGCCAACGCCGCCACCGGTTCGTCCAGGCGCTTGGCCACCAGCTGCAGCCGGCTGACGATGGTGAGCGCGCGCAGAAACCGCGTCCCTTGAAAGCGATCGTCGCGGGCGCGCAGGTCGCTGTCGGCAAACTTGGCTGTTGCCTTAAACTTTCCGCTCAGCAGGCCGCGGCACAGCGGCTCGTAGGCCAATACGCCCAGCGGGCGCGTACCGGCCTGCCCTGGCCCCGCAGGCAGCTCGGCGCAGGCTTGCTGCAGCTCCGCCTCAAACTCGCGGCGCAGGATGCTGTAGGGCGTCTGCAGGCTGTCGAGGTGGGCAAGCGCCGCCGCTTCCTTGAGCCGCGCCGCCGGGTAATTGCACAGCCCCAGATAGCGGAATTTGCCCTCGCGGCGCAGATCTTCCAGCGTCGCCATGGTCTCTTGCAGCGGCGTATCGAGCTCGCAAGGCCAGTGGATCTGCAACAGGTCGATGCAGTCTAGCCCCAGGCGCTGCAGGCTCGCGTCCACATCTTGGCGCAGATTTGCCGCGGTCAGGTCGCTGCGGGCGTGCATGCCTTCGCCGTCCCAGCGCACCCCGACCTTGGTCGCAATGATCACGTCTTTCTTTCGGGCACCTAGGGCCTGCACCAGCACCTCGTCGGCGTGGCCGTGGCCGTAAAGCGGTGCCGTGTCGATCCAGTTGACGCCCAGGTCCAGGGCTTGGAGCACGGCGGCTTGGCTATCTGAGTCGCGGACGTCGTCGCCCCACCACAGACCGCCCATCGCCCAGGCGCCTAGGCCCACGACGCTTAACTGCAGATCGGTACCCGGCAAATTGCGGCGCTGCATGGGCCCCCCTGGCAAGGCAAAAAACACACGGGGCCAGCCAAACCAACCAGAGCGGACGCTCTGCGGCCTGCTGACCCCGAGAAACCTGCGAAAGGCGGGCTACTTCTTCTTGCCGCCGTCGTCGAGGTCAGCAATCGACAGAGAGAACTTCTTGCGCAGCTCGTCCGGCACGGGCGGCAAATTCTCAAACTTATCGCCAGCTTCCATCGGCGCGAGCTCGCTGGGCGTCAGACCGCCCTCTTCATACGTGACGGCCGACATGAACCACGACGTCTCGCTGAACTTCTTGGAGCGCTTCTTGTCGGCAGCCTGGGCCGGAGCCGCGGCCGCAGGAGCGATCGCCGGAGCAGCCGCGCCACTCTTGACGGACTTCCAAGCGTCTGCGAGCTCGGCCACTTGGGTCGCGCCGACCCACTTCTGCATGCGACCGTCAAACACGAACTCGTCGGCGCGCAGCCCGCCGCTCTTGACCATATCGATCAGCGCCTGGATGGTGAACTCTTTTGGCTGTCCGTCGCGCTGGATGTAGAAGCTCATTGTGACTCCGTGATGGCGAACCGTACCAGATGCTCTTGAAGCCGAGGGGCCCCACCAAAGTAATCCTGCAACATCTCTAGGCGGTTTAGCCGGCAACCTGCAAGGGCCGTGACCACGCTTGTAACGCCCAGCCCCGGATGCTAACCCAGCCCCCTAGGCCTTGCAACGGCCCTGCGGCGAAGGCCCTGCTTAGATGTCCGGCAGCGCTGCGGCGAGCCCTGGACCCTTTGGAGCCTCACCCCGCCCCTGCCTATGCGGTTGCGCATTTCGCAGGTCACCTCTAACGTAGACTGGGTGCAGAACCCCAGCCCACAGCCCGACCATCCTACCGCCCAACCCGGCGATTCTGCATATACTTCGCCGCCTTCCACCCGGCCCTGGGTTCTGCTCTTGCTCATCGCCGTTGCGTGGACCTGGTACTGCCATTTCTGGCCCTTTCTGCACCCCGGCCAAGATGCCCTGCGGCTGTATCAGGTGCAGGCCTTGGCGGAACGCGGCGAACCTCACCTGGACGCCATGATTGCGCGCCACGGCAGCGTGCCGACAGGTCACCGCGCGCGCGCCAACCACCTGTACGGCGAACCGGCGCCGGGTCTGGCGATCCTCAGTCTCCCTGTGTACGCCGCGGCGCAGCGCTTGGAGCCAGAGGTGGCGCGGGAACAGCTGTGGCGGTTTGGCTACGGAGCGACGGTCTTGACGGTAGCCGGCCCGGTGCTGGCGATGCTGATCGCCATGTATGGCTGGCTGATCCGCCGGGTCTCGGCCCACAGTGCCCGCGTCAGCGTCGCAGCCCTGGCCACGGCGTCGCCGCTGTTGATCTACGCCGGCCTCTACTCAGCCCACGCCTTGGCCGCGGCTTTGGTGGGCGCCGGCTTCTTTGTCATCACGGGGTCGCCCGCCGGGCAAATGAGCCGGCGACGCGCGTGGATCGGCGGAATCCTGTTGGGCTATGCGGGATTCAGCGACACCCCGGTGTTCGTTCTGGGCGCGCTGCTGACGGCTCTGGCGTGGCTGCAGGCCCTGCCCGCCGGCCCGGCGTCCTGGTCTGCGGCCTACAA
>JBIKTV010000559.1:0-3751 GCA_044347905.1 Myxococcota bacterium
TGCACAGGAGGCCGGCCGGCGCTGCTGCGCGAGATGCTCCAGCGCTTTGCAGAGGCCCATGCCGACACGGTCAACACCCTGATCAAGCAGGCGATTGACCCAGCGCGCCACGCAGAGGCGATCCGCGAGGCCCACACGCTCAAAGGCTTGGCCGGGATGCTGGGTCTGCCGGCGGTGGCGGCTGCAGCGGCGCAAGTGGAGAAACGCCTGCGCCTCAAGGAAGAGGCTCCGCCGCTCTCTCGCAGCGACCTGCCGTTGGTCGATCTGGGCCAGGCGCTGCGCGCGGCTCTGCAGGCGGTGCCGGAGATTACCGCGCATCTCAAAGACTGATTGCGCCATCCAGCGCCCAGCAAAGCAATCTATCCAAGCAATTGTCCGGCAATCTCAATAGCGCTGCGGCACAATCAGCGCAACCAGGGCGACGACACTGGCCCCGGCGCCGTGGGGTCCGGCCAGCGCAGGTCCGGCAAAAACCGGGTCGACGCGCACCACCGCGGAGCCGATGTGCTCCAGGGTGAGAAAGACGTCGACGGGATTGCCCAGCCCCGCCTCTCGCACCGCGGCCGCCAGCCTCTCGCGGCCCAGCAGGTCGGCGGCAAAATCGCAAAGGAGCATCGGACCTTGTTCGCTGTCGATGCGCCCATCGAGCCCTACCCGCGACAGCAGCGGCGGCCCGGCGATGGTCCCCGGCTGGGTCCGCGGCAAGGCCCTCTGAGCCGCGCGCACCGCTGCCCGCCAGCTGCCGGAATCCAATGAATCGCTAGGGCCTTCTGCGGCAAGGGGCCGATGGGCGGTCACCGTATTCACTGCAGACGCCATGGCCGCGGGCGTGGGCGACGGGGTATGGCGCAGCCGATCGGTGAGCGCCTTGACTTTGAGCACGTTGCGCAGCCGCGAGCCCAACTCCAGGCGATCCACCGGCTTGGACAGCAGCTCCTCCGCCCCGGAGGCCAGCGCGGTCAGGCGCATCTCCTGATCGGCGAGGCCGGTCATCACCAACACCGGAATGTGCTCAGTGCGCTCATCGGCTTTGATGTGGAGCAGCACGTCGATGCCGTTGATGTCGGGCATCACCACGTCTAGCAACACCGCGTCCACAGGGCGTTTGTCCAGGATCTGCAGCGCCTCGCGGCCGCGCCCAGCCTCCAAAGCGTGATAGCCCAGCTGGCCGAGCTGCAACAAAAGGATGCGCCGCACTGCCGGATCGTCATCGACGACCAGCACTGTGGCCACGCTGTCCTGAGCCATTGCTGCCATCTTGCCTTCCACCGGCGGACGTCAACCGACCTGCTGACTG
The DNA here is from genome assembly GCA_044347905.1 of Myxococcota bacterium. GTDB lineage: Bacteria > Myxococcota_A > UBA9042 > UBA9042 > UBA9042 > SXRM01. The sequence goes on from JBIKTV010000559.1 coordinate 1,298, forward strand.
CTAAACCCTGCTGAGGTCTGAGCGTAGCGCAGCGCGTCGCCGCTCACAATCGAGCTTATCCGGCGGGTAGGGGAATCGCCTCCCCGGCGTGAAAGCGCCACTTGACCCCGTCCGCGCCAAAGACGTAGACGCCGTCGTGCTCGCCCACAGAAACGGCACGCGGAATCGATGGTTCTGCCAGGAGAAAGCTCTCTTCGTTCAAGCCCACGCACAGGTGGCTAGAGAAACGCCGCGCCAAATAGGCCAGGTTGTCCGGGTCGTCGGTGTGGATGCGGTCCATGCAGTGGGGCAGCACCTGCAAGCCGCCGATAAGACCCAAACCGCGATCGTACAAGCGGAATTCCCGGCGCGATGGATCGGGGCTGTAATTGTCGTAGATGACGATCCGCTCGCAAAGCACCAGAGACCCAGCGGAAATTGACACAAACGTTGCGCCGCGCCGCAGGGCCTCGACCAGGGCGTGCTGCAGATCAAAGAAGCGCAGGCTCGCCAGCAGCGCCACCGGATCGCCGCCAAAAAGGCAGATCACGTCGGCAGAGAGGATTCGCTCGGCCAAAATCCGCTGTTGCCGCAGCCAGTCGCTGTCGACGCGGATCCCAGTGCGCGCCGCCAGCAGCACCTCTTCTTGCTGCAGCGTGTCCATCATCCGCTGATCGTTTTGCACTAGGTCGGCAAGATCGTGAATGAGTTCGCGAGTCAGGGCCCGTCGCAGCAGATCGCGGCCGGCCAGACTTGAGTCGGGGCGCAATGACTCGCGGGGCACCATGGGCAGATCGCCGATGCGGAAATGCCCCAACTTGTCGCGGGCATAGCGGGCAGCTTGGCGGATGCGCTCGGCGTGAAAGCCCGTCTTTTCGACATAGAATTTGCGCGTCGCCTCCTGAACAGCGCGCAGCTCAGCGTCTACGGAAGCGACCCGCGGGTGGCGCGCCAGATAGTCCTGCCAGACGTGCCAAGCGCACAAGTTATAGATATTGTGATCAAATCCGCCGTGCCAGTGCGAAGGCACACCGACTTCATTCAGGGCATCGCGCGCCCCCTGCTCGCCGTATTCGCCCGGCCCCCAAGCCGCCGTCACCAGCAGCACCTTGGGCGGCCCGCCTTCGCGCCCGCGCAGCCACGGCTGGATCCGCGCAGCTAGCGCAGAGGGCGAACCGATATTGCCATTGAACAGGAACTTGCCGTGGGACATCTGGGCCTCCGCGGCGACACTTCAGCCGATCATTGCCGGCCCGGTCAAGGGCTCTGTGCCGGCGCCGAGCTTGGCTCTCTTGCGCGGCGATTTTGCATGGCTCCCGGAAAGCCGGACAAAAGCGTGACAATTCGCCGGACCGATCAGGACATCGCCGTGACAGAAACCGTTGACCGCAGGCCGCAGAAGGGGCTTGATCCCCCAGCCAGCGACCGGCGCGTCCGCCTCCACCTGCGCACGAGGGCTTTCATGACTCCACAGGCATCTCTCCCTGACGTGACTCCTCTGGTGACCCCCTTGGACCGAGTGGTGATCCGCTTTGCCGGCGATTCCGGCGACGGCATGCAGCTAGTGGGTGAGCAATTCACGAGTACTAGCGCGCTGATGGGCGATGACGTGGCGACCCTGCCCGACTACCCGGCGGAGATTCGCGCCCCGGCGGGCACTATCGCCGGCGTCTCTGGCTACCAGCTCTGCTTTGGCACCAGCGAGGTGTTTACGCCGGGCGACGGCATCGAATACCTATTTGCCATGAATCCCGCAGCGTTGCGCGCCAACATGAGCGCGTTGAACCCGGGTGCGATGCTGATCGTCAATGAAGACGCCTTTCAGGCCCGCGCGGTAGAGAAGGCCGGCTACGCGGCTAATCCCTTTGAGAGCGGTGAGTTGAGCGGCTACAACCTGCTGCGCGTGCCGATGGCGCGGCTGACGGGTGAGGCCCTGGGCGGCGCCGGTCTGGCCGCCAAGCAGATCGACCGGAGCAAGAACTTCTTTGCCCTGGGCCTGGCCTACTGGCTGTTCAACCGCGATCCGGCGGCGACCCAGCGGTGGATCACCAAGAAATTCGGGGCCAAACCTGATGTGCTGCAGGCCAACCTCAAGACCTTTGAAGCCGGCCTGGCTTATGGTCCGGCGCAGTTGACGGGGCAGACCACCTTCCAAATCAACAAGAAGCCCAAGCCGCGCGGCCCCGGGGTGTACCGCCAGGTGTCGGGCAATGTGGCGGCGGCGCTGGGTCTGCTTGCCGCGGCCAAGCGCGCGAATCTGCAGCTGTTCTTGGGGAGCTATCCCATCACTCCGGCGACGGAAATCATGCAGACCCTGCAGCAGCACCCGGACTTCTGCAAGGTGCTGCAGGCGGAAGACGAGATCGCCGGCATCGGCTCGGCCATCGGCGCGGCTTTTGGCGGGGCCCTGGCGGCGACGTCGACCTCGGGCCCGGGTTTTTCGCTCAAGACGGAGTTCATGAACCTGGCGGTGAT
>JBIKTV010000560.1:0-3745 GCA_044347905.1 Myxococcota bacterium
GCCGCCCGGCACGCCCGCATTTGTCTATGACGGCAAGTTCAACTGGAGCATCAGCATCCAGACCCTGTCGAGCAAGAAGGTGCAGATTAAGGGGAATTTGATTGTCGATGGCACGTTGACGATAAGCGGCGCCCAGGCGGGACTCAACGCCGGCACGATCTACAACCGCGCCTGCCCGTGGACGTGGCAGTCGAACAGCACGTGGCAAATCAGCGCGTCGAGCTGCACGCCTCCCGCCTGCGCCTCCGGCCATACCGACCTCGGCGTTCAACAGAAGACCCGCTCCACCACCTCGGACTACGACCCCTGGTGCTGCTGGCACAGCACCACGGTGGGAACCTCGGAGCGACTCTGCCTGATTCCACCCGCTACGCCGTCGACTGTGTACTACCCGTCGTGCCAGTGGATGAATTCTTCTTACAACAGCGACAATGCCTCGGTGCTTATCACGAGTTGCACGCCGCCGGCCTGTGCATCCGGTCACACCGACCTCGGCACGCAGAACATCCCCAATGCGGTCCACACCGAAACCGACTACCCGAACGCCCACGACGCCAATACCATGGGCGGTTGGACCGAGCGCGTCTGCGCGATCATGCCCAAGTAGCGGATCTCTTGGAGCCGCACCAGTCAGCGTAGATGTGCGCTGGCGCGGCCCAACTGTGCTCCAGTATGGCCTTTTGTCGACACGGGCCAATGGATCGCGCCGACCACGCTCCCATCGCTCCAAAGCGAAGGCGGGTCGCCCTCTGGGCTGTCACTGAGCCGCAAAGGACACACACAGGTTGCGTGCCGCTCCGCGACGGGCAGACACGCTCTCCTTTGGGCGAACAGCCGGAAGTGATTATTTGTGATTGGCAACTGCCGGACCAGAGTGATAGGGTAAGGCGCCAGCAGCTTGACGCTGTGCACGACGTTGGCTCTTTCACCGAAACGAATAGGTGACCTTCATGCCCGGCAGAATTTTGTGGACCCCTTGGATTCTAGCGGCTTCCTTGGGCTTCGGCCTCGTGGCCTCCTCCGCTGCAGCTGTGGTCCCCACCACCACTTCTATGGAAGGCGTGCTGCTTTCCTCCGGCGGTGGCCCTGCGGCGGATGGCAATTACACCGTCGCCATAAACATTTACGGTACAGAGACCGGTGGAACGGCAGTGTGGAGCGAGACCGGGGTGACTATCGCGGCCAAGGGTGGGCAGTTCAGCTACCAGCTGGGCACCAAGACGCCACTCACCGCCACGGCCCTGAACCTCAGCAAGGCCTGGATCGGCTTGCAGATTGGCACAGACCCGGAGCTGCCGCGCAAGCAACTGGGCTCGAGCGCCTACGCCCTGCGCGCTGCTCTTGCCGAGAGCCTGGAGTGCACGGGCTGCCTCAAGGCCACCCACCTGGAAGCCGCGGTGCTGCAACCCTACGCCAAGTCCTCGGATCTGGCCCCGTATGCCAAGACCGCCGACCTCAGCGGCTACGCCAAGACCAGCGATCTGGGCGCCTACGCCAAGACCTCTGACCTGTCGAGCTACGCCAAGACCAGTGATCTGGCCGATTACGTCAAGGCCGCCAGCCTCGCCAAGGTCGCCGGCACCGGCAGCTACGCAGATCTGCTGAACAAGCCGACCCTCGCCACCGTCGCCGCCAGCGGTTCGTACGCCGACCTGACCAACAAGCCGGTCATGGCCAAGCTCGGCGACGCCTGCGGCACCAACCTGGTCATGAAGGGCATCAAGGCGGACGGCACCTATGAGTGTGTCACCGCCGGCATCGCACCGGACATGATCAATGAAATCTCCAATGATCTCATCTGGAATCAGTTTGTCGACGGCGTCAATGGCACCAAAGACGTGCAGATCAAGGACGGCTTTGCCGCTGGCGTCACGGACACCTTGACCTTCCCCGATGTGGGCTTGGCCCAGAAGATCTGGATCAATTTCAACGCGACCAACTCGGATATCTCTAAAGTTGTCGTAGAGTTGTACGGACCCGGCATGAGCAGCCCGTACATCCTGTACAATGGCGGCAAGACCGGCAACAGCTGGACCGCCAAGTACAATGACGGCGATGCGCTGGTCAGCGGCGACATGAACAAGGACTGGCTGGGCAAGAACATCAAGGGCAACTGGTCGATCACGGTCAAAGACACCGCGGCGATTATCGTGCCGCCCGGCACGCCGGCGTTTGTCTATGACGGCAAGTTCAACTGGACCATCAACATCCAGACCCTGTCGAGCAAGAAGATTCAGGTCAAAGGCAACCTGATTGTGGACGGTGGCCTGACCATGGGCGCAGGTGGGGCGATTACTGGCGATGTCACGTTCAACGACCACGTGGAATTTTTGGACGGGTGCCCCAAGAAGGCCAGTGGCGAGCGCACCCTCGCCCTAGGCGGTGTCTGCTTGGCTGGCGGCGCGGGCGGCAAGAACTGGCAGAGCGCAGTCGACTATTGCCACGGCATGGGCGCTTATGTTTGCACGGGTGCCCAGTCGATGATCGTCCGCAAGCACGGCGCCCTTCCGTCCTACACTGGCAACCAGTACGGTTCGGCCAACTGGATTGCGAGCTATTCTGACAACGACGCCCGCTGGCACGATGAAGCTGTCGGCGACTGCGCAGACGATATGGGACCCGGCACAGCCATCAACGTTGCGTGCTGCTTTAACTGGACGCCGCCTATGGCCAGCGACCAGATTGTCAAGGCGGCCGTCAATGACATTGGCATCCGCGTGACGCACATTCACGACGCCGCCGACGCCTCGTTCAACTACGCAGCGCTCTATTGCGCGTCGCTAAAGTCGGATTTGTGCGATAAATCGCAGCTCGTCTACCTGCGCACGGCGGGCAAGATCACAGCGTCTCAGTACTGGTCCAATGACGGCGAGGATACCGACAGCGCCGTGGAGTATGGCACTGCTGGAGGCGGCTACCTGCCCGACGACGACCGCTTCATCAACGGCCACGCCTTTGCCTGCTGCGCCGGCGAGCGCCCGACCACGGCGTGCCCGAGCGGCAGCACCGATTCAGGCGGCGTCTGCTACAAGAAAGTCGTCAACAGCGGTGTCACCTGGGTCAACGCCGCCAAGGACTGCGCGGCCATTGGCTCCCGCGTCTGCTCCGTGGCCGAGAGCTCAGTGCTGCGCCGCAAAGGCCTCCTGACCGTCGCGGGTAGCTGGTCCGGCGGCTTCAACGACTGTGACGGCAATTGTTCGGGCACCAACGGCATCGGCAACGCCTCGAATAACCTCAATCCCAACAGCGGTTACGGCTACGCCTGCTGTCTGTAAGGGCTCTTGGGCCTGTGGCCAGCGACCAGTTTGACCTGCCTGCCCCGCGGCCCCGGCTCTACGCCCCGCTCTCTCCGGCGAAGTCGCACCTCAAGGGCCGCAGAATTTGGCTCACCTAGTGGAATCCTAGTATGATCCCGGTCCAAGTAGGCCGCTGGCCTGGTATTGCGTATTCCCCGAGGGGGCGATCGCGAGGGAAGCCATGAAAACAAATCACTTTATCTTTCAGTGCCTGTCGGCCTTCGCCGTTGCAGCCTCTCTTGCTGCCGCGCCCGTGGCCGCCGCCGTCCCGACTACCGCCGCCATGGAAGGCGTGCTGCTGTCCTCCGGCGGTGGCCCCGCTGCGGACGGCAATTACACCGTCACCATCGGCATTTACTCCGCGGAGACCGGCGGCAACCCCGTCTGGGCGGAGTCCGGCGTGACCGTCGCTGCCAAGGGCGGCCAGTTCAGCTACCAGCTCGGCTCCA